>NZ_JBQFMM010000002.1:0-536581 GCF_056531845.1 Ruegeria sp. K3 | reverse complement strand
ACCTTTAGAAGAGGGTATAAGAGCGCGGGAGGTCGGCAGGGTCCCTTCACCGTCTGCCGCACCTCGATCACAATCAGTCCTTCAGACTTTCTTCGCGCAGACCATCCGCCAGCAGGTTCAAGCCAAGAACCAGCGACAGCAATGCCAGCGCGGGCGGCAGTGCGGGATGTAGATAGATCGACAGAAGCTTGCGCCCCTCGTTGATCGTCGAGCCCCAGTCCGGGCTTTCCGGTGGCAGCCCCAGCCCAAAGAAACCCAAGGTTCCAAGCAGGATGGTCGTGTAGCCGATGCGCAGGCAGAAATCGACGATCAGCGGACCACGCGCGTTGGGCAGGATTTCCCACAGCATGATGTACCATGGACCCTCGCCGCGCGTTTGGGCCGCAGCCACATAGTCGCGAGTTTTGATGTCCAGCGCCAGTCCGCGCACGATGCGGAACACGGTCGGTGAGTTCACGAAGACCACCGAGACGAACACCACCAGAATACCGCCTGGAATATCGAACAGATCAAGGTAGGTCGGGAGACCCCAGATGCGGTAGCTGTCGGTGTTGATGATGTAGCCACCGGTCGAAATCAGCGACAGGTAGAGCCAGAGCGCAACACCCAGAACCCCGATCAACAAAGGCGTTCGAAAACTGGGACGCGTATAGAAACGCGAATTCAGCAGAACGCCGAGGAAGATGATCGGGAACACGAACAGGATCGCGGCCATATAGTTCGGCACGCCGGTCGCTACGATCTCGGGCGTGACCAAAAGGTAGAACAGCAAGATCACGGGAAAGGCCAGGATCAGGTTCGCGAGGAATGACAGGAGCGTATCCAGACGCCCGCCATAGTAGCCTGCGGGTAAACCCAGAGTGATACCAACCATGAAGGCAAACATCGTCGCCAGCGGCGCGATCTGCACGACGATCCAGGCACCTTTAACCATACGGCTAAAGACGTCGCGCGCGAGGTTATCTCCACCCAGCAAATACCAAGCGTATTGACCGTCCTCCAGATTGGGAAGCGGGGTGCCCGGCACCTTGTTCTTCATGCCTGAGACCTGCGACAGCGGATCGTGGGTTACGATCAGATCGAGTGCGCCAAATATGCCGGTGAACACCCAGAACATCACAAGGCCAAAGCCGATCATACCAATGGGGCTGTCGAACAGCTTGCCGTATAGGCCCAGCTTGCGCTTGAACGCAATCGACATCGCATAAAGGATGATCAGCGACAGCCAGACGGGCAGAAACTGCTGAGAGATTGCGCCGATGATGCCAGCACTGGTCCCCATCAGGATGCCAAGGACAATGTACGCCACCGCAATTCCCACACTTGCCAGAAAGCTATATCGCAGCGCCGATTGTATCAGGATTCTCAGGCCAGAGCTCGAACTGAGCGTCCCATCGGCATTCACAATCATCTGATCTTCGGGCAGCACGATACTTGCCAGCATCCAGACAACGATGGACAAAAGCATCAGTCCCAACGCAAGCATCAACAGCGGGTTCAGGAAGGCGATAGAGCCGGTCCAGGTAAGTGGTTCCATGATCTATCCCTCCTTACGAAATGCGGATGCGCGGGTTGAGGTAGACATAGCCGATATCCGAGATCAGCTGCGTCACCAGCACCACAAAGACCGACACGACCGAGATCGCCAGCAGAAGCTGTATGTCATTGTTGCCCGCCGCCTGTACAAGCGCCCAGCCAAAACCCTTGTAGTTGAACAGGGTCTCGACGATCACGACACCATTCAGCAGCCATGGGAACTGCAGCATAATGACAGTAAAGGGCGCGATAAGCGCGTTGCGCAGCGCGTGTTTCATGACGATATTCGGGAATGACACGCCTTTCAGACGCGCCGTCCTGATGTATTGCGCCGTCATCACCTCGGTCATTGAGGCGCGGGTCATCCGGGCGATATAGCCCATCCCGTAAAGCGCGATGGTCAGAACTGGTAGGAAGAAGTTCTCGAACGTCGGGTTCTCCATCGCTTGCGTGGCGGTGCCTTTGAACCATTTCAACCCGACGGCGGAGGATGTGAAGATCGCTATGAAGATAACGCCCGAGACGTATTCTGGCGTCGCCGTCGTCGTGATGGCAAAGGTTGAAAGCGTCCGGTCAGTGGCCGAACCTTCCTTCATCCCGGCCAGGATGCCCAGAATGAGTGCCGAAGGGACCATCAGCAGCATCACCCAGAACATCAGCCGTCCGGTCAGTGCCAGCCGGTTGCCAACAACGGTAGAGACCTCTTCCTTGAAGACAGTTGAATATCCCCAGTACCCCTGCAGGATACCGCAGAAATTCGGAGATTCCTCGGCAGTTTTGCCTGGCAGGATACATCTGCCCTGAACGGTACCGTCCTCATTCGTGTGTCGGAACGAGGGCAGGACACCCAGCCATTCACCGTATTTGATCGGCGTGGACTGGAGGTAGCCGTTTTTCTCTAGATAGCTTTCGACCTGTTCATCAGACATCCGGAAATTGCCCTGCGTCTTCGCAAGTTTTTCCAGGTTCGGATAGAGATTGGTAAGGAAGAAGACCAGGAATGTCAGGCACAACGCTGTAAGCAGCATAATCCCCACACGCCTTAGAATAAAAAGTCCCATGTTAGCCCCTGTTGATCGGCTGGCGTGACAGGCATTTCGCCCCACGCATTGCTATTATTCTGGTCGCCGTATTGAGGACGAAGGGCCGCGCCAGATTGGCGCGGCCCTTGTAGGTTTCGGCTTAGGAAGTCAGGCCGAACTTATAAAGCTGCGGCAGGTCCGCAATGTGCTTTTCGACACCGACCATATTGTCGCGGTGGTGACGCATCGCGGTCCGCCAATAGGGCTGGATGACCACGCCTTCGTCGATCATGATCGTCTGCAGCTTCGCCATCACCTCACGGCGCATATCGACATCCGCGATCGAGTTCGCCTCGGCCAGCAGCTTGTCGAACTCTTCGTTGGCAAAACCAGACTCGTTCCAAGCGACACCCGACTTATACGCCAGTGCCAGAACCTGCGTGCCCAGCGGGCGGTGGTTCCAGTTGGTCGAGGAATACGGGTACTTGGTCCAGTCGTTCCAGAATGTCGAACCGGGCAGAACCGTGTGCTTTGCCTTGATGCCCGCATCGTTCAACTGAGCCACTACCGCAGCCGTGGTATTGCGACGCCAGTCATCGTCGATCGACTGCACTTCGTGCTCGAAATCGCCCATACCCGCTTCGTCCATCAGCGCCTTTGCGCCTGCCGGATCGTAAGGGATACGCGTCACAGCCGAGTCGTACTCGGGGTGCATCGGGCCTACATGACAGTTGTCGGCAGTGATGCCGTAGCCGGACATGCCAAGTTCAAGGCAGACGGCGTTGTCAACTGCCATGGCGAGGGCCTGACGGACCCTCTTGTCGCCGTAGATCTTGTTGCCATCGGCGTCTTCAGCCAGCTGGTTGGGGCGAATGACAATGGTAAAGCCCGATGGGATTTCCGAGCGGACAAGCCCAATACTGTCAAAGATGTCGACAAACTCGCCAACCGATTCCCAGTTCATATCGATCTCTTCGGCCTCATAGGCGGCCAGGAAAGCAGCAGGGTCAGTGCCATAATCGATGAATTCGATCCGGTCGATATAGCCGCCTTTACCAGCTTCGTAGCCCCACCAGTCAAAGCCTTCGTTGCGGACCAGAACGCCCTTCACGCCGACCTCATGGCTTTCGGGCATCATGAAACCCGTACCAACTGGGTTGGACAGCATATCATTTGCATCAAAGCTGCTGTGTACGATTGCACCCGGGTAATCTGCCATGCCGGGGATGATCGTGATATCCGGCGCGTTGCACTTCAGCTTGACTGTATGCGAGTCGACAACGGTGATGGCGCCATCTGCGGCTTTCTGAGTGCTCTCATCCATCAGTGAGGCCATGCGCGAGGCCATCGAGTTCCCTTCCAGAGACCCGTCGCACCAACCTTCGATATTGCGAGCTACGTCTTCGGCAGTGAAATCGTCACCATTGTTCCACTTCACACCTTTGCGGACGTTCAGCGTGTATTCAGTGGCGTCATCATTGGCTTCCCAGCTTTCCAGCAACATGGGTTTGAACGAGCCGTCATTATTGTATTCGACAAGATATTCCAGCCAGCCAGCCGTGAAGGTTGCGATCTGCGTCCAGTCATATGTGCGCGGGTCTTTCAGTGCGCGCACTTCCATTTGATAGCGGATGGTGCCGCCACGCTGAGGTTCGGCAGCGGCTGCCGGTGACTGCAGGCCAATCATGCCATATGCCGTCGGTACAGCAACGCCCAGCGCGGTTACACGGGCCAGAAATTCACGACGGCTCAGATTGCCCTCACGATATTCCTTGGCGTGCATCTCTGCCGCCCAATGCATCGGCTTTCCGTTGATTGTCTGGTTTTCCATAGATGTCTCCCTGTGACACATAATTTTTTTAGATTTCGTGTTTCTGATTGATAGAGCCGGGCACTACAGGGACCGTTTAGTCTCGGTTGGTAGGGCCACGGGCTTGGATTTACGATTTATCAACATCCCCATAGCCGCATTCGGCACCAGTTTTTTCCCTGCGTCAATGTTGGAAATCGTCATAGATGGTACAAAAACGACATCCGGGCAGAAAGTGAGGTTCGGAAAGTTTCAATGTGAAAGGAAACGAGACACGTTGTGACGGATAGATGGATACATATCTATCTCTCACCATGGTGCTGATTAAGGCGTTGTTATATTGGGCTTTATCGTATCCGGCGGCTGCAACCTTCAACGCGCTGCGTCAAGGTGATGCCAGAACTTCATGCGCGCACGGAACCATGTGCGTTGACGCTTGGCAAACTGACGTGTCGCGATCGTCGCTTTTTCGCGCGCCTCATCCAGTGTCATGCGGCCGTCCAGGTAGCCCATTAGCTCCGGAACGCCGATCGCTTTACAGGAGGGAAAAGAGGGGTCATAGCGATCGCGCATGGCCTCCACTTCCTCTATAGCTCCTTGGTCCAACATCAGGTCGAACCGTCGGTTGATGCGATCCAGCAGCCAGTCTTTTCTGGCGTCGAAAACAATCGGTACCGTGTTTTGAATATCCAGTATCGGGGCGGGTGTGTCGGCCTGCCAATCCGAAAGGGATCGCCCGGTTGCGCTCTGAACCTCCCAGGCGCGCTGAACACGCGCGCGGTTTTGGGTGTCGATCCTCTGCAGGGTCAGACCGTCCAAACCCGCGATCAGTTCTTGCAACGGCAACTTATCCGCGTGTTCCCGGATTTCCGGCGGGGTTGCAGGGATATCGGCCATCCCCTCGGTCAGAGCTGTGAAATACAGACCGGTCCCTCCGACGATTATCGGACGAGGGCGTTGCGACAGCATCGGCGTGACCTCTCGCAGCCAATGACCAGTCGAATAGGTCTGGTCATAGGCAACATGCCCATACAAACGGTGCTGTGCGCGGGCCTCATCCTCGGGCGAGGGTCGGGCCGAGATAATACGCCAGCAGTCATAGATTTGACTGGCATCGGCGTTGACAATCACGCCTCCGAAACGCTCGGCGATCAACAGCGCCAGCGCCGATTTGCCCGAGGCAGTGGGCCCGGCGATCAATACAGGTTTGTCATCGGGAATCGACGGCAAATGCGCCAAAAGCCGGTTCTCAGAGTTGTCGGCCATGACTGGTTGCCCCGTTCCTGACTATCCGCATTGAACCTGCGGAGGTTTTGCTTCATTTTGCGCCGGAAAATAACCCCGTGCCAGCCCGGAGCGCAACATGAGCCTTTCCCCTTCCGTCGAGACCACCGAGACCCCAAAAACAACATATGACCGAGTCATGTTGAAGATTTCCGGCGAGGCGCTGATGGGAGATCAGGGATTCGGACTGCATCCGCCCACCGTTCAGCGCATCGCGCAAGAGGTCAAATCGGTTCATGATCTTGGTGTTGAGATTTGCATGGTCATCGGTGGTGGCAATATCTTCCGTGGTCTGTCTGGATCTGCGCAGGGGATGGAGCGTACGACAGCCGACTACATGGGCATGCTGGCGACTGTCATGAACGCGCTGGCGATGCAATCCGCGCTGGAGGGGGTAGGGGTCTTTACACGTGTGATTTCGGCCATTCGGATGGATGAGGTGTGCGAGCCCTACATTCGCCGCCGTGCTGTTCGTCACCTTGAGAAAAAGCGGGTTTGCATCTTTGCCGCAGGAACCGGGAACCCCTATTTCACCACCGATACCGCTGCGACTCTACGCGCTAACGAAATGGCGTGTCAGGCGATCTTCATGGGCAAGAACGGTGTGGATGGCGTTTATGACAAAGACCCCAAGGTACACTCGGATGCAGTGCGCTATGATCAGGTTTCCTATGACGATGTTTTGGCCAAGCGGCTGCGCGTGATGGACGCATCGGCCATAGCGTTGGCGCGCGACAACAATCTGCCACTGATCGTTTTCGGTCTGGATGAGCCCGGCGGGTTCCGCGGCATCCTGGCGGGTGAGGGGACTTATACCAAAGTTCAGGGCTAATGCTGATTTGAACAACACTGAGCCGGGCATCTCTGCCCGGCATTTTTGTACTCAAAAACAAACTAAGCCCCGCGTGGGCCAATGACGTCGTCAGTGCACGCATTGCGTGGCGGCAAAAAATACTAATAACGCAATCACTTGACCCAACCTTCTGCCTCTGGCTATCTGGCCTGGTCTGCTGGTGGTGATGGGGCCATCATGGGGGCTGCCGTCGATCCCTACCCGTTTCAAGGACCTGCGGCTGGGCTGGAAGACCTGCCTTGTTTTCGGGGATGTCCGGACTTTGCGCGGGCAACGACCCGGACTGTAGTGCATGATAAGGGAGAGAGATGCGATGGGCGCTCTTGATATTGAATTCGTTCGGGCACAGTTCCCGGCCTTTTCGGAACCCAGTCTTCAAGGACAGGCCTTTTTTGAGAATGCAGGTGGATCCTATACCTGCAAACCTGTGCTTGATCGGTTGAGCCGGTTCTACACCCAGCGAAAGGTTCAGCCCTACGCGCCCTATGCGGCGAGCCGTGCGGGGGGCGTGGAAATGGACGAAGCACGAGCGCGACTTGCCGCGATATTGGGGGTGGAAACAGATGAGCTGAGCTTTGGCCCTTCGACGACGCAAAACACCTATGTACTGGCTCAGGCATTCCGGCAGTGGATGCAGCCGGGCGAAGCGATTGTCGTGACCAATCAGGACCACGAAGCAAACTCGGGGCCCTGGCGGCGATTGGCCGATGAAGGGATCGAAATTCGGGAATGGAAGATTGATCCGGAGAGTGGGTCTTTGAACCCGCAAGATTTGGAGAATTTGCTGGACGAGAAAGTGCGGCTGGTGTGCTTTCCGCATTGCTCGAATGTCGTTGGGGAAATCAACCCGGTCACCGAAATCACCGCAATCGCCCATGCTGCGGGTGCTTTTGCCTGTGTCGACGGGGTTTCTTACGCACCGCACGGGTTCCCCAATGTCGGTGATCTGGGCCCTGATATCTATCTGTTCTCCGCCTACAAAACCTATGGCCCGCATCAGGGTTGCATGGTTATTCGACGAGCTCTGGGTGAATTGCTGCCCAACCAAGCGCATTATTTCAACGGCGACACTCTTTTCAAGCGGTTCACACCAGCCGGGCCTGACCATGCTCAGATCGCGGCCAGCGCAGGCATGGCGGACTATGTGGACCTGCTTTGTACCCATCATGGCGGACCGGAAGCAGGAGCTTCGGCACGGGGGTCCTTTGTGCATGATCTGATGCGGGAACACGAGGTCGCTTTATTGCAACCTCTACTGGACGCGGTCAAAGACCGGAACGCTCTGCGCCTGATCGGACCGTCTGATGCCAGTCGGCGCGCACCGACGGTAGCGTTAAGTCTGAATAAGAAGGCCGAGCCTGTTGCTGCCGAGCTTTCCAAACACGGTATCATGGCAGGTGGCGGTGATTTCTACGCACATCGCCCGTTGCAAGCGATGGGCGTTGACGCAGAACAAGGGGTCTTGCGCCTTAGCTTTACACACTACACCAGTCGACAGGAAATTGATCAGCTTTTGGAGGCGCTTGACCGCGTTTTGTGATCCAGTTTCTGCGGCGCTTCGTAGTTCGAAGAAAACATGGGGCGGACATGGATTTTGATCATTCTCCGATCATTTTGTGGTTCAGGCGCGATCTTCGGTTAGGAGATCATCCGGCGCTGAGCGCGGCGGTGCAATCAGGTCGACCCATCGTGCCCGTATTTGTTCTAGATCATCAGGTTCAGACTTTGGGTGCCGCGCCGAAATGGCGCCTTGGTCTGGGCCTTGACGCTTTTGCCGGCAGGCTTGAGCAGCTTGGCAGCAAGTTGATACTTCGCCAGGGTCAAGCACTGGATGTTCTTTGTGAACTGGTCAGAGAAACTGGGGCAGGCTCCGTATTCTGGACGCGGGCTTATGATCCAGAGGCGATCAACAGGGATACCCAGATCAAGGCTGCTTTGACCGAACAGGGTATCCAGGCACAGTCTTTTGCTGGCCTGCTTTTGTTTGAGCCTTGGACGATCGCCACCAAAACCGGCCAGCCGTTTCGGGTCTTCACTCCGATGTGGCGATCAGTGCAGGGGCGCGAAGTCTCTTTGCCCGAGCCCGCGCCCACGCGGCTTATGACGCCGAAAACCTGGCCTGCGTCCGATCAATTGTCTGATTGGCGACTGGATCGGGATATGCAGCGCGGGGCCGCAGTGGTCCGCCCGTTTGTCCACCCGGGCGAAAATGCAGCGCTGGACCAGTTGGATGCGTTTCTAGAACGTATTGATCAGTATCGCGAACAGCGGGACCAACTGGATCAATCTGGAACCTCTGATCTTTCAGAATACCTTGCACTGGGCGAGATCGGGCCGCGTACAATCTGGCATCGGGTGCAAATCGCCGACCAAACCGGGGCGCATGGTGGTGAAGGCTATCTGCGTCAGCTTGTGTGGCGTGAGTTCGCATATCACTTAATGTACCACTGGCCGCATCTTCTGAGTGCCAATTGGAAGCCTGAATGGGACGCATTCCCTTGGAATACTGATCCCGACACGCCCGAAGTGCGCGCATGGCGCCAGGCAAGAACCGGAATTCCGCTTGTTGATGCCGGTCTAAGACAAATGTATGTCACCGGACGCATGCACAATCGGGCTCGGATGATTGTCGCGAGTTATCTGACAAAGCATCTGATGACGCATTGGAAAATCGGCGCCGACTGGTTCGGGGATTGCCTGATCGACTGGGACCCAGCTGCAAATGCGATGGGATGGCAATGGGTGGCCGGTTGCGGCCCTGATGCCGCACCGTATTTCCGTATCTTCAATCCCGACACACAGCGCGAGCGGTTTGATCCAAACTCAGGTTATGTGCGTCGCTGGATTGCCGAGGGCCAATCCGAGCCGCCATCCACCGCGCTGGCCTATTTTGATGCCGTGCCGCGATCATGGGGGCTTTCTCCTGACCAGATGTATCCCGCACCGGTGGTGGGGCTGAAGGAAGGCCGCGCCCGTGCGTTGGGCGCGTATAATGCCAGAAAAGACCAGTAAGGAACTGAAAACTTGCCAGAAACCGAATCCCGTCCTAGCTTTGACCCGCAACCGCAGAGGGGAGAGCGGATGTTCCTGACGAGCACCGAAGGGCAGGAAAACCTGCCGAGATATTTTACACAAGTCTTCAAGATGCTGAAGAGGATGGAGCGCGGCCGACTTGACATCGCGCTGCCCGACGGACGCATTTTCCGCGCGGATGCGCCACAACCAGGCCCCGTGGCACATGTGGACATCCACGACCCGGACGTCTTTTCCCGGCTGGTGCGCGAGGGAGAGCTGGGCTTCTCGGACGGCTACCTTGAAGGCGATTGGAGCACACCGGACCTACGCAGTTTCATGGACCTCGTGCATCTGGGAACTGAGACGGTCTACGATGATTTTACCGGACAGTTTCTAGTGCGAGCCTATGAAAGACTGCGGTTCTGGTTGCATCGTAACAATCGGTCACAGGCGAAAAAGAACATCTCGTATCACTATGATCTCGGCAATGATTTCTATGGCCTGTGGCTGGATGACACGATGACCTATTCCAGCGCCATATTTGAAACGGGTCAGGAAAGCCTCGAAAAGGCGCAAACTGCGAAATATGCCAGCCTAGTGGATGAAATGGGGGCCAAACCGGGGGATCATATCCTTGAGATCGGGTGCGGCTGGGGTGGGTTCGCCGAATATGCCGCGAAAGAGCGCGGGCTGCGCGTCACCGGGCTGACCATTAGCCAAGAGCAGTTGAAGTTTGCTAGAGAGCGAATTGAAAAAGCGGGACTTTCTGATCTCGTGGAGTTCAAGCTACAGGACTACCGCGATGAGCAGGGTCAATATGATGGAATTGCCTCGATCGAGATGTTCGAGGCGGTCGGTCAGAAATATTGGCCCGCATATTTCAACACGGTCCGTGATCGGTTGAAGCCGGGTGCCCATGCCACTTTGCAGATCATCACGGTCGCGGATCATCGTTGGGATATTTACAAGAACGGCGTTGATTTCATTCAGAAATACATCTTTCCCGGCGGGATGTTGCCAGCACCGTCTATCCTTAGAGATCAGATCGATCAGGCGGGGTTGACCGTTGTACGCTCAAAAGAGTTTGGCAAAAGCTACGATCTGACCCTGCGGCGCTGGTACGAGACCTTCAATGCCAAGTGGGATCAGATATCGGAGATGGGGTTTGATGAGCGTTTTCGCCGCATGTGGAATTATTATTTGACCGCATGTGGCGCAGCCTTTGACACCGGTAATTGTGATGTGACACAGATCACGATAGCCAAACCCAGTTGAAGAACGGAAAAATCGAATGCCTACAGCCTCACGTCTCGTCGCCGCGTTGTGTCTGCTGGTGATCGCGTTCCTTGTGACGGGCATGATCATCGACAACGGGGAAGAGGGTAAGGACTATGGTTATTTCACTTACGTGAACATAATCCTGGGTTGGATCTGCGGCTGGGTTGTCATGGGTAAACGTGCTGGCCGTGGCTGGACCGCGGCCGTCAACAACGGTTTAACCGGTGTAGCGGCGCTGGTGTTCTGGGGGCTGTTCGTTCAGGGCACCTACGAGATGTTCAGTCAGGCGATGCGCCATCGGTTTGGTGGTCCGTTTGAGGCTCTGCTTGCCATCTTTCAGATCGGGATTGGCTATGGTGAACAGCTTCTGGCACCGGAAATCCTGCTTACGCTGGGTTTTGGTGCTGTTCTCAGCGGGATACTTACCGAAATTGCTTTTCGCCGCTGGCGTTAAATCTGATCTGCCAATTCGGGGCCTCTGCTTTGTCCAATCTGTTTTTCTATGGCACTTTGCGCCATGTCTCTTTGCTGGAACTCGTCATGGGTCGCAGCGCAGGCGATTTATCGGCGATGCAGGCTGTTTTGCCGGATCACGCCGTATACGCGGTTCAAGATCAACCCTTTCCAATGATTGTCACCGAAAAGGGCAGTAAGGCCAGTGGCGTTCTGGTGCAGGGCCTAGGTGACGTCGAGCGTAGTCGATTGGCCTACTATGAAGGCGGTTTCGAATATGAACTGCGCCCGGAGACAATCGTGACTGAGGATGGAAAAGAACATCAGGCCTTGGTGTTCTTTCCGGATACTGAGATTTGGAAAAAAGGCGCACCGTGGGATCATGAAACCTGGATCAGGGATTGGGGTGCGCTTTCGGTGTTCGCGGCAGACGAGGTGATGGCCCATTATGGAAGAGTCGATGCCTCGGACATCGTGCGCAGCTTTCCAGCCATAAGAACACGCGCCTGGGCCAGATTAGCGGCAAGACAACGTGGAGCGGGGGATGAGCGGAGCGTTGCGGATGACGTGATCGTTCATGACCGCAAGCGCGCCTATGTCAACTATTTTGGGATGGATGAAATTGAACTGCAGCATCGTCAGAATAACGGCGAGATGAGTCCGGTGCTGCATCGCAATGGATTGATGCAAGGGTCCGCTGTGGTCGTCCTACCTTATGATCCGGTGCGCGATACGGTGTTGCTGGTAGAGCAATTCCGCGCGCCCGTGTTCCTGATCGACGACCCCGAGCCGTGGATGTGGGAGCCTGTGGCTGGCATGATCGACCCGGGCGAAACACCTCAGCAGGCGGCCACCCGCGAGGCCATGGAAGAAGCGCAGATTTCACTATACCAACTGGAATATGCAGGTGGTGCCTATTCATCCAGCGGATCGTCAACAGAATATGTTTATCTCTATGTCGGTCTTGGGGATCTGACTAGTACGGTTGAAAGCGGTGGCCTCGCTTCGGAAGGTGAGGATATCCGCAGCAGAATTCTGCCGTTTGATGAATTCATGAGCATGGTAGATGCTCATGTTTTCAAGGATCTGCCGCTTCTAACTCTTGCTTATTGGTTGGCGCGGAACCGCGATCGACTGCGCGCTAAGTGATCCCTGCTTGTGATCGCGTCAGGGCACCTGTAAATCTGCTGCAATACCATATGACAAGAGGATGCCATGCGCATTGCACGAGACCTTGCCGACGCTGTCGGTAAAACACCTTTGATCCGGCTGCGTCGCGTCAGCGAAGAAACGGGATGCGAGATTCTCGGCAAGGCCGAATTCATGAACCCGGGTCAGTCCGTCAAAGACCGTGCTGCGTTGTTTATCATCCGCGATGCGATAGCGCGCGGTGATCTGAAACCCGGCGGCACGATTGTTGAGGGCACGGCCGGGAATACCGGCATCGGTCTGGCGCTGGTTGGTGCCTCGATGGGGTTCAAGACGGTGATCGTCATTCCTGAAACCCAATCCGAAGAGAAAAAGGATATGCTCCGCCTGGCGGGGGCTCAGCTTGTGCAGGTGCCTGCGGCGCCGTACCGTAATCCCAACAACTTTGTGCACTATTCGCGCCGTCTGGCCGAGCAGTTGGCTCAAACCGAACCAAATGGCGCGATTTGGGCCAATCAGTTCGACAATGTCGCCAACCGTCAGGCACATGTGGAAACCACTGGTCCCGAAATCTGGGAGCAGACCGGCGGTAAAGTCGATGGCTTCATCTGTGCCGTTGGATCGGGTGGTACTCTGGCCGGGGTGGCCGAAGCGTTGCAGCCCAAGGGTGTCAAGATCGGTTTGGCTGATCCGATGGGGGCGGGGCTCTATTCCTTCTACACCACTGGTGAGATCGCGATGGAGGGTGGTTCTATCGCAGAAGGTATCGGACAGGTGCGGATTACCAAGAACCTCGAAGGGTTCACACCTGACCATTCCTGGCAGATTACCGATAGCGAAGCGCTGCCCTATATCTTCGATCTGCTGCGCGAAGAGGGTCTGGTGATGGGCGGGTCAACCGCGATCAACATTGCCGGTGCCGTCCGTTTGGCGAAAGAACTGGGGCCAGGGCACACCATTGTTACGATTTTGTGTGACTACGGCACCCGCTATCAATCCAAACTGTTCAATCCTGAATTCCTGCGTGAAAAGGAACTCCCCGTGCCCGATTGGATGACCGATGCGCCGCGCAGTATTCCTGGCGTGTTTGAGGACGTGTGATGCTGCAACAGGTCCGCCTGTGTCTGGTTCTGGTGCTATTCTGCTTGATTGGGTTGGGCGGGATCGCCTCTGCCCAACTTACTGACCGGCAGAGCGAGTATTATCAGGGCTGGGTCAGCACGGCGGACCGGGCGGAATCTGTTATTCGCGCGAACCGTGCATCCAACGCAGCATTAGAGAATTTGCGTTCGGAAATAAATGAGTATCGCGAAGACTTTAACAAAGCCCGAGGTGCCAACACCGATCGTATTCAGACGCTGGAAAGCCAACTCAAGGCGCTTGGCCCAAAGCCGGCTGACGGGGAAAGCGAGGCCGAAGACATTGCCAAGCTGCGCGCGCAACTCGAAACCCAGCTGAACAGTTTGCGTGTTCCCCGCATCATCTCGGAAGAGGCTTTCAGTCGCGCGAATGGGCTGATCAGCGAAATTGATCGGATCGTCCGGGACAGACAAAAGAAAGAGATGCTGAAACGCGGGCCATCGCCGCTCAACCCCGTCTATTGGGGACCAGCCTGGGTCGACATCAAAGAGGCGACGCACAGTCTTATTAACGAAACCATCGAAAACTTGCGCTCTGATGTGGTGCGCGAACAAATCCGCGAGCGCGGTCTTGGCATTCTCGTGCTGTTGGTTGTTTCAGCAGTTCTATTGCTGTTTGGGCGCAAATGGTCCGAGAACGGCGGCGAATATCTCCGCTCGCTAGGAGGTAGCGGCAGCGGGGTCTGGACCTTTATTGTCTCGCTGTTGCGCATTCTATTGCCTTGGTTGGGCGTGTTGGCGTTGGTCACCGCCGTCGTGCTAACTGGCGTGCTGGGCCTGCGCGGTACACTTTTGTTCCAGCAAATCCCCTATTGGGCCGCGATTATCTTCTATTTTGATTGGATCGGCCGGCAGGTCTATCTGATGGGAGCGGCGCAGAACTTCCAAAGACTGTCCGCAGGCAAAATCAGAGAATTGCGGGTTTATATCGACCTGTTGGCGGTCATGCTTATTCTGCATGAGCTGGCGCAATTGTTCGAGCAGATCGAGAATATCTCGGACGCGACCCGTGCCGTTGTTGGCTTCCCGATCGTTGTGGTTTCGGCCCTTCTTCTGCTGCGTGTGCGTCAGGTCCGGCAATCAGAGCCTCAGCAAGAACAGACAGACCAGGAAGCTACCCGCCGTGGCGCAGGGTTCAGCCAATTGGTCGAGTTCCTGCGGCGCGCCTTGTTCATGCTTGGGATTGCGACTCCGATCTTGGGGGCCTTCGGATACATCAACGCTGCCGAAGCTATCGTATTTCCTGCCATCAAAACGCTGGTTCTGATTGCAGCTCTGGTGATCGTGCAGCGATTTATCGGTACAGTGTATGGCTGGCTTTCGGGGCAGGGCGACGCCGCGCGCGATTCACTGTTTTCGGTTCTGGTCGGGTTCGCGCTTGCCATTCTGGCGTTGCCGATATTGGCGCTTTACTGGGGCGCGCGGCAGACGGATCTGCTTGAAGCTTGGTCGCGATTGTTGCTGGGGTTCGATATTGGCGGGGTTACGATTTCACCCAGTAACTTCCTGACGTTCGTTGCCATTTTCGCCATTGGCTATACGCTGACCCGTTTGCTGCAAAGCGGGCTGCGCAATTCACTGCTGCCGAAGACCAGCATTGATCCCGGCGGGCAAAATGCCATCGTGTCGGGTACCGGATATGTCGGAATTTTTCTGGCGGCACTGGTCGCCATCATGGTTGCCGGTTTTGACCTGTCCTCGCTTGCGATCGTGGCGGGTGCTTTGTCGGTCGGCATCGGTTTCGGTCTTCAGACCATTGTATCGAACTTTGTCTCAGGGATCATCCTGCTGGTTGAGCGTCCTATCTCCAAAGGTGACTGGATCGATGTGAACGGGATGATGGGATATGTGCGCGATATCTCAGTCCGGTCGACGCGGATCGAGACGTTCGACCGGACGGATGTGATCGTTCCAAACTCGGACCTGATCAGTGGGGTGGTTACGAATTACACCCGGGGCAATACGATTGGCCGAGTGATCGTGCCTGTAGGCGTCGCCTATGGTACCGATACCCGCAAGGTCGAAACTATTCTGGGCGAGATCGCAAACGGGCACCCGATGGTTCTGGCCAATCCCGCGCCCAGCGTAGTGTTCCAGGGCTTCGGTGCAGACTCGTTGGATTTCGAAATCCGCGCGATCCTGCGGGATGTGAATTGGGTGCTGTCTGTCAAATCCGACATGAACCACGAGATCAATCGCCGGTTCGTTGAGGAAGGCATCGAGATCCCGTTCGCGCAGCGTGACCTGTGGCTCCGTAACCCTGAGATGCTGACGGGTCAGTCCGATCCGTCCAATGATGCTTCTGCCGTGGATGACGACCTATCACCCCAAGCGCCATCGACAAAACCAGTGGACATGACAGCAGACGATCTGGACGCGGCAGGGGATCAGGACGGCGAGGGCGACAACCACTGAGCGTGATGCGATCGGCATTTTCCCGCAAATGGTTATCGGACTGTTTCATTTTGATGTAGTCTGAAGTCATTTGCAGGAGGAATTTTGATGGTTACATTTTCACACAGCCTCGCGCGTATTGCCGTCTGGAATCTGGCCGGCTTCAATCCAGTAAACACAAGTATGGGCATTCCAGCCAGCAGTGACCGGGTCACCCATCAAATCGAAGGGCTGGCCCTGCTGGACGCCGAACTGATCACTCTGGTCGAGGTCAGCCCCATCGAACATATAGATCGGCTTGCCTTGGGTCTGGCCGATAAGGGGCTGGACTATCAGGTCAAGATCCTGCCGCAGCCCAACGGCAATATCCATATCGGGTTTCTGCACAAACCGGGGGTCTCGGTGACAGGTTTGCAGCTGATCGACGGCTCGGAAGGTGACGATCCCGGCGGACGTCAGGCCCTGATCGCCGATGTCGAGGTCGGCAAATTCAAGGCCAAGCTGATCGCTGTGCATCTTAAATCCGGACGAGACCGGCCCGAGCAGCAGATACGTGACAGCCAATGCAGGATTATCGGAGACAAGATCGCCGAGATCCGCTCGACCCCCGGTCTGACACAACGCACAATCCTGCTGATGGGTGATTTCAACATGATCCCCGGTCAGGACGTCAGCAATTTCCACCATCTTGGCGGGGATGACATGATGGACTTTGTTTCGTGCTGGGATCTGCAAGACCGATTTTCGCATATTCTGGATAGGGGTCGCGCCAATTTGCTGGACGGTTTTGCCGTATCACGCACTTATTCCACCGATTATGTCCGAGGCAGCCTGCGACTGTTTCCAATGCACTGGACCATGAATATGGGGCGCGAGGCGTTCAAGGATGAGGTGTCGGATCATCTGCCATTTGTTGCCAGCTTTCGTATTTTCTGACCCGTCCATTTTTGCGAAAGGGGCCTTGCGCTCGGTTCAGAAATTCGCATAAGTCACCTCTACCGGAGAGGTGGCCGAGTGGTCGAAGGCGCACGCCTGGAAAGTGTGTAGGCGGGAAACCGTCTCCAGGGTTCGAATCCCTGTCTCTCCGCCATATGCCCTATGAAATCTGAGTTGCCTTGCGGTCTATGCGAGACTGTTTTGTGCACGGCTTTCAATGTGAAGTGTCGTGCACAATGCACCGGATTGATGAGATTTGACTCAATCTGACAACAAGGCGATGACTTGATCGGTTTCGGGTCTTCGTCGCGATGCCACTGGCACTTGAACCGCTAGAGCACGCCCTGTCGGGCAGGATTGCGCGTGGGCCGTAACGAGTGCACCAGATTTCAATGGCTCTTCGAGTAAGCATAGGTGCCCCATTAGCACGCCAGCTGCGGCCTTGGCCTCTTCCACGGCAAGGCTGTAAAGCGAAAACTGCGGGCCAGTTTTGACATCTGGGACCTCACAACCTGTGCTTCGCGACCATGTGGACCAATCGCTGCTCCACGTCTGATCGTGCAACAAGGGAGTGCCTTGAAACCCGTTGTTGCCGGTTAACTGATCCAGCAGAGCAGGGGCGCAAACCGGTTGGGTTTCATCCTCGCACAGCACAATTTGGTCAGGTGCTTCGTCCAAGGTCGCGAAGAAGATCGCCAAATCGAACATCTCACGCGAAAGGCTGGGTGGTGTTTCCAGCGCCGTGACCGAAAAATTGATATGCGGAAAACACTTTCTGATCCGGCGTAATCGTTTGGGCAACCAGAGTTGGGCAACAGCAGGCAAGGCGGCGATGTGAAAATCGGCATTTGGCTTGAGGTTCCGCAAGGCCCGAGCGGCATCGCCCATCTGATCAAAGGCTGTGGTGAAGACCGCGACAAGTGATTGACCTTGGGGCGTCAGTTCAACCCCTTGCGCGTTGCGGCGAAACAGCGGCGCACCTGCCCAACCCTCCAACGCCTTTACATGCTGTGAGATCGCACCCGGAGAAACGTTCAGCTCTTCCGCCGCCGCGACAAAGCTGACGTGACGCGCCGCGGCCTCGAACGCCCTCATTGCATTCAGCGGAGGTCCCTTGGGGCGTTTGGGGGCGACACTCATTGACCTAGCCTTAGTTTTTCTACGCCAAGAAATAACAATTCTGCTTTGCGGTGTCACGCGAAAGCCGCCAAACTGCAAAAAACAGGAGGATGTCAGATGACACTTGTACAAAGAGACTGGGTGCCTGCCGCAAGCGAAACCCTGATTCAGGATATCGCGACCAAGGCCGCATCGTTGTCGTCTGGCGATTTACTGGCCCGGATCGAGAATCTGGCAGAGGAAAACCGGCGCATTCACGAAAAAGAGTGCTTCAACCTCAACCCGGCGACAAATGTCATGAACCCAAAGGCCGAGGCACTTTTGTCGTCAGGCATCGGGTCCAGACCATCGCTGGGATATCCTGGTGACAAATATGAAATGGGGTTGGAGGCGATCGAAGAGATCGAAGTCATCGCAGCAGAGTTGAGTGCCCATGTTTTCGACGCGCAATTCGCCGAGGTTCGCGTGCCTTCGGGCGCAATTGCCAACCTCTATGGTTTTATGGCGACCTGCAATCCCGGTGATGCGATAATCGCTCCGCCCGCGTCGATTGGTGGCCATGTGACTCACCATTTGGCGGGGTGTGCGGGGCTGTTTGGTCTGCGCACTATTGAGGCCCCCGTCAATGCGGATGGGTATACCGTTGATCTGGAACGCTTGAGGGGATTGGCGAAGACCGAATGCCCCAAGCTAATCACGATAGGCGGCAGTCTGAACCTGTTTGAGCATCCTGTGGCCGAAGTGCGTGCCATAGCGGATGAAATCGGCGCAAAGGTCATGTTCGACGCCGCCCACCAGTGCGGGATCATCGCCGGGCATGCGTGGTCCAACCCGCTGAAGGAGGGTGCGCATTTCATGACCATGAGTACCTACAAAAGCCTTGGCGGACCGGCCGGGGGGCTGATTGTGTCAAACGATGCGGAAATCGCCAAGGCGCTGGATACAATTGCTTTCCCCGGCATGACAGCCAACTTTGATGCAGCCAAAACGGCTGCACTTGCCGTCACCATGCTGGATTGGAAAGAGTTCGGATCAGCCTATGCAGATGAGATGATTGCGATGTCCAAAGCACTTGCTGCCGCGTTGGATGCGCAAGGTGTTCCGGTCTTCGCGGGTGGAGAGGGTTTCACCAATTCTCATCAATTCGCGGTACTGGCAGCGCCGTATGGTGGCGGTCAGACTGCCTCCAAACTGCTTCGAAAATCCGGGTTTCTGGCATGTGGCATCGGATTGCCAGTTGAGCCGGTGGAAGGCGACATGAATGGCCTACGGATCGGCACGCCCGAGCTGGTCCGGTGGGGTATGACAGCAGGAGATGCAGAGCGTCTGGCAGAACTGATCCGACGTGGCTTGAGCGGTGAATCCGTTCTATCCGAGGTATCTGGATGGCGCGCTGAGTTCGACAGGCTGCATTTCGTGATTTGAACGAGCTGCGGCCAATCAGGCAAAGGCCCAGATTGGCCGCTCGCTCAGAAACGCGGTTTAACCGTTATCTGCTTCTTTCAGACCTTCGATCTGAAGGTCGAAACCTTCCTGAATGTGGCTGGTGAAAGTCTCCAGCGCTTCGGTGACATCACCCGTCGCAATCGCGTCAACAAGGGTCAGGTGGTTTCCGAGCGATTTGGAGATATCGACGTTTTCAATCGCCGAAAACAGATGGAACGCCATTGCTTTGCCCCAAATCATATCGAACATGTCGATCAGAAATTTGTTGCCCGCCTCAACCATGAAGGCACGGTGAATGCGCCGGTTTGCGATAAAGTAGTCTCGGGTCGTCGGCTGGCTCAGATCTTCTTCGCGACGAATGAGTTCGCGCAATCGATCAAGAACCTCTGGTTCAGCGTGTACCGCAAGTATGCGCGCGGCTTGACCTTCGATGGCTGCGCGTGCCTGGTATAGTTGCCGAACCTCGGTCTGGTCCATGCGCGCCAGTCGAAATCCGCCGCTGGCGGCCACTTCCAACACGCCTTCAGTCTCCAACCGCATGAGCGCTTCGCGTACAGGCGTCCTGCTGATGTTCAACTCGGCGGCCAACTTTTCCTGCACTAGCCGATCTTCACCGGTGATCTCGCGACTCATGATGGCTTCGACCAGTTGATCATAGACCTCGTCCGCCAGGCGTCTGCGTTGTGTTTTAATTTGTTTCAGAGCCACTCGGAGCCTCTCTTTCTGTCCTTCATGAATTCTGTATTCAATAAAACAACTGCTGCCAAGGCGAATGGGGTTGCTATTGTTCGTGTACTGTATACAGTATACAGGAAAGAATGAACAGGGAGCTCTTCATGTGTGGAATTGCTGGTAGAATACTGGCCGCGCCCGGGAAGGTTGGGGCGGATCTTGTTGACCTGATGGATGCGCAGGAACATCGAGGCGCCGACAGCACTGGCTTCGCCGTTTATGGTTTGCCACGAGAAACGGGATACGTTTTACGCGGAATGGGATTCGACAAGTCTCAACAGGATGCGGATCTCTCCGCGTTTGAAACGATATTGCGTGAACACGGAAGCAGCTTTCTGTCTGACCCCCAAATCGTAACGGACCAAAGTCGTCACTATTGCTTTCGGATGGAAATTTCAGATCCAAGGAATCTTCAAGCCTGGGTCGCGGACGCGGATGAGCTGACAGACCGCATTGAAGTTCAATCCTGCGGCCGCAGTCTTGAGATCATCAAGGATATTGGCGGTGCCGAAGCCGTGGCCGAAAAGCACGGAGTTCGCGATATGATAGGAACACATGGGCTGGGGCATGCACGGCTTGCTACGGAAAGTTCGGTATTGCCTAACGCATCGCATCCGTTCTGGGCGCGCCCATTTTCGGATGTCGCGATCGTACATAACGGGCAGATCACCGATTACTTCACCTGGCGCGATAAGCTGACCCGAATGGGTTATCGGTTCTTGACTGAGAATGACAGCGAGTTGATTGCCGTCTGGGTCAGCGACCAGATGAAGGCGGGCCTGACCATGGAGCAGGCGCTAAAGAAGTCCATTACCTCTATCGATGGTGTGTTTACCTACATGATCGCAACGCCAAACGGGATTGGGTTTGCCAAAGACCGATTTGCAATGAAGCCTCTGGTCGTCGTCAACCGCAATTGCGATCTGGCGGCTGCGACCGAAGAACAAGCGGTCCGCCGGGTGATGACCGAGGAATGCGATGTGATCAACTACGACGGCCCGTCGCTGACCGGTATCTGGGGCGTCGGAAACCGGAGTTTGGCGGCATGAATGAGGTGGCTGCAAAGATGGATGAGATCGTCATCGAAGTCGGCAAGCGACATATCCGCGAGGTCAATCGTGAGATAATGGAAGCCTGCACAATGGGTCGGCCGATCCGCGTGGTAGATACGCTGTCTCGTCATAATTTGGGCGTGGGTCTGCCAGACAATGTGGATATCACTTTCGAGGGGTCGGTTGGTTATTACTGCGGCGGTCTCAATACCGGGGCGAAAATCACTATCGAACGCAACTGCGGCTGGGCCGTTGGCGAAGGTATGGCCAAAGGGCACATCACTGTCGGTGGCTATGCCGGTATGTCCTGTGGTGCTGCGATGATCGGCGGCACGATCCATGTCAAAGGCGATGCGGGGCCAAGGGTGGGCGTTGCGATGAAAGGTGGAAACATCGTCGTCGAAGGAAAGATTGGCTATCAGTCCGGCTTCATGGCGCATTCCGGTCGGATCATAGCGCTTGGCGGTGCGGGTGAATCCTGTGCTGATGCGCTTTGGGAAGGCGAAGTCTGGGTAGCTGGCGAGGTCGACAGCCTGGGTGTGGATGTCGACGTGATCGAACCGACTGCTGAAGAAGTGGCCGAGGTTGATGCGATCCTCGACCCGCTCGGGCTTGTCGACAGTTCGCGAAATTGGCGCAAAATGGTTTCGGGCCAGCGTCTTTGGTATTTTGAAAGCAGGGACGCAAGCGCATGGCTCATGATCTGAGTAAACCTTACGAATATCCGTTCGATGTTGCCTCGGAAGAGGAAATCAGGTTCCGCGATGCGGGAGCGATCGACGGCCGCCCGGCTGGCGTTCCTTCGTCGTATGACGAAGGAGGATCGACCCGCTGGACACCCGAGGCGATCTCGGAAGTTCACGCGCTGGCGCAGCTTGGGCGCTATCAGGTGCGTGGATACAACACGTTCAACAAGCAATTGCCGACTTTTGATGATCTGACATTCGTTCCTGCAACGATGACCCGCCTGCCGCTGGAAGGCTATCGCGAGAATTGCGATACGACGACCGTTCTGGGTGGAGGGCGCGGCCTTGTGGAGCGCCCGCTTGAATTGAAGATCCCGATCTACATCGCTTCAATGTCCTTTGGTGCTTTGTCGGCATCGGCCAAGGCATCGCTGGGCTATGGGGCCTCGAAAGTAGGAACCATGACCTGCACAGGTGAGGGTGGCATGCTGGAAGAGGAGCGCGAAGCCTCCCAACGCCTGCTCTATCAGATGTCACCCGCGCGGTATGGTGTGGATCTGGATCATCTGCGCCGCGCGGATGCCTTGGAACTTGTCGTGGGGCAGGGTGCGAAACCCGGAACCGGGGGTCTGTTGCTGGGCATGAAGGTCAGCCCGCGCGTCAGCCAGATGCGAACTTTGCCCGAAGGTGTGGATCAGCGATCTACGATCCGCCATCCAGATTTTCTCGGCGCTGATGATTTGGCAGTGAAGATTGAAGAATTGCGCATCGCCACTAACTATCAGGTGCCGATCTTCATCAAGATGGGTGCAACACGTCCCCGGTTTGACGTGGCAGTTGCTGCCAAAGCGGGTGCCGATGTTGTAGTAGTTGATGGTGCCGAAGGTGGCACCGGCGCGTCTCCGGAGCTGTTGTTAAACCATACCGGTATCCCAACGATGAGCGCTATTCGCGCTGCGCGTGACGCATTAGACGAATGCGGCATGACCGGCAAAGTCTCTCTCGTCGCTGCCGGTGGCATTCGGTCCGGTGTGGACGCGGCGAAGTGTCTGGCCCTCGGTGCTGACGCTGTGATGATCGGCAATGCGGCCATGGTTGCGCTAGGGTGCAACAGTCCGCGCTATCTTGAAGATTACGCGGCGTTGGGAACCTCGCCGGGCGCCTGCCACCATTGTCACACAGGTCTTTGCCCGGTTGGCATTGCGACGCAGGATGAAAGCCTCGAAGCTCGCATGAACCCGAATGCGGGCGCAGAGCGCATTGCGCGCTATCTGACGGCGATGACCATGGAGATTACAGCGCTTGCGAAAGCCTGCGGAAAGTCCTCGGTACACAATCTGGAAACCGAAGACTTGCGTGCGCTTAGTTTTCAAGCGTCAGCTTTCACTGGGGTGAAAATGGCTGGAATTGACAGGGTTTTTGACTGGTGAAAATCGCAGTTCTTGAGTTGACTAGCCACCCGCTGCCATTGTTGGAGGGAATGCCGCGGACTTCACAGCAGATTCAGGAGTGGATCGCCCCACACCTACCGGAAGCCGAGTTCGTAGTAGTAGGGGTTGTTGATGGAGAACCGCTCCCGGACGAGAGCGATTTCGACGGCGCTATAGTCGGCGGATCTGAATTTGGTGTTTATGATGACACGGATTGGATGCAGCCGCTACGTGCCTTCCTGGACCGTTGTCGAGAAATCCGAAATCCAGTCTTTGGTATCTGTTTCGGACATCAGATCATGGCTGACGTCTATGGTGGTCGGGCCGAGAAAGCCGAGGTAGGCAATGTCGTTGGCGCACGGCCCTTCAACTATGGCGGAGATTGCGTGGATGCATATGTCTGGCATCAGGATCAGGTAACAAGCATTCCGGACTCGGCTCGGGTGACCGGATCAGCGGGCCACTGTACAGTTGGTGCACTGGATTATGATTTTCCTGCCCGCTCTGTTCAGTTTCATCCCGAATACAAGGCGCATCACTTGCGCGATCTGTTCACCAGAGGTCGAGAGGTGCTTTTGTCAGCTACGGAAGCGGATGATGGGATGTCCTCGGTCAACGCGGCAAATGTGCCCGACGATATTGCAGCGCTTCAAGCAGTAGAGCTTTTTCGCGGTACATACGTCCCTGAGCAATAAGCCTTTGAGCGAACGGCTCTTGATCCTAATCAAGTCCAGCCAAGCCGCACTATGTATACTGTATACGCAATCGGTTGGGAGATTTGGCAATGACGGGATACAAGGATTTCTTTGAGAGGATTGCGCGCATTGTGAATGCTCCACGCGAGGGAAGTATCAGCGATCTGGAGCTATCGGATCTCGGTCTTTCCCGTGCTGATCTGGCCATGTTGCGCTCTGGCGCGCCCAACGCGAGAGAGCGTATCCTTTCTATGGCAAGTCAGTTTGGTCTTAGCGAAGATGATCTCAATGCACATCCTGAGCTTAGCCTTGAGCTTGCAGAAAAATGTGGGCATTGCCGTCAGGCGAAAACCTGCCGCGATGCAATTCGATCAGGTAGTCGCCTGCCGCAGGAGAAGTGTCCGAACTCAGGATTTTATCGTACTCTGTCGGACCTTTAACGCCCGCTTGGACTTTCCTTCGGGCTCAGTTTTCTTCGACCAGTGATCTTGAAACGATCAGCCGTTCCGAAGTCCTTCATTCCAACACCTGTGGCAAACTCGGCAAATACCGGCGCGTGTTTGAACAGATGTCCCGAGCAGCCGCCCGCGAACAGAACGTTTTCATGCTCGGGGTGCCAGTCGACAATAAAGTGCGTGTCTGGCGTCAGGATGATCTGGTTGAATTTGGAATCCACGACCCGCTCACCCTCAAGGCCCGGAAGACGATGACGGATGTAGCTGCGAGTGCGTCCCAGCGTTTCCTGTCGGATTAGCCTTTCGTCATTGTCCAGATCGATCTTGTCCGGGATGACGACTGCCGCTTTTACCCCTGAACCCTCGGAGGAGGGCAGCCCGAATGAGCCCTGACCATGATCGATCCAGCAGGGCATTCGGCTCATATCGAACTCCTCGGACCCATCTGGCGTTGAGGTATAGAGGACATTCACACCAACCACCGTCGATATCGGCTTGATCGTCTTGGGGAACATGTCCGCCATCCAGGGGCCGGTTGAGACAATGATAAGATCAGCCTCAAGCGGCTTTCCATCCAGCATTGGGCGCTCTGATCCATCGGTGGTCACGCGACCGCGCTGTACGATCCCGCCCGCTCGACGAAACAGCTCAAGCCCGGTCAGGACGCAGCGATGCGCCATTAACATTCCGGCTTCGGGTTCGAACAGGGCGTATTCGATGTCAGGAACGCGAAACTGCGGAAATCGCGATTCGATGTCCTGCCGCCCGTACTTGTAGTAGGGCACACCAACGCGGTCGAAGGTTTCGGCTGTGGCGTTCTCCCAGTCGCAATGACCGCCTGTTGCAAGAATCAGCGCACCGCATTCATACATCAGGTTCTGGCCGCTCTCGGCTTGCAGTTCCAGCCAGCGCAGGCGGCTTTCGCGGGCCCAACGTGTATAGAACTCATCCCGCCCGGAAATCGCACGGATGACACGGTTGTAATCCGTTGAAGATGCACGGGAATGTCCCGGTTCCCAGCGATCTATCAAAGTCACTGCCTCACCACGTCGTTGCAGTGTAAGCGCCGTCATGACGCCGACGATGCCGCCTCCGACAACGATGACCGAGTTCTTGGACATGATGCAGATTTTCCTTGTTTATCGATTGTCTTTGTGAATACTGTATACAGAATACAACAATTATAAAGCCAAAAAACAGGGAGAGCGCATCAATGAGTTCGGGATTTGATCTGCCCGAAGGCACGCACACCGTCATACTCGGTGTGGGTGACCTCAACGGCATCATGCGCGGCAAGCGCATTCCGGCCAGCCACTGGGACCACGTCTGCAAAAGCGGCAATGCGCTGTCGATTGCATTGATGGCGATCGATATGACGTGCGACGTCTGGGATACGCCTTATGTCAATTTCGACAACGGCTACCCCGATATGCACGTCTTCCCAATGACCCAGCCCGTCGCTGTGCCGTGGGAGCCAGGCGTCGCTGTTTGCTTTGGTCGGGCGGAAGGTATGGATCACAAGCCGGTTCCGATCGATCCGCGTCAGGCGTTGGTGCGTCAAGTTGAACGGGCCCGCGAAATGGGGTTCGAGGTCAATGTCGGTACTGAACTTGAATTCTATCTACTGGATCCGGAGACCGGACAGCCGCGCGATAGCGGGATCCAGGTCTACGGTCTCGGCCGTGCTGCGCGGATGGAGCACATCGTTGGGCCGATCCGCCAACAGATCAACGAGTGCGGTATTCCAATCGAGCAATCGAACCCCGAATACGCTGCGGGTCAGATTGAGGTGAATATCCGTTACGGCGAAGCGCTCGCAGCGGCAGATCGTGTCGTCTTGTTTAAGTCGCTGATCCGCCAGCTGGGCATCGCCCACGGCTATCTGGCAACCTTCATGCCAAAACCGTTCTTCGATCAGTCCGGCAACGGCTTCCACACACACTACTCTCTTTGGAAAGACGGCAAGAATGTCTTTGCCGATAACGGCAAGATAAACGATACTGGCAAATCCTTCATCGCCGGGCTGCAACAACGCATGTGCGAAACGGCAATCTGTGGCAGTGGCACCGTCAATGGTTATCGACGCCGTCAGCCTTATACTTTCTGCCCGATCAACACGAGCTGGGGTTATGACAACCGGACCGTTGGTATTCGGGTCATTGAAGGATCCGACAGCGCGGTGCGCGTAGAAAAACGTGACGCTGGTGCAGATGCCAATCCCTACCTTCTGCTGGCAGCCGAGATTGCAGCGGGGCTGGACGGGATCGAGCAGGGCCTGGCTCCCTCAGAGCCGACAACTGGCAACGGTTACGAAGAAGGGATCGGCGATCCGATCCCGACCGACTTGCCAACGGCGATCGAACTGGCGCGAGGATCCGAATGGCTTCGCGATCTCATGGGCGAAATGCTGTGGGAGTTGGTATTGCAACAGGCCGAGCGCGAGCTTGAATTCTTCAATCAACAGGTCACTCCGGTTGAGTTGGACCGTTACCTGAGGACCTTCTGATGCATTTGGGCAAGGTCGCCGGGACCGTCACAGCCACGGCCAAAGACGCAAAACTGGTCGGTACGAAACTGCTGGTGACGGATTTGGTCGATAGCAAAGGCAAGGTGATCGAACCGGCGCGGGTCGCCGTCGACACCTGCGGTGCCGGGGTGGGGGATACGGTTCTGCTGGTCAACGGCTCGGCGGCGCGTATGGCCGCCGGTCTGTCCACCGCGCCCGTCGATCTGGCGATCATCGCGATTGTGGATCGCGTGTCCACGACCTGAACCAAGAACACCAAACATCTAAATTTCTTTGGAGGAACTAAAAATGGCGAAACCAGTGGCGGGGCAAATGGCCCTGGGCATGATCGAAACGCGCGGACTGGTCGGCGCGATCGAAGCGGCAGATGCGATGGTCAAGGCGGCCAGCGTTTCGATTGTCGGCCAAACCAAGGCTGGCGGAGGCCTGGTCACCACCCTTGTGCGTGGTGAAGTCGGCGCAGTCAAAGCCGCCGCGGATGCAGGTGCGACAGCGGCAAATAAAGTTGGTGAAGTCGTATCCGTCCACGTGATCGCGCGCCCACATGATGAACTTGAGGCCATAATCGACAGCCTTGGTGCTGGCTCTGCGGCTTAATCCGTCTGTCTTGAGGAGACGCTATGTCAGCCGGTTTCGAGGAATTCACGCGTGCAGCGACACGTGGCTCAACCCGGGGTGCACCTGAACATCCCAAGCTCGACCGGATATCGGTGTTGGGCGGCGGGGCTGATGCACGCCTGTTGGCCGCTCTTTGCCTTGCCGAAGGGGCTGAGGTAACCTTGTTTTCGGCCTATGGGGCCGAACTGTCGCTGTTGGCCCAGTCCTCGGGCATTTCGCTTCGCGGTGAAGGTCCGGTCGGGACCTATCAAGTCGATCGGGATGGGCCGTCGGTGCGCACAACCGCTGAGCTGGATGCAGCGGTGCGCGATGCACAGGTGATATTCCTGACCGGACCGCTTCACAAACAGCGCACTTATGCGATGGTGCTGGCCGATCACCTCAGCGACGGGCAAATCTTGGTCCTTGCGCCGGGACGATCTCTCGGGGCTGTGGAAACAGCCTGGTTGTTGCGGATCGGAGGCTGCGCGGCGGACGTCACGCTGGTTGAGGTTCAGGGTCTGCCATACTGGTTCCGTTCCGAGGACGCTGCTTTGACGCTTTCACAGGCGGCACCGATGGCTGCGGCAACCTTGCCGCGCGGTCGGGAAGAGGTTCTGGACGCCGTGTCCGCCTATTTGTCCAACGTTCAGGCGGTCGACTCGGTTTTGTCGTGCGGCTTCAACGATCTGTCGGCCGCAGTCGAGATACCTGCGCTGATCCTCGGCGGTGCCGCAATGGGGACAGGTGGTCCTGACATTCCAATGGGTGGTGTTCCGCTTGAGGATAACCAGACCTTTGTGTCTCTGATTGGTCCGGACCAGACGGAGGTCATTCAGGGGCTTGCAGACGAACGGCGACGCATTGCTGCGGCGTTTGGGGTTCGTAATCTGCCGGAGACAGGGCTGTGGATAGCCACCTTTGCCGGCGCCGAACGTGGCTCGGGCGCGCGTCCGATCCCGGATCAGCAAACGTCGCGCGGTATGATGCGGGATGGCGTGTTGGGCTCGCTTGTACCTTTGGTCTCAGCGGGTGAGCTTGCGGGTATCCCGAGCCCGTTGACGAACAGCCTGATCGCGATGTCCGACCGAATTTTGGGGGCGGATGTGGCTGCCGCTGGACGGCGCCTCGAAGCCATAGGGGTTTCAGCGGGCGACGTTGATCAAGCGCGCCGTATCTTTGACACCATCGTCACCGGAGCTTCTTGATGGATGCAGATCTGAAATCAATCGCCGCCGCACGGCGTGCCGCAGATAGCGCTTTCGAGGCTTATCGCGCCTTTTTGGGCACTGACCCGGCGCAGGTAGACGCAATAGTCGACGCCATGGCGCGCGCCATCGAGCCCGAGGCCGAACGGCTGGGGCAAATGGCCGTCGAGGAAACCGGATATGGGAATGTGCCGGACAAGCGCGTCAAGAACCTGTTCAACGCGCTTTCAGTCGCGGATTATCTAAGAGATGTGACAACGCTGGGATTGCTTTGGCGCGATGATGCGACAAAGATCGCAGCCTTCGGTGAACCGATGGGCGTTGTGGCAGCTCTGATCCCGGTGACGAACCCCACTTCAACGATCATCTACAAAGTGCTTTCTGCGGTGAAGGCAGGCAATGCGATCGTGTGCGCGCCGCATCCGCGTGGCGTGAGTTGTGGCATCGAAACGGTGCGAATTATGGCGCGCGTGGCTGAACAAATGGGTGCGCCCAAGGGTCTAATCCAATGTCTGGATTCCGTGACAATTCAGGGCACAGCCGAGTTGATGAAACATCGCCGCACCTCGGTTGTGATGGCAACCGGTGGTCCGGCCATGGTCAAAGCGGCGTATTCCAGCGGCAAACCCACGCTCGCGGTCGGTGCGGGCAACGTGCCGTGTTACGTACACAAGTCGAAAGCACGCGATCTGGCGGAAGTCGCCGAGATGATCGTGACGTCGAAGAGCTTTGACTACGGGACCGCCTGCGTCAGTGAGCAGGCCGTCGTTGCCGACCCAGAAATCGCACGTGATTTGCGCCACGAGCTTAAATTGAAAGGTGCCTATTTCTGCACTCCGGCCGAGGCGGATCGACTTGCCGGGGTGATCTTCAAGGGCGTGCAGGCCATGGACCCTGAGAAAGTGGGGCAAAGCCCGCAGGCGCTTGCTGACGCTGCTGGTTTTTCCATCCCCCCACGCACCCGGTGCCTTGTTTCGGAAGAGACTGAAGTAGGCTGGAAACGCCCGCTGTCTGCAGAAAAGCTGAACCCCGTTCTGGCGTTCTACGCGGCGAAATCCACAGACCATGGGATCGATCTGGCGCAATCCATCGCCAAGTTCGAAGGCTGGGGGCATTCCTCAGTCATCCATTCGGACGACCCTGAGATCGTGGCCCGTTTTGCCACCGTGCCGACGGGTCGGGTTCTGGTGAACACGCCGGGCATCATGGGCGGTATGGGATATTCGACTGATCTGGAACCTTCCTTCATGCTGGGCACGGGTACTTGGTCGGGGTCGATCACCTCGGACAACGTGACAGCCCTGCATCTCATCAACATCAAACGGGTTGCCTACGAAAGCAGGCCCTGGCGCGACATTTACGAGGAGTATGGCGCATGAGCGAGATCACGATCCGGGCGCTGATGCAGATCGACAACCTGCAACCAAAATTCGCCGCCTATAACGGTGCGACGGTGCAAGGGTCGGTGCCCTTGTCCGGGGATACGGTTTTGATCGGAGAGTTTGCGCCGGGTAACGGAGTATTCTCGCTGATCGACCGGGCGCTCAAGGCATCTTCGGTTGAGGCGACAACACAGATGGTCGAGCGCGAGTTCGGGTTCTTTATCCTGCGGTCTCCGTCGAATGCGGAGGTGTCCGCCGCGCGCGATGCGATGCTGGCCGAGCTCGGCGCAACAATGTCTGACCGGTTGAAACCGGCGATCAGTTCCACGCAGATTATCACCAGCGTTGAGCCCTATCAGGCGCAACTGCTGAACAAATGGCGCAAGGGGGCGCTGATCGTTCCAGGGCAGACGTTGGGCATCGTGGAATGTGCCCCGGCTGCTTATATCTCGATTGCCGCGAATGAAGCGGAGAAGGCGGCAGAGATCGATATTGTCGAAGTGCGCGCCGTGGGGCGGTTTGGCCGCCTGTTCATCTCGGGGTCTGAAAACTCGGTCAAGACCGCCGTCGAGGCCGCAACCCGCGCGATAGAGGCGGTGGACGGGCAAGCCAACTGATGGAAGCGCCGCGCGTCATAGGTTCAGAGGCGGTTGAAGATGCCCGCCGTCGCGGTCGGATCGTGTTTGAAGTCCTGCCCGACGATATCGTGACGGCCTTGGCACGCGAAACTGCCGAGCGTGTTGGCATAAAGCTTGTCGACGGACCGCTGGAAAAGCCACAATCAACGCGTACAGACGCTGCTATTTCAATGCAGCGGGTGTTGTATCGCCGCTCGCCAAAATGGGTTGCTCCGATGCGTGCGAAACGCAAGGCCCGAAGGCTTGGCAAACTTGCCTTGATCGGGGCAGGGGGCGTCGGGGGCAATGTGGCGCATCTGGCGGCGATGCAGGATATCGCGGATGAGATCGCGCTGATCGATATTGCGCCCGGAATGGCCGCTGCTACGGCGTTGGACCTGAACCACACGTCAGGCATCACCGGAGCGCGCGCCCGGTGCGTCGGCGGCGAGTCGTTAGATCTTGTGGCCGGGGCCGAAGTGATTGTGGTGACCGCAGGCCGTGCCCGGCGTCCGGGTATGAGCCGCGCGGATCTGATCGACGTGAATGCGCGCGTGATCCGCCAGGCCGCTGAGGCCATACGCTCCGCTGCGCCTGATGCCATCGTAATCGTGGTGACCAATCCGCTTGACGAAATGACCGTAGAAATGCTGCGCGCAACCGGGTTCCCTCGTGAAAGAGTGCTGGGCATGGCCGGTACTCTGGACAGCAGCCGGTTTCGCAACGCCCTTGCTATGGCTGCGGGAGTAGCGCCCGCTGATGTCGAAGCCTTCACGCTCGGAAGCCACGGGGACGAGATGGCGCCAATCCCAAGCCGGGCAAAAATTAAGGGCAGGGCATTGGATGTGTTTTTATCGCCTGATCAGATTGAGGCTTGCGTTCAGGACGCCGTGACCGGCGGTGGGCAGGTAGTTGCCCTGAAGAAATCCGGTTCCGCAACCATAGCACCGGCGCACGCGTCGATCGAGTTGATCGACCATATCCGGGGCGCACGCACCGGCCCGGTTCCGGTCTCGGTCATGTTGCAGGGGGAATATGGCATCGATGGGGTTGTGCTTGGTGTTCCTGCCCATCTGGGGTCTTCCGGGTTGGTCGAAGTCGAGGAGTTGCGGCTGACCGATCAAGAACAAGCAGCCTTGCAGAAAGCGGCGGATGCCATCCGATCGAGGTTAGGCCTGTGACCCACCGCATCTGGAAGTCAGGCGGGCGGTTCGAAGAAGTTGCGTCTTATTCCCGCGCAAAGCGCATCGGTCCCTTCGTTTGGGTCGCAGGGACCACAGCGATCGAACCCAGCGGGCGTATTCATGCGCCAGGAGATGTGGGCGCCCAAACAAAATACATTCTGTCCCGTATAGAAGAGGCGCTTAAGGCCGTCGGTGCCGAGATGCGCCATGTAGGCCGGGTCCGCGCCTATCTGACCGATCTGTCGCGCGCGGGTGAATTCGCGAGCGTTCACGGAGAGGTATTCAAAGATATCGATCCGGTTCTGACAGCCGTTCAAGCGGGGCTTACGCAGCCTGGATTGACGGTGGAAATAGATGTGGATGCGGTAATTCACGACGTAAACGGCGAAATCAGCGGAATCTGAACATGAGTCACCAAGAAAGGATTTGATCGAACTATCGTCTTGTGTACTGTATACAGAATACAAGAAGGACACAATAAGACACAGGGAGCTAATGTGATGATCAAGACAGCGCTACTCAGCGGAACATGTATCGCGCTTGTGGCCTCGGCGGCCGCAGCTGAAATCAAGGTGGGCTTTATTGGATCTCTTTCCTCAGACACCGGTCTGTCGACGCTGCGTGGTGCAGAGATCGCGATTGAAGAGCTTAATGCGAATGGCGGCGTTATGGGGGAACAGATCACGCTGGTGTCTGCCGATACCGGTCAGGACCCGACTGAAGGTGTGCGGGCCTATGAATATCTGGCGGAAACCGAAGAAGTGGATTTCATCATCTCAGGCTCTATCGATGATGTTTCGCTGGGCTGGCTGCCGCGAATGCAGGAATACCGAATTCCGACGCTGGACACGTGGACGTCATATATCGGCATCATCGACATGGTGGTCGAAGATCCCGAAAGCATGGCACCATATTTCATGAACATCGCCTCAGACGAGGCGCTTGCCACGCTTTATATCAATTTCGGCGCGGATGTTCTGAAGGAAAAGATGGGTTGGGACTCCGTTGTCATTCTGGCTGAGGATACAGCGTTTGGCGAAGCGATCACCGGATTGGTGACCGAGGCGCTTGCGCCGGTTGCGGGGATCGAGGTCAAGGACATCATCACCTATGACGTCGCCACCGTAGATTTCGCGCCGATTTTCAGCCGGGCGCAGGATACAGGGGCGGATTTCATCTATCAGGTCTCATCCGTGAATTCTCAGGTGGTTTCGTCGCAATATGTGAAACTGCAGGTCCCCATGGCGATGACAGGTGTGAACGTAGCCGCATTGGGTATGGAATATTGGGAAGACACTGGCGGAGCCGGTGGCGGCATCTCGACCCTGTCACCGATCCCGTCTGTAGGGTTCAAACTTGACCCGGCAAGCCAGACCTTTGTCGACACCTATCAGGCCAAGTATGACAGCCGCCCACTGCTGCCGCATTTCAATGGGTTCAACGCCTATCACGGGCTGAAGCAGGCCATGGCTGCCGCGGAAGAGGCGGGTGGCTTCGACAATGTCGAAGGCTGGGCCGATGCGATGAAGAAGCAGGATCTGGTTCTTGAGATGGATGGTCAGCTTTGGCTGCGCTATGCCTTCTGGGGCGATGATGAGGTCGAGCCTGTGACAGGCCGCACCTATCCCCACAACATTCGCTTTGATCTTTCCGAGCCGTTTGATGATGCGGCCCCGTCGATGGTCGTTGTTCAGTGGTATGAAGACGGCACTGCCGCAGTTGTGTACCCCGAGAAATACGCGACGGGCGAATTCACGCTTCCCAGCTGGGTCAAGCCGTAACCCGGTCGCGTCGTTAGCTTGAAACGGGTGCGCGGCAGCGCGCACCCGCAGCCAAGGATCCATTTATGTTGCAGATACTGATTCAGGGGCTTTTGCTCAGCGGTCTCTACGCGCTTATAGCAATGGGGTTTACGCTGATCTTCAGCATAGGTCGCGTTCTGAATCTCGCCTATGGCGCCTATCTGATGGTCGGCGGCTACATTTACTTCTGGATATCGCAGTCACTTGGTATGCCAAAACTCATGGGCGTTGCCGTTGCCGCTGTGCTTGGTGTTTTGATGGGAGTTCTGAAGTACCGCCTGATCGTCAAAACGCTCAAAGGGGATCACGTGGCTGTCGAGATTTCGACGTTGATCCTTGCGGTCGTCATTCAGGCCGGGATCGTTTTGGTCTTTGGCGACAGCAGCAAAATCCTTTTGCCAATTGTTCCCGGGGTGATCAACGTAGCCGGCGCTTCGGTCACGTATAATATCTTGATCGCGACACTCATTAGCTGGGCCATTCTGCTGGGGCTCTATGCCTTTGTTCGGCTGACCCATACCGGGCGAGCAATGCAAGCGGTATCAATGGATGCCAAGGGCGCTGCGATTTCCGGGATCGACCCTGATCGCATCAATCTGATCACTTGGGGTATCTCTGGTGCGCTGGGAGCACTCGGTGGTGTCTTCTTCGCCAGCTACACTCAGCTATCGCCATCCATGTGGGTGGCTCCGCTAATCATTTCGGTGGCTGTGGTTATCGTTGGCGGGATAGGCTCGATCCTGGGCACTTTGGTGGTGGCGCATATTGTGGGCTTCCTCGAAGTCATCGTTGTGGCAACGCTTGCACCGGAGTTGCGAGGTGTCTTCACGATGCTGTTGATCATCGGCGTGCTGGTCACGCGACCGCAGGGCCTGTTTGGCCGCGAGGAGCTGTGACGATGGGGCTACGCTGGTTTCACTTTGCGCTCTGGGGTGGCTTGATCGCCGGAATGTTCCTGTTGCCGCAATTCGTCTCGAACGGGACGATGCGCACGATGATATTTGCCAATTATTTGGCCATCTTTGCCATCAGTTGGGACGTGCTGTCTGGCCGAACAGGGTATGTGAGCTTTGGTCATCCGTTCCTGATCGGTATCGGGGCCTATACCACGGCAATCCTGACCAAGCGCTTTGACGTCGCTGTCGAAATCTCGATCCCGATCGCCGTACTTGTTACCATGATCGCGGGCCTATTGGTGCTGCTACCAGCGCTGCGTATCCGTGGAAGTTATTTTGCGCTGGTCACGCTGGCGTTCATGGAGTTGCTCTACCAACTAGTTCAGGTCATTCGCCCGGATCTGACCGGCGGAACACGCGGCATGTCGGGTATTCAAACTCTGACGCGCGGCGCGGCGAACGGGTATTACCTGTCCACGACGCTGATGCTGGCGATCGCCGTCAGCATGTGGTTGCTGATGAAGACGCGGCTTGGAACGGCCTTGTCTGCCATCGGTATGAACGAAGAAAGCGTGCGCGGCTCGGGCCTCAGCACCACGCGTCTCAAAGCTTTTGCCTTTCTGACAAGTGCGATGATCGCGGGCCTGGGTGGTGCCTTCTACGTTCACTATCTGGGATCGCTCGCGCCGCGTGCGTTGTTTGATATTAACTTCCTGTTCACAATCATCGTTGCGGCACTTCTGGGGGGAACCTCGACCATCATTGGCCCCATGATCGGCGCGTTCTTCATGACATTCCTGTTGGAGTATCTGCGACCGGTCCTTCCTGGCGCCGAACGGTATTTCGTCTACGGAGCCATAGCGCTGCTCCTCTACATGTATCAGCCGAAAGGCATTGTTGAGCTGGTTCGGCGTGGTTTCAAAGGCCTGGGCAAGGGGCGGACGACATGAGCGTGGCGTTACAGGTTTCAGGTCTGGTAAAACGTTTCGGCGGATTAGTCGCGACGAATGATCTGTCGTTTTCTCTCAAAGAGGGCGAGTCGCTTGGATTGATCGGCCCCAACGGGGCAGGCAAGACGACCGTGTTCAGCCAGATCATGGGTGAGTTGCGGCAAAACGGCGGAACGATCGAACTGTTCGGGCAGGAGATTTCGACGCTGTCGACCCCGCAACGCATTCGGGCCGGGGTCAGCCGAACCTATCAGATCCCACGCCCGTTTGGTGATATGAGCGTTGCCGAAAATATCCGGGTTGGCCTAATGCCCGACAATATCTGGCAGATGATCGTCTCACCCCCAGATAAAGAACGTGAGCGAGAGCTTGCGCTCAGCGTCGGGTTTACAGAAGCGGATTTGAAACGAGCGCCAACAGAACTGGCCATGGGTGATCTGCGTAAACTTGAGATGGCGCGCACAATGGCAACCGCGCCCAAGGTGATGCTGCTGGATGAAGTGTTTGCGGGTCTCACCACAGGAGAGATCGCCCAAATCTCTGATCTCATTCAGTCGATGCGCAAAGATGGGATGACTTTTCTGATCGTCAGCCATGACTTGCCTGCGCTTGAGCCATTGGTCGACCGCGCGATCGCCATTGAACGGGGCACGATGATTGCCGAGGGCTCGTTCAGCGAAGTCATGAACGACAAGGCTGTTCAGGCCTCGTATCTGGGGGGCGCGTAATGTCGTATCTGGAAATCGAAAACCTGTCGGCATTCTATGGCAAGGCGCAAGCGCTGACCGACATCTCGATCACCGTCCAACCCGGTGAGATTGTCGCTGTGGTGGGTCCAAATGGGGCTGGAAAATCGACCTTGCTGGACAGCATCATGGGGCTAGTCAAAATCGAGGGCGATATCCGGCTCAGGGGGCACAGCCTTGCCGGTCGGACGCCTTCCGAAATTGTACGACATGGCGTGGGTTATGCGCCCGAACGCTTCAACCTGTTTCCCTATATGTCGGTGCGTGACAACCTAATGGTCGGTGCCTTCACGGCCCGCGAAGACATCCAGAGCAATCTGGCAATGGTACACAGCCTGTTCCCGCGTCTCGAAGAGAGGGAAGGGCAGGAGACCTCGACCCAGTCGGGCGGGGAACGTCAGATGGTCTCGTTCGGACGCGCGTTGATGACCAGCCCCGAGCTGTTGCTCGTCGACGAACCGACGATTGGTCTGGCCCCAAAAATCTGTCACGAAATCGCCGAGGTGGTGCGCAAGCTCAACAAGGAATACGGGCTGACGGTTGTAATCACCGAGCAAAACGCCAATTTCGCGCTTTCGCTGGCGAGCCGGATTTACGTGCTCGAGTCAGGACGCATGCAGACATCAGGCACCGCAGATGAGTTGCGGAATGATAAGCGATTGCTCGAGGCTTACTTTGGCGGTCACTAAAAGCCGCTCAAAAGCGGTAAGTCGCGCCAATCATTGGACCGGATTGGTCGAACTTGAAATCGTTTCCGTCGATGTCGTGGTCGAATGAGATATAGCGGTATCCACCGCGGATCAGCCAACGATCATTAATCGCATAGTCGGCTGTCAGCAGAACCTGCCATGTCTCGCTGCCACTGCGGAAGCCGCCATAGTCTACAAACCCAGTTCCTGACCATTTGTCCGAGAACTTGACGCGTGCGCGGGCCCCGATCACGGGATCGGTCCAGCTTGAATCAACCGTTGTTCGACGGCCGGGGGCCGCGCCTGGTTGCAATTCAAAGTCGGTTTCCGTGCTGAACCACCTGAATCCACCGACAATATCCACATTCGCGGTTTGATCCTCGTAGACCCTATAGCCGACATAGCCGCTGAGAAATTGCGTGGTAAAGGATGTGTCCAAGCCTGAGCTGGCAGGGCCGGGAGTGTCGCTGCTGAAAGACAGATTGGTATAGTTATAGTCGGCCAACAGGGACCACCGGCCATTTGTGGCGGCAAACGCGGCCATGAAAGCAAAATCGAGATTGTCCAACGCATCGGAAAAACTCAGGGTGCCATCCAGTGTACCCATCGGTGTGCTGAGTGAGGTCTCAGTTTCCGGCATGAAAAGATAGATTGAGGCCTCATATGACCAGTCCGACTGTTGGGCCAAGGCCATTGGTGCCATCGAACCTGCCATTGCGAGGCCAAGCGCCAATCCTGTCCACTTTACTGTCACATCCATTTTTCCGTCTCCCGCCAAGAACCTTGAATTGAAATTCCGTTGTCGCCTCATGCCAATCTAGCCAAGCGCAATGTTCATTCTTTCATGCTGCCACGTCTTCGGATTTGCCTGCGCCGTCACCGACACGATTGATATCGGTGCTGGGAAAAAACTCGGACCAGACATGCCAGAACACGCCTGCGCGCAGGGTTTCGACCCGTTGCAGTTGGCCCTGATCAGACATTCCCCAAAAGTCACATTGGGTCACGGGGTGACCGCTGTCATTGTACCAAACGCCCAAGCTTTCAAATTTTGGATCGAGGCTGACGACGATATCCCGCCCGCCGACACGCGCGTTGACGATCCAATCGTTGTCGACAACGAAATCGTCGGTCCAGCAGGTGGCATCCTGTCCGATTGTGATCCCCCAGACATAGGTCTTGTTGGGTAATCGGTCATCCGATCGATCCATGTTGTCCATAACAGGAGCGTCCTCCTGATGCTGGCGGCCAATGCCCCAGCCGAACGTGATCTCGGTCATCATGTCCAGCAGCCGCAGCAAGGGGTTTGGGGAGGGTTTGTTCAAAAACACCTCTCCATCCGGGAAAGCCTTTTGAAATCCACGGAAAGTCATCCGATAGGTTGGCCAGGGTGTCATCTGCGCTTCGGGCCGTAGAGGGCAGGCGAGGCCGTTTGCATTTGTGTCACGATCCGCTTCGCGAAAGCCGTATATGTGCTGGATGGGCTCACCGGTGTCATTATCACGCAAGATCAGGTTGTTGCCGTGCTGGGCGAGAACCTCAAGGTTCAGTCGTTTGCCTTCGATGCTTGGCGCATAGCCCTGACCGAGATTGGCCATGGCGCAATAGGTCATCACGACGTCTTCGCCGCCCAGCCCTTTGTCGTCGCCCGCCAAATGTGGGCGCATGATTTGTGCATCAGGATGGGCGCGGGCATGGCCTTCATTTTCAATCACCATCACGGGGGCAGTCGGCCCGACATATTTGCGGGCCTCGTCGATGGGAAAATACTGCGCGTCATTTAGCTGATTTCTCAGACCTAGATGAACCCAGACATAGGGAAAGCCATAGAGAAGTAGAACAAGTAAAGCGGCAATGAGCCACAGCCAGAACGGCCCGGCTCCCAGGGCGAAATGCGCGAGCGTTGCGAGAGCAAATGCGCCCAACCCGATGGCAATCAAGCGGTATTCATTGCGGATGAAACGCACCATATTCTCGCGCTTTACCTTCAACAGCATCTGGGACACGTCGCCCAAATCACGGAAGTAGACGAACCCGATCCCAAGTGATCCGATTAAACCCAGTGCGAATAGGAGTAATCCAAGCATGTGATGATCCTTGAAACTTGAGTGAATGACGACGGCGACACCGTGCTATTGCTGCGGGGATTGGCTTTTGATCAGGAAAGCCTCGACCGCTTGTTGGGTTTCGGGGCGCAGGTTCTCGATCCCTTCATAGGGCACGCCATACGCGGGCGGCGTGTCGGGGAATTTCTCTTTGCGGGCCATGTGTCGGCCAAGGATGCGTGCGAATTCCTGCCCTCCCCAGGCGCCAACCTCGGTCGAGACTGAATATTCCTCGCGCGTGTCCCGGTAGAGATCAAAGAACTTTGCCAGAATGGCGCTTTCCCCGGCTCCCGGCAGTTTGAGCTTAAGCTGGTCCTTAACGATCGCCTCGGGTTTGTTCACCGAATAGATGATCACGTGATCTCTGCGCGCTTTGGCTTCGTCCGCAAACAATAGCGCTGCGGATTGATCGACGCCATCCACCAGGCGATCTCGCGGGATGTATTGCTCGGCCCCCGCAAAACGTGAAAGCGTTGTATAAAGGTCCGACACGTGAATGATGCTGTTCAGCAAACCATCTGCCTGAATCATCCCCGGCCAGCGAATAAAGGCATCGACCCGAACACCGCCCTCGGTCGTATCCCCTTTGCCACCAGCATATATCATCGGAGTATAGCCCGATTGCGGGGCGTATTTGGTAAAGTGGCCGTTGTCCCCCATAACGATGACGATGGTATTCTCGCTGACCCCCAACTCTGCCATGCTGGCGAACAAATCACCCAGCCATTGATCCAAAAGTTGCATCTTGTCGACATAGAGACCGCCATTCGCGCTTTCGGGACCAGAACGTCCGGCGCGGGTATTATCCAGAGGGATCATCGGCCAATATTGCAGGAAAAAGGGGGTATTGTCGCTGGCAAGACGTTCAAGCTCTGACAAGGTTTTGTCCTGAAAGGCCTGGTTCATCTCATCGTATTTGGCCGCATTCCAGCGCTCACCGGACTCCATCCGAATTTCGCGAATAGGACCGCCTGTTTCGCCTTCGATGACGGTCATCATCGCTGAGGCGTCCGGCCTGAACCAACCGTCCAGCGTGTATTTGTCATCATAATCTCTGATCGCGACCGAGACCTGCTCTTTGATTGCATCATCATTGAAAATCGTCAGCTGACCCTGCTGGTGAATGGCGTGTTGCGCATAGTCAAAGCCTTGGTTCATCGCCCAACTTTCCGCGATATCCCCCATGTGCCACTTGCCTACATGGCTGGTTGCGTAGCCAACCTGTTTCAGCACTTCGGCCAATGTCACTTCTGCCCCCGGCAGGCCAAAGCCGGCAATATCAACGGTGGTATCACCCATTCCCATGCGTACAGGCAGCCGCCCTGTCATTTGGGCGACGCGAGTAGGGGTGCAAGAGGGTTCGGTATACATCCGAACCATGCGCATCGCGTCGTCGGAGAAATCGTTGATATTCGGCGTCGAATAGCCCCGAACGGCGTTCAACTCGGGTATCCCCATGTCGCCGAATCCCAGATCATCGATCAGAACGCTGATGATGTTCGGTGGCTTACCGTTGTTGCCTTCGCGAAATGCAGCCAGGGCTTCATCCACAGCCATATCATCCTGGGCCCATTGCTCTGCGCGCTGTGCTTGCAAGATATAGAATTCGGCATCGTGTTGGATTGGGTTTTCTTGCGCGAACGTGCTGCGCGCGGCAAGGCCGACGAATAAAACCAATACCCCTGAAATCTTCATTCGATATCCCCCGATCGTGTACTGGGCGGAACGCAAACACTCCTGCCGCTGATTTCACATTAAAACATTATCATATTTAAACAGGAATTTCTGTAGCCTTCACTGCTGCCAGCTGGTGAATACATCGCGAGCCAGTTCAGATTCCGGGCGCAGGTTGTCGATGCCCTCGTAGGGGATGCCGCGCCCGATTTCGGAATGTGGATGTTTCGCGATCATCTTCTGATGGCGTTTGATCATGTCCTGAAACGACGCTCCGGCCCAAAGTGAGTAACCGACCAAAGGGTGCAGTTCGCGTGGATCACGATAGATGTTGAAGGTCGGGGCCGCCGCTCCGGGTTGGCCGGGCGCGGGCAGGTGCATTTTGAATTCCTGCTTGACCACCGAGCGCAAAACCGGGCCTTCATAGACATATACATAATCGCGGCGACCGTTGCCTTCACCGTTCAGCAGCAGGGCGGTCTGATCGACACCATCGATGATGCGGTCGCGCGGGATATGATCAGTCGCGCCTGCGATCCGAGCCATTGTGGTATAGATATCAGACACATGAAAGATATCTCCGGCGGCGCTGTCAGCCTCGATTACTCCGGGCCAGCGAATGAATGCATCCGTGCGTACGCCACCTTCCAGATGTTGGGTCTTACCGCCACGATAGATCAGTTGATTGAGCCCCGAAGTTCCTTCGTAGTGGTACATCAGTCCATTGTCGGCCATCAAAACCACAATCGTGTTGTCGGCTTCTCCGGTTTCTTCGAGCTTGACCAGCAGGTCACCGATCCAGCCATCCAGTAGTTGCAGTTTGTCAGCATGAAACCCGCCGTTGCGAGAGATCGCGTTCTCGGCATAAACGAAATTCAGCGGGTAGAGCGGCCAATATTGCAGGAAAAACGGTTCTTCCTCGGCTGCGGCACGCTCCAATTGCTCAAGAGCCTGACGCTGATACCTCTCGTTCATCGCTTCATACTTGGCTTGGGTCCAGACCTCGCCCGGTGACATATCCACCTCTCGAGCGGTGCCGCCTGCTTCTGCCTCGACACCGGTCACCAGCCCGTAGGGCTTGAAACGTTCATCCAGCAGAAACTGATTGTTCTGCCCCTCGGGCACGTATCCAAGCATGTTATTCGCGCGCATCGCCTCGGGGGTCATGAGGCTCAGTTGAACTTGTTGATGCAGGGGGAAGGCGGCCCAATCGAAACCTTGGTTGTGGGGGTAGGCCTGTTCGATGTCACCTTGGTGCCACTTGCCAACATGCACGGTGTTGTAGCCAACCTCTTTTAGGATCTCGGGCAGGGTCACCTCGCTGGCTGGAAGGCCTTCGCCTACCAGAGCCACTTTGACTTCTGTCACACCGGCACGCACCGGATGTCGCCCGGTCAGCATCGCCGTTCGGGTCGGCGTGCACGAGGGTTCCGTGTACATTCGCATCAGCGACAAACCTTCGGTGGCGAACTGGTTGATGCTGGGCGTTTCGATGCCCATGACGTAGTTCATCTTGCGATCACCCATCTGACCAAAGCTGATGTCGTCGATCAGGATGTACAGGATATTGGGTGGTTTGCCCCCGTTTGCGTCGCGGATTTCGGCCAGTTTCGCGTCAATCTCAATGTCCTGGGCATCCCAGACCGCGCCGAACTGGGCACGCAGAAATTCGAACTCACCATCGTGAATAATCGGGTTCTGTTGGGCATATGCCGAACCTGCAGTGAGGATTAGCGCGGGCAAAATGTGTTTCAGGGTCATTTCAAGCCTTTCGTTTTATCCATATGCCCAGGCGTACCCGGAACGTCTGACAGCTTTGCTTCGATAGAGCTTCGCAAATCAGTAACGGTTTCCGCCAGATCCGCGAGGTACCGAGGGCGAACGCCCGTGTCGGAAAGAGGAGACTGTGCCAGCTCGGTCATCATCTCCTGATAATCGAGGCAAATCCGGTCGAACTCACTGTCTTGGGCGCGCATGTTTCGCATCAGAACGGAGGTTCCCGGGAATTGTGCGTCAAAGAAGTCTTCTTCGTCCATCCGCGTTGCCTTCGTGGAAATTGCTCGTAAAGCATGCGTTCCCTAGAATATGACTTGAACGTATAAAGCCGCATGCTACCGTAGCACCATGGGGTCAAGCCATTGTCATGAAAGGATAGTTCTTGACTGCCCAGGCGGATAACAAACAACGTGACACAGCGCCTTCTTTCTCGGATGAGGAGGTGCGAAGTGCTCTTGAGCGGGTATTGAACTCAGGTGGCTTCAAAGGATCTGCCCGAATGCGGACCTTTCTTAGCTATGTCGTGACCGAAGCGCTTGCGGGCCGCAAGGATGAGATCCGCGCCAAGACCATTGCCATGGATGTTTATGGTTACAGCGCCGACGACTTGACCAAGCGGGAAGGGGTTGTGCGCGTCGATGCGGGTCGTGTCCGGCGAAAGCTAAAAGCTTACTACGGAGGTGATGGCGCAACTGATGCGGTGGTGATTTCGTTGCCTGTCGGTAGCTATGCACCCGAATTTACGCTGGGGAGTTCGCAAGCCCAGAACCCACAGGGCATTCGGCGAAGCGCGTTGGTCATCGCGTTCTTTCTGGCTTTGATTGGCGTAGGCATCTGGGTATCAGGCTATTATTCAAAGAATGAGCCACGCAGCGCTGTGGGCCGAGGGCAAAGTGCGATTTATGACGTATCTCCCGCCCGGGTAGAAGCGATAAACCTTTGCAGTGCTGGCCGCGATGTGATGTTCCCCGTCGTTGACCTATCGCGTCTGCAACCGGCTTTGCTGATTTTTGAGACGGCGATTGAACGAGATCCACTCTTTTTCTGTGGCTATGCCGGAGCGGCACAGGTCGAGACCATGCTGGCCATTTTGTTGTTCTTTGAACCGGATGCAGAAAAGTATTTGAAGTCTGCCAATGAAAAAAGCGCCCATGCGATGGATATCGCACCTGATGAGGCTTGGGCGCTTTCGGCGCGGGCCTGGCTGGAATTTGCACTGGGCAATTACGATCGGGCATCAGCCCTGTCTCGCAGAGCCGTTGATCTGGCCCCCACCGATCCGCATGTCGCTGAATTCGATGCACTTATTTCACTCTATACTCTGAATTTCGAGCGGATCCTGGCGCAATCTGAATGGTATGAAGAGCTTGCGGAACGCAGCGGCGGGCTTGTCTTTGGCAATGTACTAGGGTCTGCGCATTTTCATACCGGAGACTATGCAGCGGCGATCCGAACTTACGAGGACACGATCGAGCGCGGAGGACCATTTGGGCCGATATCAGCGGCCTATCTGATGGCCGCGCATTGGAACAATGGCGAACAAGTCGAGGCACAGCGTCTCGCCAATGTTTACCAGAAAACTTGGCCTGGTTTTCCGCTGGAGGCCCTGAAACGCCGCGTATTCAAAGAGTCGCAACCGGTTGATGCGCTTATTGCAGGCGTGAGGGCAGCGGGAGTCCCGTTGATCGACGGCGGGACCGCCCGCGAAAGTGATTGACTGGCAGGGTCTTATTCGTCCTGTGCGACCAGACCCAAACCGCGCAGATAGATTCCAATTCCGCTCTCCAGAAGGTCTTCAGGCGGGAAGGGGGAACTTGCGCCGGTATTGCGTGCGAAAAGTTCGACAACACCATGGCTCATGGCCCAGATATGAGCGCTGAACATCGAAGCGGGCGGACGCTTCTCCGGCGGAATATGCTGCGACAGATCGCTGGCGGCCTTTTCAAGCACGTTTTTGGCCCGGTTCGCGGCCAGCGCCAGTTCCGGTGTACGATTGATTGAAATCCCGCTTTCGAACATCGCGATATAATAGCCGGGGTGCTTGCGGGCGAAGGCAAGATAGGCGCGGCCCGTGGCCTCAAACGCCGCAAGCGCCGAGGGTTGCCCTTTGTCATAGGCAAATTGCATCAGGTCGGCGAACATCTCAAACCCCTGACGGGCAGCCTCGGCGATCAGGTCCTCACGCCCTTCGAAATGGCGATAGACGGCTGCGGGAGTGACCCCAGCGGTCTTTGCGGCCTCTGACAATGTAAAACCGGTCGGTCCCTTCTGTTCGATCAGGGATAAGGCGGCCTCCATCAAGGCTTGCTTTAGGTTTCCGTGGTGATATCCGCGTTTCGTCATCCCGGCCTCAGGCGCGTTTTATTGTATATATGCAGCGGCTAGGGCCTAATCCAGCATAGGCTGAGCAGAGTGTTGCAATTAGCTTATGCATCCCAGATTTCCGGACCACCACTGATCTTTTCATCCGGCATGCCCACTACTTCCAGGTTTTTGCCTTCGTAGTCGAGTTGGCTTAGCACGGTGCGAATGGCTGCCAGCCGGGCGCGTTTCTTGTCATCTGATCGAATGATCGTCCAAGGGCAGTTTTCGGAATGGCTTCGTGTAAGGGTTTCGGTAATCGACTGGCTGTATTCATCCCATTTGTGTAGGCCTGCGATGTCGATCGGGCTGAGTTTCCACTGCTTCAAAGGGTCGGTTTCGCGGGCAAGAAAGCGGTTCAATTGTTCGGCACGCCCGACATTCAGCCAGAACTTGAAAATGTGGATGCCATCATTGCTGAACCCGGTTTCCAAGGGCAGGACCTGCCGGAAAAACCGTTCACGCTCTTCCGTCGTGCAGAAGCCAAAGACATTTTCGACAACGCCCCGATTATACCAACTGCGATCAAAAAACACGATTTCACCGGCCGATGGGAGATGAGAGATATAGCGTTGGAAATACCATTGGCTGCGTTCTGCGTCCGAGGGTTTGCTGAGCGCCACGTTCCGCGCGCCCCTCGGGTTCAAATTCTCGCGGAACCGTTTGATGGTTCCGCCTTTGCCAGCGGCGTCACGGCCCTCGAACAGGATAGCGATGCGCTGGTCATTCTCCTTGACCCATCGCTGCATCTTGACCAGCTCAATCTGCAGACCTTCCATCTGCTGATCGTATTCCTTGCCTTTAAGCTTTTTGGAGTAGGGGTAGGTCGGGTTCAGAATTTCACCCTTCTTGGCCTCTTCAATAGCCGAGCGTATGGGTTTTGGGGCGTGGTTGTGAAAATAGTTCTCGATAGTGTCCGGGTCTGATTGGGTCATGCACGCCTCGCCATAAAATCCATATCTTACTATGAATTACGGATGGACTTAACGCAAACCCGCGCGCTCGGCTGCGCGGTCGATTGCGGCGGCAACCTCTGGGGCGGCCACAACCTGCGGCATGTGTCCTATGCCGTCCAATTCGATCAGCTCAGCGCCAGGGATTTGTTCGATCAGGCGCTCGGAATGCCAGCCCAGCCCGACAGTCGTATCTGCGGTACCGTGGACAATTTCGGTTGGCACGGAGATCTCGCCATAGCGGGGTTGAAGCTCGGTGATTTCATCCAGCAGATTTGCACGCTGTTTGGCATTTGCGTGCATCGAAGACTGGCGCATGGTCAAGCCCGGCCCGAAATGCTCGGCATATCCTTCGGGGGCTTTTTGCGGTGCAAACACCTGGTCCAACGCCTTCGTAACAAACCAGTCAGGAACAAATGCGCTGACCAAAGGCAAAGCAAGGGCGTTGCCCGCTGTCGTCGCACCAATAGTGTTGAACGCGTCCAGAGGTGTTTCCCACGGGATCGCCGCCGGAGCGATCAGGACCAAAGCTGCGATGTTGTCGGGCCGGGTGACAGCCCAGGCAAGCGAAACCGAACCGCCATAGCTTTGCCCGGCGACGATCGGTTTTTCTGCGCCTAGTTTCGATGCGGCCCGTTGTAGGATTTCCGCTTGTTCGACAATGGTTTCGCCATTGGGGTTAAAGCTATCTGAGTATCCAAGACCCGGGCGGTCAAAGACGATGACGCGATAGGTCTCGGCCAGAATTGGGGCCAGCGCAAAAGTCATGTCGCGCGTATTTCCACTGGATCCGTGGATCAACACCACATCCGGCCCTTCTCCCATCACGACGGCATGAACTGCAACACCATCGACTTCGACGATCTGGCCTTCTGGCGGAAACGAAGCCTCGGCGCTGCTTTCACGCTGCGCGCTGCGCCATGCGGTCACAAGGGCGAGACCCACAAGCGCAACGCTGAGCGATATCAAAAGCTTACTGGCCAATTTTACTCATATCAAACGGGGTTGTCTGGTAAATTTCATTGATCCAGTTTCCATAAAGCAGATGCGCGTGACTGCGCCACCTGTTCTGAGGGTTCTGGCTTGGATCATCGTCGGGATAGTAGTTGATAGGCACATTAATCGGCGTGTTATTTGCGATGTCCCGGTCATATTCCTGTTTAAGCGTATCGCTGTCATACTCAAAGTGATTGAAGATATAGAGCGCCCGATGCACGGGATCTTCGATCAGGCAGGGGCCGACATCATCACTGCCAAGCAGGGTGATCAGATCAGGAACCGCATCGATCTCGTATTGCCGCATCTCGGTCCAGCGGCTAACGGGTATCACGCAATCATCAGAAAAACCACGCAAAAATGGAGACGCGGGTGCAAGGTTCCGGTGCCGGAAGCAGCCAAAGGCCTTCGCATCCAGCATGTGTTTTTCAACGTCGTGGAAATGGTTGATCATCGCCATACCACCCCAGCATACGCCAAATGTGGAATGCACATTGGTCTGGGTCCACTCGAACACTTCGCGGATTTCATCCCAATAGGTGACGTCAGCGAAATCCAGATGTTCGATTGGTGCACCGGTTATGATCAGGCCGTCGAACTTCTGGTCCTTCACCTCCTGAAAAGGATGGTAGAACTCGGCCATATGCTCGGCGGCGGTATTCTTTGTCTGGTGTTCCGTCATGCGGATCAGCGATAGCTCAATCTGCAGCGGGGTCGCTCCGATCAGGCGTGCGAACTGGTTTTCGGTCTGTATCTTCTTTGGCATCAGGTTCAAAAGCCCGATCCGAAGGGGGCGAATATCCTGCCGTGCGGCCTGATCATCAGCCATGACCATGACGCCCTCATTTGTCAGGACTTCAAAGGCGGGCAGGTCGGAGGGGATTTTGATCGGCATTTGGTCACGCTGTTGAAACTGCGAAGGAAGTCTGGAACTTAGGCGGGGTTGGGGCGGGTCTCAAGGGTGCGTTCGATCAACTCATCGAAATCGCCACTATCCCGCACTTTGGCGATGTCATCGGCTGCTATTGTAACGCCCCAATTTCGGGCCATCGCTTCATAGCGTGGCTGCCGGTGCGCCAGCGCTTGCGCATAGGTCCAGCGGATGAATGCATCCGGATCAACCTCGGTGCCGGAAAACTTGTTGAGGGCGAGGTATTCGTCCCAAACCCTCTGCAGGAACTCGGCCTTATAGGACATAGGCTTTGGTGCCTTGTCGAAGCGTTTGATCAGTTCTTCAGTGTGGGCTTCATCGCCCTTGATCCAGATCATCAGGGTCTGGCGCGACAATTCAGTCAGAATGTGGTCATTTGGATTGTCAGGCTCTACCCATTCGCAGATTGACCCGCCGGTATCGCAGATAAAGTGTGGATAGCTATAAAGACGGTTGGCCCGATCTATGAAATACTTGGTATCCAACAGGGCATGGATTTCGGCCTGCCGAAACTGGTCTTGCCGCAGCTGATATTCCGAGATTTCAAGGCCGCCCAGATCGGGATTGCCCGGCTTGCCCAGATAAGTCGACACCGGGGTCAGGTTCTGAAACGTGATGTTCGACCCGATATATATTGAATCCGACAGCAAAAGCTCGCGGAGAAAGGGTACTTTCATCGCCTCAGCCTTGGCATTGTCCGCGATATGTTCGCCCATATAGCGGGTGCCGATGCGGTAATCGATTGAATAGTGGAACCAGTCCCCGGCATCTCGCAGCGTGTTTGAGACATAGGATTTTCCCAACCCGGACATACCGAAGAACAACACCTTCTTTCGCGCAGCCTGACGCCAGTCCGTTGCCGAGTTGTAGATCATAATCCGCCGTCCCTTGTTTTGCCCTAGCTAAAACGGGCCGCTGGCGGCGTCAATCGCGTCGGCGAGATCGGCTGAGGATGAGCAAGCCGATCGCCAGTACCGTAAAACCAATAAAAGCACGTGGTGGCAAAGCTTCATCGCGCACCAAAGCACCCATTAGGATTGCGATTGGCGGAATGATGAGCGTTACGAGCAGAACATTGCCGCTGCCTGCTTGTTGCAGCACCCGATAGTACAGCAAATAGGCTCCGGCTGTTGCCAGCAGGGCGTAATAGGCGATTGCCAGCCAGGTTTGCAGGGGCAGGGTGAAGGTTGGAACTCCATCGACCAACAACATAACAGGCGTCATCAGGATCGCAGATCCGGTCAACATACCTGCCGCGGCGATCTGAGGGGGAAGGGCGCTCATGTGGATGCGAGCCCAGATGGCTGCAAACGCATAAGAAAGCGTGCCAGCCAGGATCGCAACCTGACCCAGGTTGCTTGGGTTTAGGTTGCTAAACTGCCTGAGGCCAATTGTGATTGAAACGCCCAGAAACCCAAGCCCTACGCCAAGGAGGCGGGTTTTGGTCAGCCTCTCGTCGCGAAAAAACAAGGCCGCCAGAAGGACGCCGAAGATCGCGGTGGCAGCGTTCAGAATCGATGTCAGCCCAGTTTCGACATAGAGCTGCCCCCAGGCCATAAGCGAGAATGGCAGGACATTGTTCAACAGCCCCATGATCAGAAAAATACCCCAGACCTTGGGATCGCTCGGGACCGATTGGCGTTGAAAGATGATGACGATCCACAACGCCAGCGCTGCCCAAAAAACCCTGTGGAAAACTGATGTTATGACGGGAATCGTATCAAGTGCGATTCGGATCGCAAGGAATGACATTCCCCAAATGACACCAAGCAGTATCAATTCGGTCCAAGTGCGAGCTGTGAGTGTTTTCTGAGAAGTCATGGCTTGTTCTGGCATCTCTCAATCAGCATATCGACCCGGAACATGCGAAAAAGCCCCACCGAGATGGCGGGGCTTAAAATGCACATTTGCATCTGCTTTAGTTCAGCGCGTAAGTCACCTGAATACCAACGCTCCATGCGCTGTTGCCAGTGAACGTGGCACGGTTATCGGGGCCAGTACCGTTGGCAGTGGCATCCCCAATATCCGTGTAGCGTACACCACCGGAAATCTTGGCCTTTTCAAGAGAGTAAGTGCCGCCCAGACCGATACTCCAGAACCCATCGGTCGGGCCTAGGTTCGAGACCGAGTTCCCCTGAGAGCTCTCGTAACCCAGCGTTACCGCGCCAGAGAATTCTTCGCTGAACTGATAGCCGAGACCCAGTGAGTAGGTCCATGTCGCCTCTTCGTAGTCGACCAGGTTAATACCTGTCAGACCAGTATAGACCGGCGGTGCGTACACGGTTTGCGGCCAGTCAACCCAACGGATCGAACCAAACAACAGGGTTTTTGGCGCGACACCTGTTTGGAAATCGAGATTGACCGATTGAGGCGTCACAACCTCGGTCGATGAATCAGCGCTGACGCGACCCACGACGGGTATACCGGGTGGAACAATTCCAGTGATGGCATCGTTCGCTTCGGTCTGCGACAGATCATGTGTGATTTTCGAGTTATAGGTCAGAGCGACCCGTGCGGCGATATCTGGCCGTTCCCAAGCAACACCGACAACGTAACCGAAATCGATCTCGGCATCGGTTTCAACGCGGTATCCGCCGGACGCGAATGGTGTTGTGCTTGCACCAGCGATCGGAACTGAAACACTTGCTTTCAGACGCTGGGCGCGGAGACCACCGATAACACTAAAGCCACCATCCAATTTGTAGCGAAGCAAAGCCGTGATCGCATCGGTATCTGCTTTTGCGCGAAGCACGTCAGTTGTTGCTCCGGGAAGACCTGCCAGAGCCAAGACATTCTGCGACAAGGGATAATCCGAAGAATAGTCGATATCCGCGCCAAACGGCTCGTCATAAACTAGCGCGAAGTCGAGCTTTTCGGTCAAAGAAGTCTTGTATGCCAGATGCGGCGTGAAAAAGCTGTTCGAGACATTGCCCGAGTCAATCGTTTCCCCAAACGTCGGGCTGGTCGGGATTTGATCCTCCATCGATCCGCTTACGTCCGGCTTTGTATATCCAAGCCGAAACTGCACGACAGATCCCTCTTCGAACAGGATGTTAACACCTTGCCCACTTCGGTCTAGGCCGCCGGCCTGCGCCGCGGTTGCCCCAATGCACAACGCGCATGTGTGCAACAACACTCGTTTCATATATTCCTCCCTACACTGTCCAAATTGCCTGTTATACGCATCCTCATTGGGCGTATTCGGCCTCGTTACCGCTTTTTACTGTCTTAAACTTTAAAATTGGGTCAACCGGTGACGGAGCGTTATTCAGCAAAATAGCTCTATGCGGGTGTTGCTGAATTGCTACGGTTCTCGGACCAAACGTTCAGGAAAATCCCGGCAAAGATCACCACGGCCCCCAGCAGCGTCCAGTGATCCAGCGGCTCGTGATAAAGGACCATCCCGAGGATCGCGATGGTCGGAAGGCGTGCAAAATCAAACGGCACGACCACGGTCGCAGGCGCGATGGCCAGGGCATTGGTAATACAGTAGTGGGCCAATAGGCCTGCCAAGCCGACAAGCAAAAGAAGCGGCGCAGTCGTTAAGGTTGGAAGTGTGATTTGCCCATCCAGACCTGATGCAACCAGACCCAAACCGGCCTGCATCAAAGTAAGCCAGAACATAATGCATCCGATGCTGGCTGTGCGCGTTAAGGACTTGGTCGATATTGCTGTTAACGCGAAGAAAATCGCAGATGCGGCCGCAGCAATAACGCCGGGACTAAGTGTGGCGGCCCCTGGACGGGCCACAATGAGAATCCCGGCAAATCCGATCAGGGCTGCGGTCAGACGCAAAGCGGTCAACCTCTCGTGCAGCAGCAGTGGGGACAGCAGGATCACCCAGATGGGCTGAGTGAATTCGAGCGCAAAGACCTGGGCCAACGGGATCACCGTTACTGCATAGAACCACAGGTTCTGCCCGGTGAAATGCAACACGTTCCGAATACCATGCAAACCAAGACGTTTGGTGGTTACCTGATGCCATTTGCGTGAAGCCGAGAGGACGATTGCCACCACGCAGATACCAACTAGGCTGCGATAGAACATGATCTCAAAAGTGTCGTGCGTCACGCTCAGCTCGCGGCCGGCAATGGCCATCGATGTGAATGAGGCGATCGCCCCTGTCATCCACAGCGCCGCCTTACCGATCTGCATTTTATTGCTGTTCATGAGATCTCTTACATGTGCCGTGGTGCAACGGGCTGAATAGATTGCGTTTTACCCGATGAAGCAAGGCTAAATGTAAGTCTGGCCGTCTATGATCGCTTTGGGTGAGCGGCTTAGATGATGCCAGTATTCTGACGCGAACCCGCAAATAAAAGGGGTTCTTAGCCGTTCGGCGTGCTGGCACTGATACTCAGGTGGTTGGCAGAGCTTTGCTGACCGAATCGCCGTTCAACACGTATCGAGCACCGGTATGAGGGCAGGTAACCTCACCACGACCAGTGAGAGGTAAATCCAACTGCTCGCCATACTCGCTCATCCAGCCAATCTGTTTTGCAGCGACGCCCACCATCAGTGCGTATGGCTTCACGTCAGCATTAACAACGGCACCTGCGCCGATAAAAGCGTATTCCCCGATTGTGGCACCGCAAACGATTGTGCAATTGGCGCCCAGCGTGGCCCCTTTCTTTACCAGAGTATTGCGGTATTCGGCCTTTCGTTCGATCAATGAACGCGGGTTGTACACATTCGTGAACACCATGCTCGGCCCACAGAATACGCCGTCTTCCAGCGTGATGTTGTCATAGATCGAAACGTTGTTCTGAATTTTGCAATCGTCGCCAATTATGACCTTGTTCCCAACGAAGACATTCTGCCCGAGTGAAACATTTCGGCCCAGCTTGGCGCCTCCGCAGATGTGCACCCAATGCCAGATTCGGCAGCCATCTCCGATCTGCGCGCCTTCATCGACGATTGCCGTTTCATGTACCGAGTAGTTGCTCATCGAATTGTCCTTCTCCCGTCAAACGCGGTGCATTTCAGCACTGTCGAGGGGGAATAATCATTCCCATTCAATCGTTCCGGGAGGTTTCGAGGTGATGTCGTAAGTGCACCGGTTGATGCCCTTGACTTCGTTGATGATACGCGTGGCGGTTTCACCGAGGAATTCGTGGCTGAACGGATAGTAGTCCGCTGTCATGCCATCGACGGATGTGACCGCGCGGAGGGCGCAGGCATAATCGTATGTTCGTCCATCCCCCATTACACCGACTGTGCGCACCGGAAGAATGGCGACAAAGGCCTGCCAAATCTCATCATACAGACCATGTTTGCGAATCTGGTCGATATAGATGGCATCGGCTTCGCGCAGGATCTCAAGCTTTTCGCGAGTTATCTCACCCGGGCAGCGAATGGCAAGGCCGGGGCCGGGGAAGGGGTGGCGACCGATGAAGCTGTCGGGCAGGCCCAACTCGCGGCCCAACGCGCGGACCTCGTCCTTGAAGAGTTCACGCAGAGGCTCGACCAGCTTCAAACCCATCTTTTCAGGCAGGCCACCCACATTGTGGTGCGATTTGATGGTCACAGATGGACCGCCCGAAAACGACACGGATTCAATCACATCTGGATACAGGGTGCCCTGTGCCAAGAACTCGGCGCCGTCGATTGTGTCGGCGTGTTTCTGGAACACGTCGATGAACAGCTTGCCGATAATCTTGCGCTTGGTTTCGGGATCGGATTGACCATCAAGTTCACCCAGGAACAGTTCGCTTTCGTCCGCGTGGATCAACTGGATGTTGTAATTGTCGCGGAACATGCCGACGACTTCGGCAGCCTCGTTCTTGCGTAGCAGCCCATGGTCGACAAACACGCAGGTCAGCTGATCGCCAATCGCCTCATGTATCAGGATCGCCGCAACCGAGCTGTCGACACCGCCAGACAAGCCACAAATGACTTTTTTGTCCCCGACCTGTTCGCGGATCTTGCGGATCATCTCGTCCCGATAAGCCCCCATGGTCCAATCGCCCTTGAACCCTGCCAGTTTGACAAAATTCTCATAGAGCTTTGCACCCTTGGGTGTGTGATGAACCTCGGGGTGAAATTGCACCGCATAGAAATGACGCGAGGCGTCGGCCGTGATGGCATACGGCGCGTTGGGTGAAGTACCGAACACCTCAAAACCCGGAGCGATTTCGCTGACATGATCGCCGTGGCTCATCCAGACCTGTTCATCACCTTTGGCGAACCAGCCATCGAGGATATCAAGCCGATTATTCGGAGTAACAAATGCGCGGCCAAACTCTGCAGTGCCGTGCCCGCTTTCAACCTTGCCGCCCAGTTGATGCATCATCACCTGCTGACCATAGCAGATGCCCAGGATCGGCACGCCGTAGTCAAAAATCTCTTGCGGGGCGCGGGGTGAACCCTCGCGCGTAACACTGTCAGGGCCGCCCGAAAAAATGACGGCCTTAGGCGCCATCTCTCGCACGAAATCCATCGTGACGTTCTGGTAGGGGTGGATTTCGCAATAGACGTTCAGTTCGCGCAAGCGGCGGGCAATAAGCTGCGTCACCTGGCTGCCGAAGTCGATGATCAAAAGGCGGTCATGGCTGTCTTGGGTCATGATTGGCTATTAGGTCGCAAGCCTTGCTTGTGCAAGCGTAATGACGTCAATTCAGCGAGGAGGCTGATACATGACCACCATAAAACTCAGAACTGCCGAACGAAGCGACGCCAAGTCGATACAAGTTTGTATCGCAAGCGCTTATGCCGATGCGATGAGAGACATTGCCGATCTGCCGGATGTTGCGTCTGGTATCGAGGATGAGATCGCAGAGCATCAGGTCGTCATTGCTGAAGTGGACGGTGCACTTCTCGGTGTCATCATATTCGATCAACAGGCCGAGGCCGTGATGATATTCAATCTCGCCGTTTCGCCAGAGGCTCAGGGCAAGGGTATTGCGCGGCAACTGCTTGCAGTTGCTGAAGCTAAGGCCGTTGAGGCCGGGCTTTCAGTCCTGCGCTTGCGGACACATCGGCTGATGCGTGCAACCCGCGAAATGTACACTCATCTGGGGTGGGTTGAGGTCGAGGTGTCAGGAAACACTGTCGTTATGCAGAAAAAGGCAAAGTAGTAACCGACAGACATATGTCGCAGCGGCCCGCGGTTCATGTCGCTTTTACCTCTAGAGCGCCGTAAACTACCTGTGGCGAAGTTTGCCGTTCATGTAACACATCTACCAAACCAACCAATCACGGGATTTACTCAATGGCAGAGGCAAACACCCGGCGCAGGGCACGGGGTGGCGGTGGTGCCGCCCGTCGTGCCGAGCGTACGGCGGTCAAGATCGAAACCGCGAAATATATCGAACGCAATATCCCCAATTTCGAGGTCCTCAACGAAGAGGCGCTAGAGATTATCGAAACCAATGCGGAAACCGTATTGGCTGAGATTGGCGTCAATTTCGTAGACAATCCGGCAGCGCTTGAGCGCTGGAAAGACGCGGGTGCAGATGTGGATGGTGAGCGCGTCCGCCTGCCGCGCGGCCTGGCACGTGAGCTGATCAAGACCGCCCCTAGCGAATTTACCCAGCACGCCCGCAATCCCGAGAAATCGGTAGTCATCGGCGGCCGCAATATGGTTCTGGCTCCGGTCTATGGCCCTCCGTTTGTACGCGATGCGCAAGGCGGACGTCGTTACGCGACAATGGACGATTTCAACAAGTTCGTGAAGCTGGCCTACATGTCCAAGTGGCTGCACCATTCGGGCGGTACGGTCTGCGAACCGACAGATATTCCGGTAAACAAGCGCCATTTGGACATGCTGATGGCGCATATGACTCTGTCCGACAAACCGTTCATGGGTTCGGTCACTGATCCCAGCCGGGCGCAGGATTCGATCGAGATGTGCGAGATCCTGTTCGGCAAAGAGTTCGTGCAGAACAACACCGTGATGACATCTTTGACCAACATCAACTCGCCGATGACCTTTGACGACGTGATGATGGGCTCTCTTGAAGTTTATGCTGCCAACAATCAGGCCTGCATTATTTCGCCGTTCATCGTGGGTGGTGCTATGGCACCGGTTTCGGTCGCGGGCACGCTGACGCAGGTCTTGGCCGAGGTCATGGCAGGTGTAGCATATAGCCAGATCATCCGTCCGGGTGCTCCTGCGATCTTTGGGGCATTCGTATCGTCGATCGACATGAATTCAGGAGCGCCGACCTTTGGCACCCCAGAGGCTTCGCACGTCACTTATGGCGCGGGTCAGTTGGCGCGCCGACTGGGTCTGCCATATCGCTCTGCGGGTTCGTTCTGTGGTTCAAAATTGCCGGATGCGCAAGCTGCGTATGAGACCGCGAACTCGTTGAACATGGGCCTGATGTCGGGTGTGAATTTCATGCTGCATTCCTGCGGTTGGCTCGAAGGCGGCTTGGTGGCGGATTTCGAGAAATTCGTCATGGATGCCGATCAGTTGGGCGTCTTGCACGGATTGGCCAAAGGTGTGGCCTATGATGAGAATGCACAGGCGATGGACGCCATCCGCGAAGTCGGTCCCGGAGGTCACTATTTGGGTTGTGCACATACGCAGGCCAACTTCAAAGAAGCGTTCTGGAAAACCGATCTCTTGGATTACAAGCCGTTTGAGACCTGGGAAGAAGAAGGCGCCCGCGATACACGGACGCTGGCTTCGGCACGGGTTGAGAATCTGTTGGCGAACTACCAGCAGCCGCAGCTTGACCCTGATGTAAAGGCGGCGCTCGACGCATATGTTGCCGAAAAGAAAGCATCGATGCCGGACGCGTTCACCTGATTACTGATACTGCGTGGCGCGACTGGCCTGATACAGTTGCGCTTCGCCATTTAATGCAATCAGCAGATCAAGATGGCGCACCAGTGAATAGGCCGCGTCTTCTTCGATGCGTTGCGCGTTAATCTCACGCTCCAATTCCAGCAAACGGATCAACGCTGCACCAGTGCCCGGTGTTGATCCATATCCAAGAAGCCGTTGCAGGTGGCGGTCGCGATTATAGTCCTGCACCCCGATCTTGGCGGCACGGGCCAGTAATCGCGGGCGGCGGAGTGTGGTGATCATGGTCATCAGGTCCTGCACGGCAGCTTTCCTTCTTTTTCAATTTCGCTGTCTGAAATGTGACACAACCTAAGCGGGTGTTGCCTTGTGCGGGATCACCCCGAACTATGGTTTCACCACTGTTTATCTTTTTGAATCAATTCTGCTCTGTGCCGTCTGTGATTAACGAACGAGTAACGAAAGCAACTCTAGTTAGATTTGGTTAACTAAGAATCCGACGGCTAAAACTGTCAGTTTGTTTTGTCGACGAGGGCGAAGAAATATGGAAAACAGCGTGGCATTCACTGTTCCGGCATGGGTTCCCGAAGGGGCGCAACGATATCTGGACCATACGGAGTCAGGGCGATCTATTCGGGATATTGCGCGGTCCGCAGGGTGCCATGCCTCGACCATTCTGCGTCAGATCCGCAGGGTTGAGATGCGCAGGGACGATCCTTTGGTGGATGCAGCTCTGCATTCTCTGGCCCAGTCACACTTTGCGCCAATTGAGCGCACAGGTTCTTCATTTGCAATCGTGACGTCTGAGGCAGGACGGCCCGTAGCCCAAGACGACGAATTCGAGCGCGAGTCGCTGCGTGTACTGAGGCGCATGTGTGAATCCGGTGCCGTGCTTGCCGTGGCCGAGGATATGGACAAGGCTGTTGTGGTTCGGGACAACGGCAAAGGAGGAACTACCAAAACAGCAGTTGTAGATTGCCGGATCGCGCAGGCTCTGGCGCTGAATGATTGGATTTCATGCGATAGTCCGGGTCGAATCTCGCGCTACCGGATTTCAACCCCGGGCAGGGCTGCGCTAAGTCATTTGATTGCCGAGGCCGAAAATCGAGCGCGCACGCAGAATGAATTTGGCATGGCGGAAGCGCAGGCCGCATTCAAACCCGCAACTGCGGGTGCAAGGGCGCCATCACAGCCTCGCGTCCGTTACAGCACTGTGGAAAGCCCGCTGATCGCTTTGGCGCGCCGCCGCGACCGGGATGGCAAGCTGTTTCTGGATGAAACTCTGGTGAGCGCGGGCGAGCGCTTGCGTGAGGATTTCGAACTGGCCCAGATCGGACCTCAGGTCACACAAAATTGGGATCGCTTTCTGACAGGCGGTGGACGCGGTGACTTTGCCTCGGACAGCCATGTGGGGCGAGGACCTTCTGGTGCCAGGGATCGTGTGGCCCGCGCGCTGTCTGACCTTGGGCCGGGTTTGAGCGACGTCGCGCTGCGCTGTTGTTGCTATCTAGAAGGGCTTGAGCTGGCTGAAAAGCGGATGGGCTGGTCTGCGCGATCAGGCAAGATCGTTCTGCGGATCGCGTTGCAAAGGCTGAAGCGCCACTACGAGGACCAGACCGAGCGGGATCGGATGATCGGCTGAACGATTCATACAGCCATATACCGGCCTTGCGGAAATGACCCCAAATGATAGTCAGGGGTTATGAATTTCACCTTCCGCCAGCTGCAATATTTCCAGGCCGTCGCCGAACAGCGTAACTTTGGCCGTGCCGCGCAGGTCTGCCATGTTTCGCAGCCTGCGCTTTCAGTTCAAATCAAGTCACTGGAAGACTCGATCGGTGGGCCGTTGTTCGAACGGCAGGCCCGCGACATCCTGTTGACACCACTTGGTCGAGACGTTTTGGACTATGCCCAACATGTCCTGAACGCGGCCGAACGGTTGGACCGGTTTGCACGCGACCATTCGGGTGGCCATAGGTCCCTGTCGATCGGGATTATTCCTACAGTTGCACCTTATTTGCTGCCGGGGGTGCTGGCTGGGTTGCGGGCTGCGGATGTCTCGTTACGGGTTCAGATTCGCGAGGCCCGGACCGAGCGGCTACTATCAATGTTGGGCTTGGGCGAAATAGATGCCGCCGTACTGGCGCTACCCTTGGGAAATGGAACTTTCCACGAAGAGCCACTGTTCGAAGATCGGTTCTTGCTGGCAGGAAGTCAGACTCGCATGAATCGATTGACCATCAGCCCGGAAGAGTTGCGGCCTGTGGACTTGAAGACAGCGCAATTGATGCTGTTGGAAGACGGGCACTGCCTGACAGATCAGGCGCTAGAAGTTTGCGGTCAGGATCGTACCAGCGGCCAAATTAATATGGGTGCGTCCTCACTTGCCACGTTGTCGCGTTTGGTCGCCGAAGGGTTTGGCCTGACGTTAATGCCTGAACTTGCGGCGCAGGCCGAGACGGATGCAGTCCCTGGTCTGCGATTGTTGCGATTTGGTGCGCCGCAACCGGCGAGGACCATTGGCCTGGTGCGTCGCAGCTCGACCGGAGCAGAGGAGTGGTTCGATCGATTGGCGCAAGTAATCCGGCAGGTCGGTGAAGACGTGGTAGCTAAAACTCGAACCTAACGAAAAAGGCCCGCCGAAATGGCGGGCCTTTCAAAGTAGGGCATGACAGGATTATGCCAGCGCCGGTTCGCGGGCTTCGTCCAGATGCTTCATTAGGTTTTCCGGGGACGACACGCCGTAAGGGTCTTCGGGGCAGTTATCCATCAGGCCGGGCTCTTCGAACCATGCCTCCACAACGCCATCGTTGACGATGGCTGCGTAACGCCACGAGCGCATGCCAAAGCCCAGATTGTCCTTGTCGACCAGCATGCCCATTTTACGCGTGAACTCACCGGACCCATCAGGAATGACCTTGACGTTTTCAAGACCCTGATCGGCGGCCCATTTGTTCATGACGAAGCTGTCGTTGACGGACATGCAGTAGATTGCATCGATGCCTTTGGCCGCAAAATCGCCGTGGCCTTTTTCGAAACCAGGCAATTGATAGGTCGAGCATGTCGGGGTGAATGCGCCGGGCAGCGAGAACAGGATAACGCGCTTGCCTGCAAAATAATCCGCAGTTGTCTTGTCTTCCCAACGGAACGGGTTGGGGCCTTCGACGGCGTCATCACGGACACGGGTGTGGAAGGTTACGTCAGGCAGTTTTGCACCGGTTTTCATCATCAAACTCCTGTGATTCACATATGTTTGCCGCGAGAGTTAAAATGATTCTAACTCGGCTTCAATGATATATATGCTGCAAATGCATAATGTCTTTGATGGCGATAAAGCATTATAAGTAATGCGTAAAATGATGTGCGTGGTCACTTTCGCTGCACGCACGTAGACGTGCCGCATAGCGGCTATGCGCCGCTGGTGTAACCAAATGAGTCGGTCTATGTTATGAACAAAGAAAATTGACCCAAAGTCAGGAAAGCCAGCCGTGCGTGATCTGAAAATACCCGAGCAAAGACACCCCGAAAAGGCGCATCGACCTGACAATGCGGCTCCGCGCAAACCGAACTGGATTCGGGTCAAAGCGCCGGGTGGCAAGGGCTATGCCGAGACGCATAAGATCATGCGTGACAACAATCTGGTCACTGTCTGCGAAGAAGCCGGATGCCCGAATGTAGGTGAGTGCTGGAGCCAGGGTCACGCGACCATGATGATCATGGGCGAGATTTGCACGCGCGGCTGTACATTCTGCAACATCGCGACCGGTAAGCCGGATACTCTGGATGCATTTGAACCGGGTCGCGTGGCGCATGCGGTGCAGAAGCTGGGCTTGAACCATGTGGTCATCACATCCGTGGACCGGGATGACCTGCTCGATGGAGGCGCCGATCACTTTGCACAGACCATCCGTGCGGTGCGACACCGCTCGCCCAAGACTACGATCGAGATTCTGACGCCGGATTTCCTGAAATGCGATCCCTCGGTGCTTGAGATTGTTGTCGAGGCCAAGCCAGATGTGTTCAATCACAATCTTGAAACGGTGCCGGGCCTATATCCTCAGGTGCGTCCCGGTGCGCGATATTTCCACTCATTGCGCTTGCTGCAGCGGGTCAAAGAGATGGACCCGTCCATTTTCACCAAATCCGGCATAATGGTCGGACTGGGCGAGGACGAGCAGCAAGTTCGTCAGGTCATGGATGACATGCGCGCGGCGGATATCGATTTTCTGACTATCGGCCAGTATCTGCAGCCAACACCCAAGCATCATGGCATTGACCGCTTTGTTACACCCGAAGAGTTTGCGGCCTATGAAAAAGCTGCGTTCGGAAAAGGTTTCCTTATGGTCTCGGCAACTCCTTTGACCCGGTCGTCTTACCATGCGGGCGATGATTTCGCCCGTTTGCGCGAAGCTCGACAAAAGAAGTTGAACCAGAGGTGAAACCCGAACTTCAATCCTGGCTTACCGAAAAGCGCCATGAACTGCATCAAGTGCCTGAGATATCGGGCGAGGAACGTGGAACCGCGACGAGTATCTCGAACTTGCTTCAGGCGTGTGATCCTGATGCGGTTCTGACAGGTATCGGTGGCCACGGTGTCGCGGCGGTTTATGATAGCGGACAGCCCGGACCAACCATCGGAATCCGGTGTGAATTGGACGGTTTGCCGATTCAGGAAATCTCAAGTGCACGATACGCGTCGCAACATCCCGGAAAGGGGCATCTTTGCGGGCATGATGGCCATATGGCGATGGTGCTTGGTGTTGCCTTTGTATTGGGGGACAAGCGTCCGACCAAGGGGCGGGTGGTTCTGATTTTTCAACCCGCCGAAGAAACCGGTCAAGGTGCGATTGCCTATCGTGCTGATCCCAAGTTTGCGGATATCGCTCCGGACTATGTGTTTTCTTTGCACAATTTGCCGGGTTTGGAATTGGGCGGGGTTGAGCTTTGCTCGGGTCCGGCGAATTGCGCCTCGCGTGGGATGCGAATTGTTTTGACGGGCAAAACCTCTCACGCGGCGGCTCCTCAGGATGGAGTGTCGCCAGCCGGTGCGTTGGCAGAGCTTATGCCTGCTTTAGCCATTCTGGGGCAGGGTGGGGCGCTGGATGCAGAATATGCGCTGACAACGGTAACCCATGCTAGGCTGGGTGAGGCCACTTTTGGTATCGCACCCGGTCAGGCCGAACTGTGGGTGACCCTGCGCACGGTCTCGGACAGCCGGATGGCAAGCCTGATCCGCGACGCAGAACAGCTGGTGGCTACACGTGCTCAGGCACAGGGATTAGGTGTTGAAATCACCTATGACGATGTGTTTGAGGCTTGCACAAATACGGGTGAAGCCGTGCAGATCCTGTCGGAGGCCTGCCAAAGCCGCGACATTCCTTGCAAGCTGGTTGCGACCCCAAAAAGGTTTTCGGAAGATTTCGGGCAGTTCGGAAAAGGCGCCAAAAGCGCCATGTTCTGGCTAGGCGCGGGGCGGGATCATCCGCAGCTACACAACCCCGACTATGATTTCCCGGATGCTTTGATCCCGATCGGGACAGATATTTTTCTGGCTGCTATCGAACAAACGCTCAAGGCCTGAGTTTTCTGGGCTGGCTTTCTGCCCATTCGGGCCACCACCCCAAATATTCAATTCCGGCAATCATCAGGCAGATAAGGATTGCGCCAAACACCAGTTTCACGCGCCGTTCCGAGGGCGGGTTTCGCCCCCATTTTGACATGCGAACAAAGTGGCGCAGACTCATCAGTCCTGATCTTCGACAAATCGAACCTTGCCGATAAACGGCAGATTGCGATTGCGCTGCGCATAGTCGATGCCATAACCCACGACAAATTCATCAGGGATTTCAAACCCGATCCAGTCCGAGCGAAAATCAACCTCGCGCCGGCTGGGTTTGTCCAGAAGGGCGATGGATTTCAACCGGTGTGGCTTTCGGGTGCGAAGCAGCTTGGAGACGTGGTTCAGGGTATGGCCGGTATCCACGATATCCTCGACCACCAAAACATCGCGCCCTTCAATGGCGCCGCGTAAGTCCTTAAGAATACGAACTTCTCGACTGCTTTCCATCGAGTCACCGTAGGATGATGCCTCAAGAAAATCGACCTCGATGGGCAGGTCCAGCTCACGCACCAGATCAGCGATAAAGACGAAGCTGCCGCGCAGCAGGCCGACAACGACCAGCTTGTCGGTGTCGCCGAATTCAGCCGTTATTTCGCGGCAAAGCTCTTCGATCCGGGCAGCAATTGCCTTGGCCGAGATCATCTCATCTATCACATATGCGCGCTGGCTCATCGCTGCCCCCTTGATCTTTGGCGCGCAACATACGAAATCACGCGCCATTGTCACCAGTTAATCCCGGATATCATGCCAACCCATTCCGAGACCCGCCCGCTGCCTTACACCGCTCAGCAGATGTATGATCTGGTCGCGGATGTGGCGAAATACCCTGAATTTTTGCCTTGGTGCGCTGCGGCCCGTATCCGTCGGACCTATGCCGCTGGCGATGGCAAGGTGATGGAAGCGGATTTGGTTATTTCATTCAAGGTGTTCCGCGAACGCTTCGGCAGTCGGGTCACGCTATTTGATGAGCTGAAACGGATCGATACCGAGTATCTGGACGGTCCGTTCAAATACATGCGCTCGGATTGGGAATTCGAGGATACAGTTGATGGCTGCAACGTCTCGTTTCACGTTGATTTCGAATTCAAGAACGCGGTTCTGCAAGGAATCATTGGCGTAGTTTTCAACGAAGCCATGCACCGTATCGTCCGAGCATTCGAACAACGTGCTGCCGTCCTATACGGCTGAGGCTTTACGCCCGAGCGGCGCGCGCTAGACTGCGCCACATGACCGATTTGACAACTGCCCTTGCCGAGTTTGCTGCTGGTTCTGTGTCGACCACGGCGCAGGCTCGTATCGTGACATCTCTATCCGCGTTGGACTGGCTTGCTGTGGGGCGGGCAGGCGCAGATGAGCCGGTTTCCCGCATCATACGTCAGATGGTTCTTTCCGAGAGCGGTGCCGCACAGGCGCGTTTGTTCGGAGGCGGTGATGCGCCGCTACGCGCAGCTGCGCTGGTGAATGGTACCATTTCTCATGCGCTTGATTATGACGACACGCATTTCGCTCATATCGGTCATCCATCGGTTGCTGTTTTTCCTGCAGCCCTTGCCCTTACTGCGTGGGAAGACCGACCTCTGGTCGATCTGCTTGAGGCAGCGCTAGTGGGAATGGAGTTATCGATCCGCATCGGTTTGTGGCTTGGTCGTGGTCATTATCAGGCTGGTTTTCACCAAACAGCCACGGCTGGTGCGTTTGGGGCTGCGGTGGCTGCGGGTCGGATTATGGCATTTGACGTAAAGCAGATGCGTGACCTGCTGGGGCTAACCGCGACCCGGGCCTCAGGGCAGAAATCACAGTTCGGGACTATGGGTAAACCCTATAACGCTGGACTTGCGGCCTCGAACGGGGTTGAGGCCGCCCAGTTGATCCGCAACGGTTTTCAACCCGGTGCTGACGCATTGGAAGGCCCGTTTGGGTTTGGGGCGACACATTTGGGGGCTGACGATTTAGCTGCTGCGCTTGATGGTTTGGGGGACGAGTGGCTGTTCGAAAGCATCAGCCACAAATTCCACGCTTGCTGCCATGGCCTGCACGCGGCGCTTGAGGCTGCGCGCGATCTCGACATCGCCGAGCCCGAGGTGGCCGAGATCAAGATCAAAACCCACCCCCGCTGGATGAGTGTGTGCAATCAACTGCAGCCGACCAGTGGGTTAGGAGCGAAGTTTTCCTATCGTACCGTGATTGCTATGCAGGCAATGGGCTACGATACAGCTCTGCCAGGGAGCTATTCCGACAAGATTTGTGCTGATCCAAGACTGCAATCCTTAAGGGACCGGATTACGGTCGAGGCGGATGAGAGTCTATCCGAGACACAAGCCCATCTGTCCCTGTTACGCCGGGACGGCGCGCGCCGCGAGGCCAGCCATGATCTGCTGGCTCCGATGTCTCTATCGGATCGCGAAGATCGCGTCAGGGAGAAAGCGGCGAAGCTGATCGGAGGGGATGAGGCAGACGCCATCTGGTCAATGCTACGCACCGGTGGGCGCGCAGCGGATTTGGCTGAAAGGCTAACTGATTAAGCGACGCGCCAATGCAGTGGAAAGCCCGGATCGAATACGGTCACGGGGCCGTCGCCGCTTTCGATTTTGGCCGGATAGACGACCTCATCGCCTTTGGTCAGCGTGATGGTCTCTTCGTTTACTGGCAGGCGATAGAAGGCCGGGCCGCTGAGTGACGTGAACGCCTCTAGCTTGTCCAACGCATCCGCTCGTTCGAACATTTCGGCCAGCAGTGACATCGTATTGGTTGCAGTGAAACAGCCAGCGCAGCCACAGGCCATTTCCTTATTTGCATCGGTGTGCGGCGCGCTGTCTGTGCCCAAGAAGAAACGCGTATCGCCTGATGTCGCGGCGGTCAGCAGCGCCAGCCGATGCTCTTCGCGCTTGGCGACCGGCAAGCAGTAGTAATGCGGCTTGATGCCGCCAACCAGAATGTGGTTGCGGTTGATGATCAGGTGATGCGTTGTAATCGTCGCACCCAGATCTTTCTCGTTCGCCTTGACGTAATCCACGCCGTTTGACGTCGTGATGTGCTCCATCACCACGCGCAGTCCGGGTGTTGCTATGCGAATCGGATCAAGAACGCGGTCGATGAACACCGCCTCGCGATCGAAGATATCGATCTCGGCATCCGTGACTTCGCCGTGCACACATAGCGGCAGACCGATCTCGGCCATCTTCTCCAGCACCGGGCGTACCTTGTCGAAATCGCGAACGCCAGAAGACGAGTTGGTTGTTGCCCCAGCCGGGTAAAGCTTTACCGCCTTGACCAATCCGCTTGCATGTGCGGCGGCCACATCCGCCGGGTATGTGTCTTCTGTCAGGTAGAGCGTCATCAGCGGCTCAAACGTCATGTCCTCAGGCAGAGCAGCAAGGATGCGGTCCCGATAAGCTGCTGCGTCGTCACCTTTGACAACGGGCGGAACCAGATTCGGCATGATGATGGCACGGGCAAAATGGCGCGCGGTTTCAGGCAAGACGGCTTGCAGCATCGCGCCATCGCGCAGATGCAAATGCCAGTCATCGGGGCGGCGGATCGTCAGGGATTGGGTCATGGCCCCCGGCTAACACAGCCGCTTGGGTGGTGAAAGACCCTCTTGCCCTTGCCGATGAGACAGATCGCCGTAAGTCACTGACGGATGGTGGTCTTGACCTCTGGTTGTGGTCATGACCTGTTGGGGCGCAGGAAAAAGGGGAACTCATGACACAGCCAAACTCCATCGATGCCGTGCAAGAGCTTTTGGGCTCTGAGGGTTATGTCTGTGGCCGGGCTTTGGCGACGGTTGTGTTTCTTTCGCTGAAACTTGGTCGGCCTCTGTTTCTGGAAGGTGAGGCGGGCGTCGGCAAAACCGAAATTGCCAAGGCGCTGGCCGCAGGACTAGGCCGCCGCTTGATCCGGTTGCAGTGTTACGAAGGCCTTGATGCCTCTTCCGCTGTGTATGAGTGGAATTTCCCCGCCCAGATGGTGGCGATCCGAACCGCAGAAGCGTCGGGTGGGGCGGACCGAGGCGCGTTGCAGACCGAGCTGTTCTCGGATGACTATCTGATCGAACGCCCCTTGCTGCAGGCCATGCGTCCGGATGCCAATGGGGCACCTGTATTGCTAATTGACGAATTAGACCGGACCGACGAACCTTTTGAGGCTTTCTTGCTGGAGGCGCTCAGTGACTTTCAGGTCACGATCCCCGAGCTTGGTACTGTCAAAGCTCCAGAACCGCCGATCGTGATCGTTACCTCGAACCGTACGCGCGAAGTACACGACGCACTGAAACGCCGCTGCCTATATCATTGGGTCGATTACCCTGACTTTGCGCGCGAAATCGAAATCCTGCACGCCCGGGCTCCCGAAGCGGCGCAAGCGCTGAGCCGTGAGGTGGTCGCCTTTGTTCAGCGCTTGCGCACTGAAGATTTGTTCAAGAAACCGGGGGTAGCCGAGACCATCGATTGGGCGAAGTGCCTGCTGGCGCTGGACGTTATCAACCTCAGTCCCGAAGTAATCGGCGATACGTTGGGTGCCATCCTGAAATACCAGGACGACATCCAAAAGTTGCAGGGGTCCGAGGCCAAACGCATTCTGGATCAGGCGAAAGCCGATCTCGAACCGGCCTGATGCTTCATCTGTTCGAAAATATTTCGGGGGTTTGATGGCCGAACAACTCCCACTCGATATACCGGACAACCCCAAACTGGCCCAGAACATCACCCATTTTGCGCGCGCTTTGCGCAAGGCCGGACTGCCGATAGGAACTGGGCGCGTGGTTGACGCGATCCGCGCCGTGCAGGCTGTGGGGTTCACCGAGAAACGAGATTTCTACTGGACGCTGCATGCCTGTTTCGTGAACCGGCCGGAACATCGAACGGTTTTTGCGCAAGTCTTCCGCCTCTATTGGCGCGATCCGCGGTATCTAGAACATATGATGTCCATGATGCTGCCTGCCATTCGCGGTGTTCAGGAGGAGCGCAAAGCGGATGCGGCTGAAAAGCGCGCGGCTGAGGCGTTATTGGATGGCGTCGAACGCGACTTGCCAGAATCAACCGAGCAACAAGAGGAAAGCGAGATCGAGATCGACGCAACCCAAACCGCGTCATCTGAAGAACGCTTGCGCAACCTCGATTTCGAACAGATGAGTACATCCGAGATCGCCCAGGCCAAACGCATGCTGTCGCGCCTGAACTTACCGGTCAAACCCATCGAGTCTCGCCGAGGTCAGGCCAGTCATCTCGGTCACCGCATTGATCGCGCTCGGACACTTAGGTCAGCGATGCGGCAGGGTGGCGAACTACGCGATATCGCGCACTTGCAACCCAAACCTCGGTGGCCGAATTTGGTGGCGTTGTGCGATATATCCGGGTCGATGAGCCAATACAGTCGGATCATTCTGCACTTTCTACACGCGGTTTCGAATGCCAAAGGCGCAGGTTGGGCCAAAGTGCACGCATTCACGTTTGGCACACGCCTGACCAACATCACCCGCCATCTGCATCAACGTGATGTCGATGCAGCGCTGGCCGCTGCTGGGGCCGAGGCACGGGACTGGGAAGGCGGAACCCGGATCGGAGAATGCCTGCATCAGTTCAATCGCGACTGGTCGCGGCGCGTCATGGGGCAGGGGGCGGTCGTGTTGTTGATCACCGACGGGTTAGAGCGGGGCGATCCCGAGATGCTGGAAAAGGAAATCGAGCGCCTGCACCTGTCGTCGCGGCGTCTGATTTGGCTGAACCCATTGCTGCGCTGGGACGGGTTCGCACCGAAAGCTCAGGGTGTGGCGACAATGCTTCCACATGTCGACAGCTTCCGCGCCGGGCATTCGATTGCGTCGCTGGAAGATCTGGCCGCCGTGATTTCACAGCCAGATGATCAGGGGCAGAAAGCGCGGCTGATGTCCGCGCTTTCCGACTAGCTGTTACGAAAGCTGCTCTTCATTGCACTTCCGTGCCATCTCCATGGCTTTGTAAGTGCCGGTCAGATCGACGGTGAAGGCGAACTCTTTTTCCGGGAACACGACCATTACCTTCTTCTTGGCAAGGTCATCCGCGAACTGAGGGTCGTCCGACAGGACATATCCGCCCGAATAACCCTTGGTGATGTTCCCCTTCATGCCGGTGGCCTCACCAACATAGATATTGTCTCCGATCAGGATGGCGACGGCCTCTTTCTCGCCTTTCTTGATGTTGGTCTCGGCTTTGGTGAAGACGCCCACATAGCCAACGCCGCGATCTTCGGTCAGGCCCATCTGTACGACATTATCAGCGTCATCAACCGCTTCGATCAGGCAGGATTTCTTGTCCTGATCAATGAAAACCTTCCAGCCTTCGACCTCACCGTATTTCAGAAATGTGTCAGCCCAGCCGGTGCTGGCAGTCAACAGGCCGATCGCTGCTCCGAGTGTAAGAATGCGTTTCAACTGTTTGTCTCCGCTATGAAATATGTTGGGACGATCCCGAATAGGCCCCGGAATCGCATGCAGGCTAGAATGACGCCTTCCAACATTCAACAATTTGTGAATGTGAGTTCAAAATCGGCTTGTTAGCGCCACAAGATCGACCCGCTGAGCGCTTTTCATTGCTCCAAAGCTGACTATGTTGAACCCAAGCACGGCCGGAGGTCTAAATGGAACGATTCGATAGCAGCCCGGAAACCGCACTAAAATGGTATCGCGCCGGGAAGGGCGCGGCTTTGGCCACTGTGGTTGAGACCTGGGGCAGCGCGCCGCGCCGTGTAGGCGCGCAGTTGGTCATATCGGGCGACGGCCGTATCGAAGGTTCGGTTTCTGGTGGTTGCGTCGAAGGTGCCGTGATCGTCGAAGCGCTGGAAGCCATAGAGGAAGGCGAGGCAAGGCTGCTAGAGTTCGGTGTAAGCGACGAGGATGCGTTTGCAGTCGGTCTGGCCTGCGGCGGTACGATCAGGGTTTTGGTTGAACCGGTCGGCAAGGTCCTGCCCGAACCAATGCTGGCCGAACTGATCGCGGCACGGGCGCGGCGCGAACCCTTGGCCTATGAAGTCAATGTCGAGACGGGCCAGCGCGCGTTGCGCCGTAATGCCTATTTCGAACGCTTGCGTATGGACAGGTCCGGGTTCGAAGAGGATGGGCAGACCTTTGTCGCTGTCCACAACCCACCGTTACGGTTGATAGTGGTGGGAGCGGTGCACATCGCCCAAGCTCTGGTGCCGATGGCCCGGATCGCGGGTTATGACCCGGCGATTATAGATCCGCGCGAGGCCTTCGCATCGGACGCACGTTTTCCCGGAGAAACCATCCTGACGGATTGGCCGGATGAGGCTGTGTCAAAGCTTGGTCTCGACTCGCGCACGGCGCTTGTGTTGCTGACCCACGACCCCAAACTTGATGACCCCGCGCTTCAGGCCGGTTTGGCGGCCGATGTGTTCTACATCGGCGCACTCGGATCTAAGCGCACACATGCCAAACGCGTGGAGCGGATGAAGCAGGCCGGGTTCAACGATGACCAGATTTCACTGATTCACGGACCTGTTGGGCTTGATATCGGGGCGGCTGGACCGTCTGAGATAGCCGTTGCGATCCTGGCGCAGATGACGGCGGTCCTGCGAGGCAGAGCGTGAAGTTTGGTCCGGTACCCGTTTCCGACGCCGACGGCGCGATATTAGCCCATTCCGTCAAAGCGGGAAACCGCAAGCTTAGGAAAGGTATAACGCTTTCGTCCGAGCACATAGCCGAGTTGCACCAAGCCGGTCTGACCGAGGTCACAGTCGCGAGACTGGAGCAAGGTGATTGCCATGAGGACGAAGCCGCAGCGCTGCTGGCAGAAGCGCTTGCACCAAGTCCCACACAGGCAAATCTGCGTGTCACCGAAGCCTTTACAGGCCGGGTGAACCTTTTAGCGAATGGACCAGGCGTCGCGGTGCTGGATACCGATGCCTTGCAAAAGTTCAATCAGGTCAACCCGATGATCACAGTTGCGACGGTGCCGCAATATCAGCAGATGGCGGCTGGCGGTATGGTCGCGACGATCAAGGTGATTTCTTATGCCGTACCTCGATCCGACGTTGAGAGTGCGGCCCGTCATGCGCAGGACGCTATTCGCTTATCGGTGCCCAAATACGAAAATGCGGGTCTCATCGTTACTGACATTGCTGGCGGGCCATCTAATGAAAAAGGTATCGCTGCTATCCGTAGCCGGGTTGAGTCTTTGGGTATGAATCTGTCAGATGTTCAGGTAGTGCCGCATCGGATGGGCGACTTAACAGCATCGATTTCGACCATTCGGGGTGAAATCGTCATGATCCTGACCGGATCGGCCACGTCGGATAAAGATGATGTGGCGCCTGCTTCTGTGCGGGCGGCGGGGGGTATCGTCGACCGGTTTGGAATGCCGGTCGATCCGGGGAACCTGTTGTTTTTGGGATCTTCCGGCGAGCGCCCCATCATCGGTTTGCCCGGATGCGCGCGCTCACCAGCATTGAACGGGGCGGATTGGGTCTTGTCCCGCGTTGCTTGCGGAATCGAAACGACGGGCGCGGACATCGCAGGGATGGGTGTCGGTGGGCTGCTAAAAGAAATCCCGACGCGGCCACAGCCCCGCGCTGCCAAGAGTAAATGACGCAACGGCAATTTTGCCCTGTTTAGTGGACGCATCACTGTTAGAAGGCTGATCAGCGAAACTGCGGAAAAATCAGGCAAATATTTTTGTTCTCAAACGAAATTTACCGTGTTTAACTCTGGCTTAGCAAATAAGCCAAAAAAGGGGAGGATCTTATGACCAAGGTCTCAATGACCGTGAACGGCGTTGCCGTCAGCGGTGATGTTGAAGGGCGGACTCTATTATCCGGATTTCTACGCGACCACCTGAATTTGACAGGCACACATATTGGCTGCGACACGGCTCAATGTGGCGCGTGCGTGGTGCACGTGAATGGTGAGGCGGTCAAATCCTGCAACATGCTGGCGCTGGAAGCAGACGGCGCGGATGTGGGCACGATCGAGGGGCAGGCGGCCGAAGATGGCACGCTGAACGTGATCCAACAGGCCTTTCAGGATCATCACGGGCTGCAATGTGGATTTTGCACTCCGGGCATGGTGATGAGCGCTGCAGCATTGCTCAAGGATAACCCGCGCCCGACCGAAGGCGAAATTCGCAAGTACCTTGAGGGTAACCTATGCCGGTGCACAGGCTACCACAACATCGTCAAGGCAATCATGGCCGCATCGGGTCAAGACGTTTCCAGCATCGCCGCCGAGTGAGGCGGTTAAGAATTTTCGACGAAAATTCTTTTCCACGGAGGAGAACAAGCAATGCCCAAAGACAGTGGCATCGGAGCCAGTTCCAAGCGGCGCGAGGACGTACGCTTTCTGACCGGAGCAGGCAATTACACCGACGACATCAACGTACATGGCCAGGCCTATGTGCATTTCCTACGGTCCGACATCGCGCATGGCCGGATCACCAACATCGACACATCTGCCGCCGAGGGTATGCAGGGTGTTGTGAAGGTGTTCACCGGCAAGGACTTTGAAGGTGTGGGCGGAATGCCTTGCGGCTGGGAAGTAACCGACCGTCATGGCGCCCCGATGCAGGAACCACCGCATCCCATTCTGGCGCAAGGCAAGGTCCGACATGTAGGCGATCCCATCGCTGCCGTTGTCGCAGACAGCCTTGAACTCGCCCGCGATGCGGCGGAAGCGATTGAAGTGGATATCGAAGAGCTCCCCGCCGTGCTGGATATGAAAGCCGCAGCGCAGGATGGCGCTACGCTTATCCATGAGGATCTGAAGAACAACATCTGCTATGACTGGCATCTAGGCGAAGAAGACAATGACAAGGTCAATGAGGTTTTTGCCAACGCGGCCCATGTCACCACTCTGGACCTGATCAATAACCGTCTGGTCGCAAACCCGATGGAGCCGCGCGTTGCGGTGGCCGAGTACAGCCGGGGTACGGATGAGTACACGCTCTACACCACTTCACAGAACCCGCATGTGATCCGCTTGCTGATGTGCGCATTTGTTCTGGGCTTGCCTGAACACAAAGTGCGTGTCGTAGCGCCTGATGTTGGTGGTGGATTTGGCACGAAGATTTTCCACTACGCGGAAGAGGCGTTCTGTACATTCGCTGCCAAGGCCTGCAACCGCCCGGTCAAATGGACCGCCAGCCGGTCCGAGGCGTTTATGTCGGATGCGCAGGGCCGCGACCACGTCAGCACGATTGAGCTCGCTTTGGACGCGGACAATAACTTCACAGGCCTTCGCACTAACACCTACGCCAATCTGGGCGCGTATCTGTCGACCTTCTCAAGCTCGGTTCCGACTTGGCTGCATGGCACTCTGATGGCAGGCAACTACAAAACGCCGGTCATTCAGGTGAATGTGAAGGCAATGTTCACCAACACAGTGCCGGTGGACGCTTATCGCGGTGCGGGTCGGCCAGAGGCAACCTATCAGTTGGAGCGCGTCATCGACAAGGCAGCGCGTGAACTGGGTGTCGATCCGATCGCCCTGCGTCGCCAGAATTTCATCACCCAGTTTCCGTATGACACACCGGTGGCGCTGACCTACGACACCGGGGATTACAACGGGACGATGGATAAGCTTGAGGCTGCTGCTGATTTGGCTGGCTTTGCCGCGCGGCGGGCGGAAAGCGAGGCCAATGGCAAGCTGCGTGGTCTAGGCGTCAATTGCTATATCGAGGCCTGCGGCATCGCGCCCTCGAACATCGTCGGCATGCTGGGGGCCCGGGCGGGTCTTTATGATGCTGCCACGGTACGGGTAAACGCCACCGGTTCCATCAGTGTGATGGTTGGTGCACATAGCCACGGGCAGGGGCATGAGACTGCTTTCCCGCAGGTTGTGGCCGACATGATCGGCATCGACGAGTCGATGGTCGAGATTGTGCATGGCGACACCTCGAAGATCCCGTTCGGCATGGGCACTTATGGCTCACGCTCGCTGGCGGTCTGTGGTTCGGCCATGGTTAAGGCGACCGAAAAGGTGATCGACAAGGCCAAGAAGATCGCGGCACACCTGCTCGAGGCGTCCGAGGCCGATATCGAGCTGAAGGACGGTCAGTTCAGCGTCGCGGGCACTGACAAGTCGGTGGCCTGGGGTGATGTGACTCTGACAGCCTATGTACCGCACAACTTCCCATTGGAGGTTGAGCCGGGGCTGGAGGAGACCGCATTTTATGACCCGGCCAACTTCACCTTCCCAGCGGGGGCATATGCCTGCGAGGTTGAGGTGGATCCCGAGACTGGACAGGTGACCATCGAAGCCTTCACCGCTGCGGATGACTTTGGCAACATCGTTAACCCGATGATTGTGGATGGTCAGGTACATGGCGGCATCGGTCAGGGTATCGGTCAGGCTTTGTTGGAAAACTGCGCCTATGACGAGAATGGCCAGTTGCTGAGCGCATCCTTCATGGATTACGCGATGCCACGCGCCGATGATCTGCCGTTCTATGCGGTCGACCATTCCAGCCAGACGCCGTGTACGCACAACCCGTTGGGTGTGAAGGGCTGCGGTGAAGCTGGTGCGATTGGCTCGCCGCCTGCGGTAGTCAACGCGGTTCTGGATGCGCTGAACTCGGGTGGAAAGGCTGTTGATCACATTGACATGCCGATGAGCCCATCGCGTGTTTGGACAGCAATGCATGGTTGAGAGGTTCGGGTGCGAGGGGCCAGCCCCTCGCGCTCCCCGAGATATTTATAGCCAGATGAAGGGCGGATCCGCGCTTTTCGGAAAGGAAGAACGAAATGTACAATTTCGAGTTTGAGAAACCCTCGACCATCGCTGACGCGGTTACTGCGTTGGAAGTTGAGGATGCGCAGGCATTGGGGGGTGGGCAAACCCTGATCCCCACAATGAAGCAGCGGTTGGCCGCGCCATCCAAGCTGGTTTCGGTCAATGGTATCGCTGAAATGAAAGGGGTCTGCGTCGAGGATGATGGCTCGGTAGCGATAGGCGGTGCAACAACCCACGCAAATGTGGCCGCTGAAGCTGCTGGTAACTATCCGGCGCTGGCAGCGCTGGCCGGCCAGATCGGTGATCCAGCGGTGCGTAATCGTGGCACTATTGGCGGTTCGATTGCCAACAATGATCCAGCGGCCTGTTATCCGGCGGGAGTGCTGGGTTCAGGCGCGACCATTGTCACCAATAATCGCCAGATAGCGGCGGATGACTTCTTTCAGGGCATGTTCACGACAGCTTTGGAAGAGGGCGAGATTATCACTTCGGTGCGTTTCCCCGTGCCTCAGGCGGCGAGTTATCAGAAGTTTTTGCAGCCCGCGTCTCGGTTTGCTTTGGTCGGGGTATATCTTGCCCGGTTTGCCGATGGCGTTCGAGTTGCAGTAACCGGTGCAAGCGAGGACGGAGTTTTCCGCTGGGCAGAGGCCGAGGAGGCCCTGAACAAAGAGTTCCGCGCGGACGCTTTGATGGGGCTGCACATCAATCCGATGAACATGATTGGTGATCTGCACGGGAGCAAAAAGTATCGGGCGCATCTGGTCACTGTTATGACGAAACGGGCTGTCGAAGCTTGCAGTTGATCTGATTGTTAATCAGCTTTGAGAGCCTCGGTGAAAGCCGGGGCTCTTTATTCTTTCCGAACTCTTGGGAGCTTGGCGGGGCGCCAGTAGGCGCCGGTGTCTTCTCTGGCTGTCTGATAGCGTTCCACGCGGTCACGCGCGGCTGATCCCCCTGCGGCAAAGAGATGACCCAGCAGGCATTCAAGCACTGCCATCGCTCCGGAGAAGCTGGAAAAGTGATGTTGCGCGCGGGTACTTACAGGCAGCACGATGTCAGGGTCAACACCAGGGGCGATGACGTCGCTATCCGACAATAGCACGATGCGCATGCCGCGTTTACGCGCAAAACGCATGGATTGTATAGTGTCAGAGGAATAGGGGTGAACGGTAATAGCGAAAAGGCAGTCCGCCTCATCGGCCTCGAGCAAATCATCGATGGCTGATCCCATATGTCGCGGGATAAGTTGAAATCCTGGGTGTGCCATCCGACCCGCATAGTGGAGATAGTAGGCCAAAGCATAGCTGGCCCGGGTCGCGGTTAGGAAACAGCGATTAGCTGCAATCATGTACTCTGTGACCTGTTGCATCAAATCAGGATCGGCCAACCGCAAGGAGCGGGCTACGACGTTCAGTTCGTTTTGCGCAAACCCAGCTTGCGCGGCGCTGAATTGCCCCCCCGATTTCATGCGATCCAGCCAGCCCTGACCCAGCCGATCTTCTCGGTCTGTGACAAGGGTTTGGCGAAAGGGTCGTCTGAACGACTCAAAACTGTCGAATCCCATGCGTTGTGCCAACCGCACCAAAACGTTTGAACTGACACCGATCTTTTCGGCGGTAAGCCGAACCGGGTCGAGCCCGAAATCGCCAGGGTGGTCGATGATGTATTTCGCTGCGGCTTGCATTTGCTGAGGCAGGGTGTCGATTTCGTGCCGAAGCTGCTCGGTCAGTTGGGATGAGGTGTGTTGCATTTGGTAAGAAAAACAAATGTTATGAAAAATGCAAATTGAAAACGTTGGCAGAGTGTCTAATTCGGGATCGTGCAAAACAGGTGACGGAATGTCAGAGACTGGTTCGAGGATGGCGGGAAGGCCATATGTGTTGGTGGCTCCGAACGGGGCGCGGCGGGGGCATGGGGATCATCCTGCGCTGCCGATCACAACGGACGAAATCGTCAAAGCTGCGAAGACGTGCAATCGGGCAGGTGCGCAAGGCCTGCACCTGCATGTTCGTGATCAGACGGGTCAGCATTCGCTTGATGCGGGTTTGTATTGTGAAACCATTGCTGAACTGCGTGCTGCGGTCCCTGACATGGACATCCAGATTACGACAGAAGCTGCTGGCGTTTTCGGCGTTCAAGCACAACTTGCTTGTTTGCAAAATGTGCGCCCGGACTGGGCTTCGATTTCGGTGCGCGAGATTGCACGGTCGCCCGAACTTGCGCCAAAGGTCTACGCACTATGCGCGGAACAAGGGACTCGTGTTCAGCATATCCTCTATGATGTCGCTGACGTCGAGTTACTGACCCATTGGCAGGCTGAAGGGGTGGTAAAATCGGATCAGGTCGACCGTCTGCTTGTCCTTGGTCGCTATGCCACGGCGCAGGAATCGAGTCCGAATGATCTGGATGTGTTTCCGCACAGCGCTGATCCATGGATGGTCTGTGCCTTTGGAGGGCAGGAGCATGCGTGCCTGCAAAAGGCCGCGCAGTTGGGTGGCGATGTGCGCGTGGGTTTTGAGAACAGCCTTGCCGGTCCGGATGGACAAACCTGGGCTGACAATGCCGCATCCGTCGCGGCGCTGATTGATCTTCTGAAAAGGACGTCGACATGAGTCACGTATTTCCACGCCATACAAAGTCGGAACTGCCTGAGGCCGCTGGTGGTGACGGCTGTTATCTCATCGACTCAACCGGCCGTCGCTATCTGGATTGTGGTGATGCTGCCGTTTCATGCCTCGGCCATTCCAACGCCGCTGTGGTCAAAGCGGTGCAGGATCAGGTGGCGCAGATTGCGTTTGCGCATACGGGCTTTATGACCTCGGCACCGGCCGAGGCACTGGCCGATCTGCTGATTAAACACTCCCCCGGCGAACTGGACCGGGTCTATTTTGTCTCGGGCGGGTCAGAGGCGACCGAGGCTGCTATCAAACTGGCGCGGCAGTATTATCTGGAAACCGGCCAGCCTGAACGCCGTCATGTCATAGCGCGCCGACAAAGCTATCACGGCAACACTTTGGGGGCACTTTCGGCGGGTGGCAATGAATGGCGGCGGGCGCAGTTTGCACCGATGCTGATCGAGATGACTCATATCGCTCCTTGCTATGAGTACGCCGAAAAGCCTGAGGATGAGAGCAGTTTTGAATATGGTCAGCGCGTTGCGAATGAGCTGGAGGCAGAAATCCTGCGCCTTGGGCCTGAAACGGTCATGGCTTTCATGGCGGAGCCGGTGGTTGGTGCGACGCTTGGGGCTGTTCCGGCAGTCGAGGGGTACTACAAGCGAATCCGTGAAATTTGCGATCAACACGGCGTTCTTCTGATCCTCGACGAAGTAATGTGCGGCATGGGGCGTACCGGGCATTTGTTTGCCTGTGATCATGACGATGTCACGCCGGATATTCTTTGTATCGCCAAAGGGTTGGGGGCTGGGTATCAGCCTATCGGAGCGATGCTGTGTTCGGGTCGAATCTATGATGCGATCCGGGATGGATCGGGCTTCTTCCAGCATGGCCACACCTATATCGGTCATCCGGTTGCGACTGCGGCTGCGCTTGCCGTTGTACAGGAACTTACTTCTCGTGAACTGCCAGCGCGGGCCGGCGTAATGGGGGGCAAATTGCAGAGCATGTTGGAAAACAAGTTTGGCCAACACCCGAATTTCGGGGACATACGGGGCCGCGGCTTATTCCGAGGAATTGAGTTGGTCGAGGATCGGGATACGAAAACTCCGTTTGATCCGTCGCGTGGCCTAGCGGCCAAGATCAAGAAGGCCGCTATGGCCGAGGGATTGATCTGTTACCCGATGTCGGGAACGCGTGATGGACGCAACGGAGATCATATCCTCCTAGCACCGCCCTTTATCATCGAAGATGACCAACTGGTCGAGCTTGTAGACAAGCTGGATCGGGCGATATCCTCGGTGATCTGATTTAGGCGAGAAGCCAGAAAACAAAGAAGCCCCTCCGATTTCGGAGGGGCTTTTGTCATTCTACAAAAGAAAACCTACTTCTGTGGCAGCGGGCCAATCATCATGATCATCTGACGGCCTTCCATCTTGGGCATGTTCTCGATCTTGCCCAGATCCTTGACGTCTTCGGCCACACGTTCCAGCAGCTCACGCCCCAGGTTCTGGTGCGCCATCTCGCGGCCACGGAAACGCAGGGTGACTTTGACCTTGTCGCCGTTCTCAAGAAACTTGAACACGTTGCGCATCTTGACGTCATAGTCATGCGTATCGGTGTTGGGCCGGAACTTGACCTCTTTCACCTCGATGATCTTTTGCTTCTTGCGGGCTTCGCTTTCGCGTTTCTGCTGTTCGTACTTGAACTTGCCGAAATCCATGATTTTGCAGACCGGAGGGTTCGCGTTGGGCGAAATCTCAACCAGATCGAGACCGACGTCGGCGGCCATTTGCATGGCTTTTGCGGGATGAACCACCCCGACATTTTCGCCTTCGGCGCCAATCAGGCGAATTTCGGGAGCACGGATCTTGTCATTGACGCGCGGGCCGGTATCTCGCTGTGGCGGCGCGTTGTGAGGTCTGCGGGCTATGGGTTCATTCCTTTGATGATTGCAGAATTTCGAGCCCGGAATTTAGACCGGGCTGAGAGGTGTTTCAAGCGGCATAAATTGCAAGCCGCATGAATTTTCCATGAATTTCGTGAGTTTTTGCCGGTTTAGGGTGTCGATAACCCCACCGGCAAACCCCATTAGCCCACAAATGCCTTTTCAATCACGAATTCCTTGGGTTCGGAATTTGCACCTTCTCGCAAGCCGAACTCTTCCAGAATTGCTTTGATGTCATGGTTGAAGGCAAGGCTGCCACAAACCATCGCGCGATCAGTATCTGGCTTGATACCACCTTCGATGCCCAGATCGGCAAATACGGTGCCGTCTTTCAACAGCTCGGTTATACGGCCCATCTTTGGGCTCTCTTCCCGCGTGGTGGTGGGATAATAGCGAATCTTGTCGGCGAAACCGTCACCAATTAGTTCGGCCAGCAACTCGTCCTGTTTGACGCTCTCGATCAACTCGCGACCGTAATCCAATTCAGCTACGTCGCGGCAGGTATGGGTGATGATAACCTCGTCATAATCCTCATAGGTCTGCGGTTCACGCAGCAGCGACGCGAAGGGCGCAAAGCCTGTGCCGGTGGCGAAGAACCAGATGCGCTTGCCGGGCAGCAATGCGTCATGCACCAGCGTGCCGACGGGTTTGGGCCGAAGGATGATCTGATCACCAGGCTGGATGTGCTGCAGTTTTGAGGTCAGCGGGCCGTCTTGCACTTTGATCGAGTAGAATTCCAGTTCCTCATCCCATGAAGGCGAGGCGATGGAATAGGCGCGCAACAGCGGTTTGCCATTATCGCCCAGTAGGCCGATCATAACGAACTCACCCGAGCGAAAGCGCAAGGAAGCCGGGCGCGACACCTTGAAAGAAAACAGGCGGTCGGTCCAGTGCTTGACCTCGGTCACCGTCTGGGCATCGGGCAGGACAGGGGCCTTAACGGCGGTTGCTTCACTCACGGGTTTCATCTCTGTCATCGTTTCACTACCGGTCTGCTAAACCGACATCTCCGTTTAATCTTTGATCCAAGTCAGGAAAAGGGGCAGATTGCCCCTTTCGTATCACAGGTTGGCGATGGCGGGTCAGCCGCGCAGGCGGGCCTGGTAGTTGTTGTCCTGCCAATTGGCCCGGGCCAGCCACTGATCTTCGGGCTGCCGGTTCGCCAAGGTGTCATCAATTTCGACTTCGTCAAAGCCGCTACGACGCGCCATGGCGTATTGGTCTGCAAGAACATGGCCTTTTGCCCGCAGGCGACCTGTATAACCTTTCAGACGCAGAACGCGCGCGATCGTAAAGCCGCGCCCATCCGCTGAGGATGGAAAGTCCACGCGCACCATCTGGGCGCTGCCCAGCCGGTCAAACAGTTCATCGGGGTCAGTGTCCGAGGCGATATCCAGTGCAACCACGTCATTCGCTGCATCGTCCAGCGTGACATAGCCATCGGTCCAATCATCGGGGGCAAAGCCCTCGTCGTTTACGATTACGTTCATGTTTTCTCTCCGATGCGCACCATTTTTCCATCAACAAAATGGATGCCGCATTCTTCCTTGTTCTGATCGCGCCAGCGCCCGGCGCGGGGGTCTTCGCCTTCTTTGACCGGCGAAGTGCAGGGCGCACAGCCGATCGAGGGGTATCCTTTGGCCACCAGCGGATGCCGGGGCAGGTTGTTTTCTTCCATATAGGCGCGCACATCGTTGGGCGCCCAGTGGGCCAAGGGGTTGACCTTGATCCGGCCGGTTCCGTCCTCGACCTCGAAAAAGTCCAGCGCGGCACGGGTGCCGGACTGAAACCGTTTGCGCCCAGTGATCCAGCCACAATACCCAGTCAGAGCTTTCTGCAGCGGGAAGGTCTTGCGCAGGTTACAGCAGGCATCGGTGTCACACAGACGCAACGCGCCATAAGGATCGTCGCGCTGAACATCTTCATCCTCGGCGCGGATGATCTGCACATTGCGCAGGCCCAGACGCTCGCTGACCTCCTGCTGGTATTCCAGCGTTTCGGCAAACAGCATTTGGGTGTCCACGAACAGCACTGGGGTCATCTTGTCGACCACTGCAGCCATATGCAGCAACACCACCGATTCCGCGCCAAAGCTGGAGACCAGAGCAAGCTCCTCGATCTCGTCCAATGCGCCATGCATCACATCATGGGCACTGTGGTGGCGGAAGCGGGCGTTCAGCGCCTCGACCTTTTCGGTCAGTTCGGCGCGGTCAGCCCCCAGTTCCGTTTGGATCAGGTCAAGCGGCATTGGCCTGTGCCTCGGGGTAGAGCGCCGCTTTGAACGGTGCCATGCCAACGCGGCGATAGGTCTGCAAGAAGGTCTCTTCAGCGCTGTCGCGCTGCTCCAGATATGTGTCGACGATGCGCTCGACCGCCGGAACGATCTCGTCATAGGCGAAGCCCGGGCCAGTACGATCACCGATGGCTGCGGATTCGGTACCGTCACCACCCAGAGTGATCTGGTAGTTTTCGACGCCAGCGCGGTCCAGGCCAAGAATGCCGATGTGACCCACATGGTGGTGACCACAGGCGTTGATGCAGCCCGAGATCTTGATCTTCAGGTGGCCGATATCATGCTCCAGTTTCAGGTCTTCGAACCGGGTCGCGATTTCCTGCGCCACGGGGATCGAACGTGCCGTCGCCAGTGCGCAGTAATCCATACCGGGACAGGCGATAATGTCGCTGATCAAGCCGATATTTGCAGTGGCCAGCTCGTGTTCTTTCAGCGTTGCGTGGATCGCGGGCAGGTCGGATTTGTGGACATGCGGCAGGATTACGTTCTGCTCATGGCTGATACGCAGTTCGTCGTAGGCGAACTCTTCGGCCAGATCGGCCATCACGCGCATCTGCTCTGCAGTCGCATCGCCCGGCGTCTGGCCGTGCTTCTTGATCGAGATCGTGACGATCGCGTGGTCCGCGTTTTTGTGCGGCGCGATGTTGGTGTCGACCCACGAACGGAAGACCGGATCGTTGGTGTAGGCACTCTCGAACGAGGCAACCGAACCATCACGGAAGGCTGGAGGCGCAAAGTGGCCTTTGATTTCTTCCAGCAGGCTCATATCCGCGCCTTTGAATTGCGGGCGAACCTTCAGGAATCGCTCGTTCACTTTGGCACGGATGGCGTCGATGCCATGCTCGTGCACGGTGATCTTGATGCGCGCCTTGTACTTGTTGTCGCGACGGCCGATCTGGTTCCACACGGAAACGGTGGCCTCAAGATAGGCCAGCAGGTCGTCAAAGGCGACGAATTCCGATAGCTCTTTGCCGATCATGGGCGTACGGCCCAGACCACCGCCAACGATGACGCGGGCACCCAGAACGCCATCACGCTCGACCAGTTGCAGGCCGATGTCATGCGCCTTGATCACGGCGCGGTCATTCTCGCTGCCGGTGATGGCGATCTTGAATTTGCGGGGCATGAACTGGAATTCAGGGTGGTCGGTTGACCACTGGCGCAGCAGTTCGGCATAGGGGCGCGGATCAGCGACCTCATCCGCGGCGGCACCGGCGAAATGATCGGCGGTCACGTTGCGGATGGTGTTACCCGAGGTCTGGATGGCGTGCATGCCAACCTCGGCCAGTGCGTCCAGCATATCCGGCACGTCGTTCAGCTTCGGCCAGTTGTACTGAATGTTCTGACGGGTGGTAAAATGGCCGTAACCTTTGTCCCATTTCTCGGCCAGCAAAGCGAGCTGACGCATCTGAGCACTGGACAGCGTGCCATATGGAATAGCGACCCGCAGCATATAAGCGTGCAATTGCAGATACAGACCATTCATCAGGCGCAGTGGCTTGAATTCGTCTTCAGTCAGCGAACCGTCAATGCGACGCTCAACCTGCGCACGGAACTGCGCGTTGCGTTCTGCCAAAAATGCTGTGTCGAACTCGGAGTAGCGATACATGTTTAGCTGTCCTTAGTTGCAGCCCCGGACCCGGGGCCTTGAAGGGGAGAGAGAATGGCCTGAGATCAGGCCCGAGGCTGCGGGGAGGTTTCCTGTTTGCCGTGGGCATAGTTGGACGGACCAGTCCGGCGGAAATCCTCCCGAAAGTGGGTGGGTTCGGGGCCGTTTTCTCCGGCCACCGCGTCGGCAAGATAGGCACCGACGATCTTGTTGGCCTGACGCGCGGCATCCAGCAGACGAACCTGAGCGTGGGCTTCGTCCGTGATCAGTTCGGCATCGGACAACTCGCGCGACCACCGGTCATCTTCGGTCTGGTAAATCACATCACCTTCCAACAAGTCGTTGGCGGTGACGACTTTGGGGGTAAAAGCGCGGGCCATCAGGCAAGCTCCTTATTGAAAACCGAGACTTTGTGCGGGTATTGCGCAACTCGGGCGACGCCGGGTTTGTGAATGCGCATATTTGTTTGTTTGACCTGCATCGGATCATCTCGTGACTGAATTGACTTGTGTGCCAATATAGGAAATATTCCCGCCAAATCGCCATATGCGTGAAGAAATAAGAACAGATGTTCTATCTGCGGCGAGTGGAAGAAGGTTTGTTCTGAATTGGAAGGGAAATTGGAATGTCGGTGCGAATAGACGACACGGATCGGAAAATTCTAGCCGAGCTGCAACGGGATGCCAGCCAGTCGCTTGACGAAATCGCAGCCCGTGTAGGGAGCTCCAAGACGCCGGTTTGGAATCGCATTCGCAAGCTGAAGGGGGCAGGGGTCATTGGCCAGCAGACCGTATTGCTGGATGCCGAAGCGTTGGGCTTTGAGGCCACATTCTTTGTGCTGATCCGTACGTCGGAACATGAGGCTGAGTGGCAGCAGAAGTTCCTGAAAGCGTTGCGCGATCGTCCAGAGGTTCAGGAAGCGCACCGTTTGGCTGGAGACATCGATTACATTCTGAAAGTGCGCGTCAAGAACGCGCGTGCGTATGATGCGTTTTATCAGGCGTTGATTTCAGAGGTACGGGTGCACAACGTCACAGCCTTGCTTTCGATGGAAGAGATCAAATCGACCACAATGCTGCCATTGAAGTCTGTCGGATAGTTTGAAGCGTGAATGGGGGCGCCGCCCCCGCCGCCCGAAGGCGACTCCCCCAAGATATTTATGGCCAGATGAAGAACGGATCCGGGTTTCTTGACAGGATATTAAGTCAGACCGTTACCATGAGTTTGGTCAGCCCGTGGAAATGGTAGCTGTCCGAAAATTGCGGCTCTGCCGTCAGCTTTAGCTTTGGGCATTGCTGGAACAGCATGGGCAGGGCGATCCGAATCTCAAGCCGGGCCAGCGGAGCGCCTACACAGAAGTGAAGGCCACCACCAAAGCTAGCATTGGCGCTTACATCTCGCATTGGGTCGAATGTATCGGGTTGGGACCAAGCAGCAGGGTCGCGATTGGCTGCGCCCAGAAGCAAGGCAACTTCGTCACCACGCGCAAAGCGGTGACCGAAGAGTTCAATATCTTCATAGGCATAGCGTCTGAACATGTGCAGTGGTGGATCGAAACGCAGGATTTCCTCGACTGCGCCGTCGATGGTGCCGGGCGTCAGGACATACTGCTGTGTACCCGTCGTCAACATAGTCTTCACGCCATTGCCGATGGCGTGCACGGTGGCTTCGTGACCGGCGTTCAGCAACAAAATGCAGGTCGTGATCAGCTCGTCCCGCGAGAGTTTTTCACCATCTTCCTCTGCCGCGATCAACCGGGTGATCAGATCGTCATGCGGGTCAGTGCGGCGTTTTTCGATGTATTCTTCGAGATAGGTGGTAAAGGCTTGTGTGGCACGGACGGCTTCGTCTTCGGTCTGGCGCGTCCGGTTTGCCTGATACATGGCCACCATGGCGTGCGACCACTGCAACAGTTGCGGTGCCATGTCTTCTGGCACACCAAGCAGACGGCAGATCGTGATCACGGGGACCTGGGTGCAATAGGCCTCCAGCAGATCGAAGGGGCCAGCGGGGAACTGCTTGATCAAATCGTGGCACAACTGTTCAGTGGACCCCTCAAGTGCCGTGATCGCGCGAGAGGTAAACGCCCGCAGTACCAGAGAACGCAATCGAGTATGACGCGGGGGTTCAAGCTCTAACATCGAATGGGATTCGACTTCTAGCCAGGGTGCAAGATGCTCTGGGCCGGGTTTTGCAAGTTCCGCCGGGATTTCACGCCCGAAGCGCCGATCGCGCAGCAGAATTTGCACCGCTTTGTGCGAGACAGCCGCGACAAGGCCGTAGTCTTTCCAGTAGAACAGATCGCCCGACTGACGTGCGCTGTCATAAAAGGGGTATGGGTTTTGCACGAATGCCGGGTCGGTCGGGGATTGGGTCAGCGTCTTCATGCGGTGCAGACTTGCCATGGCGGCTGCTGAATGCAAGACCCTAGATATGCAACGTTTTTGGATCATAGCCGGTTTCTTATGCGCGGTCGGATTGCTGTCAGCGGCGGTCTGGACTTATGGCTATCGTCAGGCCCTGTCGCAACTGAGCGAGAAGGCCGAGGCTGATTTGGAACTGGCCGCCGACCGTCTGAGCACGCAAATGCAGGTCTATCAGGAAGTGGCCGCCTTGATGGCGGATCATCCTGCTTTGCAGGAGCTAGAAACATCAGAACAGCAACGGGCCGCCCGAAAGGTGCTGCTGGATGTGGCAGACAAAACCGCTGCCGTTAACGTTATGTACCTGAATCCGGAGGGTCAGGTTCTTGTCGCGGCCCAACCGGTGACGCAGCGCGATATGTCCGCACATCCGGCCTTCGAGCGCGCCATGCAAGGTGCCTTGGGCAGCGCGCATGGGGTCGAAGACGCAAGCGGTGATCGCATCTATTCATATGCGGCCCCTGCATTTGGGGAATTGGGGCAGATACAAGGCGCGTTGATGGTTCTGGCCGATGTGCAGGACGTTGAACAAACTTGGCGCGGTAGCACCGATGCGGTGTTTTTCGTTGATACGGATGGGGTTGTCTTTATCTCGAACCGTTCGGATCTGCTGCTATGGCGCCGCGGGCAAGGGCAGCAAGGCCTGATGTCACCAGAAGGTGAGAATGTCGATTTCGCCTCAACCTGGATTGCGGGATATGAAGTGTGGAAGCTCGATTGGGGTCGCTATCTGCCCCGTCGCGCCTTGCATCTAACGCTCGATCTTCCGGTGATTGCGATGACCGCAGAGATGCTGGTTGATGTCGCTCCGGCGCGTCGGTTGGCGGGGTTGCAGGCGGCGGCGGTTGCGGCGATCTGTTTCGCCTTTGGTGCTTTGTTGTTTCTGGCCTCGGAACGCCGTCGGACACTTGCAGAGGCAAATACCGTGCTGGAAAGCCGGGTCGCGCAACGTACGCGCGCCTTGACGGCGGCTAATAGCGCTTTGCGCCACGAAGTTGCCGAGCGGCAGGAGGCGGAGGCCGCGCTCAAACAAGCGCAGGCCGATTTGGTTCAGGCTGGTAAGTTGAGCGCTTTGGGCAAGATGTCGGCTGGCATCAGTCATGAATTGAACCAGCCCTTGATGGCGATTCAGCAGTTCGCCGACAACGGGTCCGCCTTTCTTGAGCGCGGCAAGGGCCAGAGAGCTGGCGAAAATCTGGGCCGCATTTCCGATATGGCCGCACGCATGGCGCGGATCATCAAGAACCTGCGGGCCTTTGCGAGAAATGAAAGCGAACCAATGGGGCGCGTTGATCTGGTTCAGGTTCTGAACACTGCCACAGAATTGACCGAGGCGCGCCTGCGCGATGAGAATGTCGCGTTGGAGTGGGTGCCGCCAAAGGATGCGGTCTTTGCTTGGGGTGGAGAGGTGCGACTGGTACAGGTGTTTGTGAACCTAATCAATAATGCAGCGGATGCGATGGTCGATCGACCGACGCGCAGGATATTGGTCACTCTGTCAGGGGGGAAGCCTATTCGCGTGTCGGTGCGGGATACCGGACCCGGCATCGAGGATCCCGACCGCGTGTTTGAGCCGTTCTACACCACAAAAACGGTTGGGTCGTCCGAGGGGATGGGTCTGGGGCTGTCGATATCCTACGGTCTGGTTCAGAGCTTCGGGGGGGATATTCGCGGTGCCAACACGGACGAGGGTGCTGAATTCACGGTTGAACTGGAACCCTTTGAAGAAGATGAGGCAGCATGATCCGCAAAGTGCTTTTGGTCGATGATGATGCCGCCGTACGTGAGGCCTTGGCGCAAACCCTCGAATTGGCCGAGTATGAACCGGTCACCGCGGGATCTTTCGTGGCCGCAAAGGATCATATTCATCGTGACTTCGGCGGTGTGATCATCTCAGATATTCGCATGCCGGGGCGGGATGGGTTTCATCTGCTCGCATACGCGCGCGAGGTTGATCCTGAGCTTCCGGTGGTATTGCTGACAGGTGAAGGCGATATCCCGATGGCGGTACAGGCCATGGGGCAGGGAGCATTTGATTTTCTGGAAAAGCCCTGTGCAGCAGCGGACTTATTGGCGGTACTCGAGCGAGCCTTCGCAGCGCGCGCAGAAATTCTGCAGGAACGCGAGCAACGGCGCGAACTTGAGCGTGGCGATCCCGCAGCACGCATGCTGTTCGGGTTGTCAGATCAAGCCGAGGCCTTGCGTGAGCGAGTGCGGAGCGTAGCGCCAACACGGGCCGAGGTACTGGTTACCGGGCCAGCGGGTAGCGGAGTTTCAAAGGTCGCTGAAGTTGTCCATCTGATGTCTCCGGTTGGACAGGGGCCATTTGTCAAACGCCCTGCCTCAGGCCTGAACCCGGATGATTTATTGCGTGTCTGCAAGGACGCGGCAGGCGGATCGCTGTATCTGGATGAGATCTCGGCGATGTCGGATGCCACGCAATACGCCGCGCTGGAACTGATCGAACAAGGGACGGACGCCAGAATCATTGCGGGGGCAACGGCTGATTTGTCTGAACTTACTGCACAAGGAAGATTCAATGCCGATCTGTTCTATAGGTTGGATGTCATGCGGGTGCGAATCCCGGCCCTGTCAGAACGGCCCGAGGATATCCCCGTCATCTTTCGCCGCTATGTGGCGCAGGCCGCTGAGCAGGCCGGGATTGCGGAACCTGAAGTGACACCCGAGCATCTGGCCTCGTTGATGGCGCAGGATTGGCCGGGCAATGCCCGATCGTTGATGTCGGCGGCAATGCGGTTTGTGTTGGGGATGCCGGATGAGGTTGCACAGGCCGCTGATCTGGGGTTGAGCGAGCAATTGGCGCGGGTTGAGAGGTCTTTGCTGATTGCAGCCCTTGGGCGCCACAATGGCAAGGCTGCGGATGCAGCCAAAGCACTGAAGCTGCCGCGCAAAACTTTTTATGACAAGCTGACCCGCTACCACATCAGGCCAGAAGACTATCGTCGTTAGCAAAACACTTCCGCTAGGGCGAGCCGCGGTTGCGCTGCGTCTTAAGCGAGCGATTCGCTCGCATCGATTCGGATATTGTGCGGAAATTCGCACAAGGTGCTGACTGCCTGTGCGAAAAATCGCACAGCGTAGTTCTGCCGAAACACCAGATTTATAACGATCATCATTTAACCGTAAGAAATTAATTGGAAAAAACAGATTTCAGTAACATCTAAACAAAATGTTGAGAGTGAGGAGCCGATTCGGTTCACTCCGCAACATACGGCGCTGATTGAGCGCTCGATGGAAGTTTTAGGGAAGTCTGGGAGGATAAGACTGATGAAATTCCTGACAACGGCAGCAACCGCAATCGCACTGTCCGTGACAGCGACCGCTGGTGTAGCAGCTTGCGATGATGGCGAGATCGTCGTGAAGTTTGCGCATGTGACCAATACGGACAAACACCCCAAGGGCATCGCCGCTTCGCTGCTTGAGCAGCGCGTCAATGACGAGATGAACGGCGTGATGTGCATGGAGGTTTATCCGAACTCCACTCTTTACAACGATGACAAGGTTCTTGAAGCGATGCTGCAGGGCGACGTGCAGTTGGCCGCGCCCTCGCTGTCGAAGTTTGAGAAGTTTACAAAGCAATTCCGCCTGTTCGATCTGCCGTTCATGTTCAAGAACATCGATGCTGTGGATGCGTTCCAAGCCTCGGCTGATGGTCAGGCGATGAAAGACAGCATGCAGCGCCGCGGCCTTCAGGGGCTGGCATTCTGGCACAATGGCATGAAGCAGATGTCTGCGAACAAGCCGTTGGAAGATCCTTCGGATGCGAACGGCCTGAAGTTCCGCGTTCAGTCTTCGGACGTATTGGTTGCCCAGATGGAAGCAATTGGTGGCAGCCCTCAGAAGATGGCGTTCTCGGAAGTGTACGGTGCTCTGCAACAGGGCGTTGTTGACGGGCAGGAAAACACCTGGTCGAACATCTACGGCAAGAAGTTCTTCGAGGTGCAGGACGGCATCACAGAAACGAACCACGGTATCATCGATTATCTGGTTGTAACCTCAGTTGACTGGCTGGACAGCCTGGAGCCTGAAGTTCGCGATCAATTCTTGACGATTCTCGCCGAAGTGACCGAGACCCGTAATAAGGAGGCCTTTTCCGTAAACGAAGCTGCCAAGGCTTCGATCACTGACGCAGGGGGCATCATCCGGGAACTGAACCCCGAGCAGCGCCAGGCCTGGGTCGATGCGATGAAGCCAGTCTGGGACAAATTTGCCGGTGACGTTGGTCAGGACAAGATCGACGCCGCACAGGCGATCAACGCCGGGTTCTGATCCCGGTTCAAGCCACGCGTCCGGGGACTGGGGAGTTATGGACGCATAGGCTGGGCGGGCCTTAATGGCCCGCCACACTCCCACCACTCTCATCAAAAAAATGCGGGGACAGAGAGATGTCTGGTGCGAAACCCGGCCAAGGCGGGCTGGTCGACCATATCGAAGAAACCATGATTGCGTGCCTGTTGGGTCTGATGACAATTGTCACCTTCGCCAATGTGATCGCGCGGTTTGTATTCAATTCTAACATTCTTTGGGCGCTGGAACTGACAGTATTCACCTTCGGTTGGTTGGTGCTGCTGGGTGCGTCTTATGCAGTGAAAAAGCATGCACATCTGGGTGTTGATGCGATCCTGAACATGCTGGCCCCCGCGCCACGCCGGGTTTTGGCGCTGATAGCCGTGGCTTGCTGTCTGGTGTTTTCTCTGCTCCTGCTCAAGGGTTCGTATGACTACTGGGCAGTGTTTGCCGATCTGCCGCCCACCTCGGGTCGCTGGTTTCCGACCGGCTTTGACATGAGTGCGCGCAGCCAGAGCTTCTATGAAGTTGATGATATCCCGATGGTCGCGCCGCTGCGGTTTCTGGAAGATATGATCAACTATGGCGAATATTACGAGAAACTGCCCAAGGTCGTTCCGTATTTCGTTCTGCCTCTTTCGATGTTGCTGCTGGTGATCCGTTTCGCACAGGTCGCAGGACAGATTTGGCGCGGTGAAACTGATCGCCTTGTAGCTAGCCACGAGGTTGAGGACGAGATCGAAGAAGTCCGCGCCCAGCAGGGGGAGCATGACTGATGGACGTCGTACTACTTTTCTCGATGGTCATTGGCCTATTGTTGATCGGAGTTCCGATTGCGGTGGCACTTGGTCTCAGCTCGACCCTATTCCTGCTGATCTATTCCGACAGCTCATTGGCTTCGGTCGCTGGCACCCTGTTCGAGGCATTTGAGGGGCATTTCACCCTCTTGGCTATCCCGTTTTTCATTCTCGCGTCATCTTTCATGACCACAGGTGGAGTGGCGCGGCGGATCATCCGGTTCTCGATCGCTTGTGTGGGGCACTTGCCCGGTGGTCTGGCAATTGCTGGCGTCTTCGCGTGTATGTTGTTTGCGGCCTTGTCGGGGTCGTCTCCGGCGACAGTTGTGGCAATCGGATCGATCGTCATCGCTGGCATGCGTCAGGTGGGCTATTCCAAGGAATTCGCCGCCGGTGTGATCTGTAACGCAGGGACACTGGGCATTCTGATTCCGCCATCAATCGTGATGGTGGTCTATGCGGCGGCCGTGGAGGTTTCGGTCGGGCGGATGTTCCTTGCGGGCGTTATTCCGGGTTTGATGGCTGGTCTGATGCTGATGATCACCATTTACGTCATGGCCAAGGTCAAGAACCTTCCCAAAGGCGATTGGAAAGGTTGGGGTGAGGTCTTCACGTCAGCACGCGAGGCCGGTTGGGGTCTGTTCCTGATCGTCATCATCCTCGGCGGTATCTACGGAGGTATCTTTACCCCGACCGAGGCCGCGGCTGTTGCTGCCGTCTATGCGTTCTTGATCGCAAGTTTTGTCTACAAGGATATGGGTCCGCTCAGCACCGAAGGCGATGCGCAGAACATCTCGCTGCTCAAGAAACCCTATGCGTTGATCACGGCCTTTGTGCACCCCGACACCAAGCATACGCTGTTCGAGGCCGGCAAGCTAACCGTTACGCTGCTTTTTGTGATCGCCAACGCGCTGATCCTGAAACATGTGCTGACGGATGAGCAGGTGCCCCAGCATATCGCAAGCGCCATGCTATCGGCGGGTCTGGGGCCGGTGACTTTCCTGATTGTGGTCAACGTAATCCTGCTGATCGGTGGCCAGTTTATGGAGCCCTCAGGTCTGCTGGTCATTGTGGCCCCGCTGGTCTTCCCGATTGCTATCGAGTTGGGTATCGACCCGATCCATCTGGGCATTATCATGGTGGTCAATATGGAGATCGGGATGATCACGCCTCCGGTCGGGTTGAACCTGTTCGTAACCTCGGGCGTGGCGGGAATGCCGATGATGAGTGTTGTGAAGGCAGCGTTGCCGTTCTTGGCCGTGCTGTTCGTCTTCCTCATCATGGTTACGTATATCCCGTGGATTTCGACATTCCTGCCCAACACATTCATGGGGCCTGAGATCATAACCAACTAGATCGGTTGAACCGAGCATGTGAACCGGGCGGTGTAATCCGCCCGGTTTTTTTGTCTTGAAACTGATGCCCAAACGCATATCTGAGGGTCAGAGGACGACCTCACCATCATGGACGATTATTCGGGACGACCCGATCTCGGAAAGTGAGGTGTTCTTATGCCCTGGGTATTACTGTTGTTTGCTGGCCTCCTCGAAATCGTCTGGGCCGTCGCGATGAAACAGACCGCTGGTTTCACGCGGCTGTGGCCGACGGCGATCATGGGTGTTGCGATGATCGGGTCATTTGGCCTGCTTGCAATGGCCATGCGGGATCTGCCGCTTGGCACCGCCTATACGATCTGGACCGGGATCGGCGCAGTAGGGGCGTTCACTGTTGGCATCCTGTTCCTGGGTGAAGCGCTGACGCCCATGCGGATCGGCGCTGCGATTCTAATCGTGACGGGTTTGGTCATCATGAAACTGGCCTAAGCGTTGACCGCCGTAGTGGTGTCGGGCAGCTTTGCGAACAACTCCGAACAAAGGACACCTGCATATGCTGACCGACACCGATGCACGCTTGCTGCGCGTTGCTTATGATGAGGCGAAAGCTGGATTTGACGAAGGAGGCTGCCCAATCGGTTCAGTGCTTGCGCGGGGTGGTGAGGTCGTCGCGCGAGGGCGTAATCAGCGTGTCCAACTGGGCGACCCGATCGCCCATGGGGAAATGGATGCGCTGCGCAAGGCAGGGCGGCAGAAGACCTATCGCGATACTGTGCTCTATACCTCGCTGTCGCCTTGCATGATGTGTTCTGGCACGATCGTACAGTTCGGTATCCCGCGTGTTGTGATCGGAGACACCGTGAATTTTGGCGGCAATGAGGACTTCCTGCGCGATCGCGGTGTAGAGGTCATCATCGCAGATGACCCGGACTGCATTACATTGATGAAGCGATTTATCGAAGAGAAGCCCGCGCTTTGGGCCGAAGATATTGCCGAATGAGGTTGGCGATCAGGCGCTTTCAAGCGCCTGAATGATGCCCGAGAAATCAGTTGCTTTCAGACTGGCGCCACCCACCAACGCTCCGTCAACATTTGAAACGCCAAAAATCTCGGCAGCATTACCGGGTTTGACCGATCCGCCATACAGCAGGCGGACTGACCGGCCGACACCTTCGCCAAATCGGCGTTCCAGACGTGCGCGTATGAAATCGTGCACTTCTCCGATCTCTTCCAAAGTTGGAACCTTACCGGTGCCGATGGCCCAGATCGGCTCATATGCGACAATCAGGTTCTCGCCTGTCGCTTGATCCGGGATCGAACCCGACATCTGTCCACCGATGATATCCAGAGTATTTGCTGCTTCGCGCTGTTCAAGGCTTTCACCAACGCAGATGATCGTCTTCAGGCCTGCATCCATGGCGGTGCGGGCTTTGGCACGGATGTCTTCGTTCTGCTCAGCATGATCTTCACGGCGCTCGGAATGGCCAAGGATCACTGAGCTTGCCCCTGCATCCAACAGCATCTCGGCACTCAGATCCCCGGTATGCGCACCCGAGAGCGCCGCGTGGCAGTCTTGGCCACCGAAGGTAATGCCCGAACCTTCAACCGTATTTGCCGCGCGATGAAGCAAAGTGGCTGGTGGGCATATCAGGATTTCTACCGCAGAAGATGGGTGCGAGGCTTTCAACGCTTCCAACTCGCTCAGCGCAATGCCAGTTCCGTTCATTTTCCAGTTGCCTGCCGCCAACTTACGCCGCATCGCGATCCCTCCGGTTTTCTGCTTTGAATCCTCGGATATCACCCGCAGGCGGGGCTGACAATTCCGGTTGCATAGCGCTACTTGTCAGGACACATTGCGCGCGTTGTTGCGGAGGATGGCATGATAGACGATCTCGATCTCGCCAAATTGGATCTGCTTGATCCAGCTGAGATGGAAAAGCTGAGACGTGCTGTTCGCCAGATCGGATTTCTAACGATCTTCAATTCCGGCCTTGATGCCGCCCGTGTGAAGCAGGTGATCGACGCGTATCGCGATTTTTTTCGTCAACCCGATGAGATCAAGCAGAGCGTCGATATGGCAGCTACGGGTGCCAACCGCGGTTGGGGTGCGCCGCGTTCCGAACAGGTGGATCTCAGGGCGAACCCGGATTTCAAAGAAGTCTTTGATAGCGGTTTTGAACTGCCAGCCGATGATCCCTATGCGGGGCGGGGATTAAGTGTGTATGCCCCAAATCTCTGGCCAGACGGGGCCGACGCCTTTCGGAGAACGATCCAGAGTTACTATTCAGACGCCTGCTCAGTTGCCATTCGCGTTTTGCGCGCGATTGCGATTGCCATCGGTAGGGATGCAAACAGTTTTGATGCGGCCTTTGATACGCCAATGGCGCTGCTGCGCGGTAACTTCTATCCGCAACGCCCTGATTGGGCAGGGGAAAAGGACTTTGGTATCGGCGCGCATACGGATTATGGCTGCCTGACTTTGCTGGCCACGGACGGCACACCGGGTCTGGAAGTTCGTATGCCTGATGGCGATTGGCAAGCTGTAAACGCCAAGCCGGGACAATTCATCATCAATTTCGGCGAGATGCTGGAGTTTTGGACCGCAGGAGAAGTCAAAGCGACCGAGCATAGGGTCAAAGGTAGCGTGAACGAGAGGATCTCGGTTCCGTTGTTCTTCAATCCTTCTTACGACACAAATGTTGCGCCGCCGGGTTCATACGCCACGATCCGCGCCGGAGAGCACCTGACGCGGCGATTTAATGAGACCTACGTCCACCTAAAAGCTGCGAGTTAGCGTTGTTCAGCCAAGGTTTCGTCGAACTTGATCGATTCTCCGCATCCGCATGCATCGACTACATTCGGGTTTCGGAACTTGAACCCGGCCTCAAGCAGTGAAACCTCGTAGTCGATCTCGGTTCCGAAAAGGAACATCTGTGCCATGGGGGCGATCATCACACGCGCGCCATCCTGCTCGACCACTTCGTCATTCGGGTCGGCATCATCGACATAGTCCATGGTGTATTCCATCCCCGCGCAGCCGCCTTTCTTGACGCCGATGCGCAATCCGGTGTGACCGCCGGATTTCATCAACCGAACAATCTGTTCGGCAGCTTTAGGTGTCATGGTCACGGCTTGTTTGCCGGGAATGCCAAACATGGTGGGCTCCGTTATCGCGCGTTATCTCTAATCTAAGGCCGACACGCGCCGGGCTCAAGAGAGAGCCTGTTCAAATACACGCTCCGAGCAGGGTTGTCACGATGGTGCGCAAAGCTTTAGCGTATCTGAAGTAAAGGACAGGCATTCCAGAGAGGTTTGGATCGATGAGAGCGCAGAACTGGGCAGGAGCAGCCATTTTCACATCTATGCTGTTGGCGTCCGCGTCTGCGGCATTTGCGATAGATGACACAAAACGGCACCCGGTCAACTGTGCTACCGCACCTGGTGATCTGCGCGCAATCGCAGCCGAAAAGAAACATGCCGAGGACCAGCAGGCTGAAAGCGTGTTCTCGATCCTCCCTGCCGGTGCCTTGCTGGGCCTCGTCACAGGAACCGAGAGCAAGCACCTGAAGATGCTGTCAGGCGACTATATAAAAGAGCTGGACGCGCGCGCTGCTAAAATCAAATCGACCTGTAACATTGAATAATCAAACAAAAAGGGCCGCTCTCGGGCAAGAGCGGCCCGGAATGGGCCCATTGAATGGGGGATGGCTATGGTCAGAGGCCCATGCAATTCACGAAGTATGTCAATTTAGCGGGGCAATCGGATAAGACGCCCGCTACTCGACATCCTGCGCCAGCACGTCCAGCAGATCGAAAAACGAATGCTTAATCACTGGGTCAGTACCTGAGGACCTTGTGACCCAGCATTGTGACAACATGAAAACGGTTAAGTAACACGCAGTACACCGTTTTGTAACATCGCCATGTTTTTTGTGAGTAAGTCGGGAGTTACATGAAACCCAGCTCAAGCCGGGCTTCATCTGACATCATTTCCATGCCCCAAGGTGGCTCCCAAGTCAGTTCGACGTCGACCTCTTTGACGCCTGCAACGGGTTCGATTGCTTCCACGATCCAACCGGGCATTTCGCCTGCGACAGGACAACCTGGCGCAGTGAGGGTCATGATCACCTTGACCGCGTTTTCTCCGGTGATGTCGATCGTATAGATCAGACCGAGATCGTAGATATTGACCGGTATTTCTGGGTCAAACACCGTCCGGCAAGCTTCGACCACGGGTTCGTAGAGCGGGTGATCGATGGTCGAGGGAGCGATCAGAGGGCTGCCTTCGAACTGTTCACTGGGGTGGGTCATTGATGCCTCGGGTCTGTTACCTGAGAAATTATATAGGGAAAGTGCCGGGCAGCGTCCAGAGGTGCCGTGGCGCCTGATTTGGGCGCCACGACAGATCAGTCGTTGATGTCGTGCTTAAAGGTTTTGACCTGACCGTGCGGCAGGGCAAACATACGGCGCAGAACCAGCCATGCGACCAGTGACAGAACAGCAAATATCAACAGCAGAACGGGCAGGGATGGCGTGAGGCCAGGGATCAGCAAAACCACTCCGGTAATGGCTGCACCGATGGCAAAACCCAGGAAAATGAAGCCGGGCAGCGCGACCTCAAGGATGCCCAGAGCAAGCGCTCCGGCCAACCAAATCCACCACGTCAGCCAGAAAGGATCGGCCATCATTTTCCTCCTTTAAGCATGTTAAAGGCATTGCCGAAGGCTTCAAGTGCGTTTGCAGGCACAACGATGGTCTGCGAGCCGGTGCCGTTGCCCAGGGCGTTCAGCGATTCCACCTGTTTCAACGCAACCTGATACTGTGCCGCTTCCAGCCCGTTGTCTTGAATGGCCTTTGCCACGACCTGAGTCGCATAAGCTTCGGCCTCAGCCGAGATTCGGCGGGCCTTGGCGGTCTGCTCTGCTGCATAAAGTTCGGCATCTGCCTGCAGCTCAACGGCACGCTTTTGGCCCTCGGCCTCGGTCACCTGCGCACGGCGGGCACGTTCGGCGTTCAATTGCTGCAACATCGCGTCACGAGTGGCCTGATCAAGATTTACGTCCAGAATCTCGGCGCGCGTTACTTCGATCCCCCAATCGTCAACGGCGGTTTCGACACTTTCCTGAATACGTTCAATTAGTTGCGCCCGGTTCGATTGCACTTCATCCAGGTCCATCTTGCCGATCTCGGCGCGGACGATACCGGCTACAGTCGTTGCAATCGCACCGTCGACATCGCGGATGCGATAGACCGTCTTTTCCGGCTCGAGAATGCGGTAGAACACCGAGGTATCGATCTGCACCAGAACGTTGTCCTTGGTAATTGCGTCTTGCGTTGCGTTTGGCAACTGACGCTCAAGGATGGATATCTTGTGGCGGGCAACATCTAGAAAAGGAACGATAAAATTGATCCCGGGCCCAAGCACCGAATGCAGGCGGCCAAACCGTTCAACAACGTATTTCTCGGATTGAGGCACGATCTTGATGCCCTTGAAGATGACAATGGCAATAAGCGCCGCTGCCAGCAGGTAGATAATGTTCGAAGTAATCAGTCCGATAATCTGGTCTTCTATCATACTGTCCTCATTTATTGTGTACTATGGTATACATATGGGGATTGAATCGCTCAATTTCAACTCTGGTATGGATTGTACAGGCTGGAATGCAAATCTGTGAAAGCGTTCATACCGGCCAGAAATTCCCTTTTGTGGCAGCTTTGCATCCCACTGGTGTTTGCGTTATCGGACGAGGATGAAATTGATTATCGATACAGACCCCGGCATCGACGACGCAATGGCCATTGCCTATGCCGCCGCTGCGTCCGAAATTGACCTGATCGGCCTGACCACCGTGTTCGGCAACACCCATGTGCATCAATCCAGCCGCAATGCGCGATTTCTGGTGGACAAACTGGGGCTCGGCATTCCCGTGGCCCAAGGCGCGCCCTTCGCATTGGGAGAGATCGCGCATTCACCTTCGGAACATGTGCACGGCCCCGAAGGCTTTGGTGACCTGACCCAGATTGAAGAGATCGGTGAAAACCACGCCCTGTCCGCCGCAGAGTTTCTTGTCGACATGGCGCGCAGCCATCGCGGAGAGCTGGTCGTATGCGCGGTTGGGCCATTGACCAATATCGCTGATGCCATGCGATTGGACCCTGAGTTTGCAGAGAATCTTGGCAAGCTCGTCATCATGGGCGGGGCCGTGTACTGCCCGGGCAACATCACCGAACATGCCGAGGCGAATATCTATCACGATGCCAAAGCTGCAGACGAAGTCTTTGCCGCGCCGCCGCCTACGATTCTGGTGGGATTGGATGTGACTCTGAAAACGCTCTACGAGACCGCTGATTTTGAGGCGCTCGCTGAACGTTCCCCTGACATGGGTGGTTTTCTGCGTGATATCTCGCGCTTCTATTTAAAGTTCTATAAAGAGATCGGTGGGCTTGAAGGGTGCGGACTGCATGACTCGACTGCCGTTATCGCCTGCACCCATGAACCGATGTTCGAAATGGTCGAAACGGGTTTGCAGGTGGCGTTGGACGGGGCTGAGATCGGTGCGACTCGTCCTGACCCTGCACGGCCACCAGTGCGAGTGTGCCGGGATGTCGATGGGGCAGGGGTGGTGCGCCTGTTTACGGACCGTGTAGCCTCGCTGCCCTGACGGGTTGCAATGCCCTTGCAGATCGGGCAAAGCCTGCCCGGTTCAGCGATCCAAGGCGTTACCATGACCCAGCGATTTTCTTTCGACCTGAAAGCCACCGATGGCAAGGCCCGCACAGGCGTGATCAACACGCCGCGCGGTGAGGTGCGGACGCCGGCGTTCATGCCTGTGGGCACAGCCGCGACCGTCAAGGCGATGATGCCGGAAAGTGTGCGCGCCACGGGTGCCGATATTCTGTTGGGCAACACCTATCATCTGATGCTGCGCCCCACGGCCGAGCGGATTGATCGTTTGGGAGGCCTGCACAAATTCATGAACTGGGACCGCCCCATCCTGACGGATTCGGGCGGGTTTCAAGTGATGTCGCTGGCGGGTTTGCGTAAACTGACTGAGAAGGGCGTGACCTTTAAATCTCACGTCGATGGCTCGAAGCACGAATTGACGCCGGAGCGGTCGATGGAAATCCAACGCCTTTTGGGCTCGGACATCGTCATGTGCTTTGATGAATGCCCTGCGCTGCCCGCCGATCGCGACCGTATCGCCGAGTCCATGCGCCTTTCGATGCGGTGGGCCGCGCGGTCGCGCGAAGCGTTTGGAGACCGCCCCGGACATGCCCTGTTTGGGATCATGCAGGGCGGGCTGGAACAAGATCTTCGGGAAGAAAGTGCCGAGGCACTTAAGCAGGTCGGTTTTGAAGGCTACGCCGTCGGCGGCCTTGCCGTGGGTGAGGGGCAGGAGGCCATGTTCAGCTGCCTTGACTATGCGCCTGACTTCTTGCCCCAGGATAAACCGCGTTATCTGATGGGCGTAGGCAAGCCTGATGATATCGTAGGTGCCGTTGCACGCGGTATAGATATGATGGATTGCGTTCTACCTTCGCGGTCGGGTCGCACCGGGCAGGTGTTCACGCGTTACGGTGTGGTCAATATCAAGAACGCCCGCCATGCTGACGACCCACGCCCGCTGGATGAGAACTGCACATGCCCCGCGTGTTCAAGTTATTCTCGGGCCTACTTGCATCACGTGTTCCGCTCGAATGAGATGATCTCGGGCATGCTGCTGACTTGGCACAATCTGCATTACTTTCAGGAAATCATGCAGGGAATGCGGGACGCGATTTCACAGGGCACATTCGCAGAGTGGCAATCGCAATTCCACGCGCTTCGGGAGCAAGGCGATATTGAACCGCTGTAGATTGTGGCCATTGCGGTGACAAACGCGGTATTTTTTGCTATACTGTTCGCGCATTATTTACCATTTTCATTTGTTTTGTTCAGGAGGATTCAATGCCTCGCTTTATTGTTTCTATCGCAATCGTTCTTTGCGCATCGACATCTCTTGCGGATGTCTGGACCTTCGAAACCCCGTCCGAGAATATTCAGTGTGTCGTCGGGCAGGGGGCGAGTGTTTCGGACCTGTCTTGCACCATAATTGAGCGCAGCGGAGCGCCTGCGTTCCCGCGCCCGGCGGATTGCCAGTCGGACTGGGGACATGATTTTTTCATGACCAATACGGGCGCCGTCCGCATGCTGTGCCAACCAGTCAGCCATAACCGGGACGGATTTGACCGTGCAGACTACGGCGTAACCGGAGAGTTTGGCGGGTTCGTCTGCCATTCCTCGAAAAAGGGCTTGGAATGTAGAAACGAAGTCGGTCATGGCTTCTTTTTGTCGCGAGCTAAGCAGAGGGTGTTCTGATCCACGCTGGATGATTTGTTGCCCGTTTTAATGCTGGGTTCGCTAAAATCGGTGGATATGTCTGTCGGATGCCTTGAAGTCCCCAAATCATCGGGTCATGCTGCATCACGACAAATGACGATGAGGTTGAAATGGGGGAACAGGTGCCCCACCTTTATCGTCCAAGACAGGAGATGGCCAAAGGTTGCCTGAATCAGGGACCAGCGCCGTCTTGCCAATGATAAGGATAGAGCATGCAAGAGCCTCTGAATTCCTCATACCCCGTCCTGCCGCTGCGCGATATCGTGGTCTTCCCACACATGATCGTGCCGCTGTTCGTGGGCCGTGACAAATCGGTCCGCGCCCTGGAAGAGGTGATGCAGGATGACAAGCAAATTCTGTTGTCCAGCCAGATTGATCCTGGTGAGGATGATCCGGAAATCGACGGTATCTACCGTTCGGGCGTTCTGGCCAATGTACTGCAACTGTTGAAGCTGCCCGATGGCACCGTCAAGGTGCTGGTCGAGGGTCAGGCGCGTGTGCAGATCACGGAATTTCTTGAAAACGATCAGTTTTTCGAAGCCCGCGCCGAGTATCTTACCGAGATTCCAGGTGATGTAACCACCACCGAAGCACTGCTGCGCACCGTCGCGGACGAGTTCGAGCGCTATGCCAAAGTGCGCAAGAACATCCCCGAAGAAGCGCTGGCTGCTGTTGGTGAAACCACCGAGCCTGCAAAGTTGGCCGACCTTGTGTCGGGTCATCTGGGCATCGAGGTTGAACAGAAACAGGAACTGCTTGAGACGCTCTCGGTGAGCGAGCGGCTTGAGAAGGTCTATGGCCTGATGCAGGGCGAGATGTCGGTTCTGCAGGTCGAGAAAAAGATCAAGACCCGCGTCAAATCCCAGATGGAGAAGACGCAGCGCGAATACTATCTGAATGAGCAGATGAAAGCCATTCAGAAGGAGCTTGGCGATGGTGAGGACGGCAGCAACGAAGTTGCCGAACTGGAAGCCAAGATCAACGAGACCAAGCTGTCGAAAGAGGCGCGCGAAAAGGCCGAAGGTGAGCTGAAAAAGCTCAAGAACATGTCGCCCATGTCGGCTGAAGCGACCGTTGTGCGCAACTATCTGGACTGGATCCTGTCACTGCCGTGGGGCACCAAATCTCGCGTTAAAAAGGATCTGGGTCGCGCGCAGGACATTCTGGACGCCGATCACTATGGACTTGAGAAAGTCAAAGAGCGGATCGTCGAATATCTGGCGGTTCAACAGCGCTCGAAAAAGCTGAAAGGCCCGATCCTGTGCCTTGTTGGCCCTCCGGGTGTGGGTAAAACCTCGCTGGGTAAATCGGTCGCAAAAGCCACGGGGCGCGAATTCATTCGCATCTCGCTGGGTGGTGTGCGCGACGAATCTGAGATTCGTGGCCACCGTCGGACTTATATCGGGTCGATGCCCGGCAAGATCATTCAGGCGCTGAAGAAGGCGAAAACCACAAACCCTCTCATCCTGCTCGATGAAATCGACAAGATGGGGCAGGATTTCCGTGGCGATCCAGCCTCGGCGATGCTGGAGGTGTTGGACCCGGAACAGAACAACACGTTCATGGATCATTATCTTGAGGTCGAATATGACCTGTCCAACGTGATGTTCCTGACCACGTCTAACAGCTACAACATGCCTGGGCCTCTGCTAGACCGGATGGAGATCATCCCGCTGGCCGGTTACACCGAAGAGGAAAAGAGCGAGATCGCCAAGCAACACCTGATCGACAAACAGGTCAAAAACCATGGTCTGAAAGCCAAGGAGTTTGAGCTGACCGATGAGGCGCTGCAATCGATCATCCGCACCTATACCCGCGAGGCGGGTGTGCGGAACCTCGAACGCGAAATCGCCAAAGTGGCGCGGAAATCGTTGACCAAGATCATCAAGAAAGAGGCGGAGACCGTAAAGGTGACGCCCGACAATCTGGATGATTTTCTTGGAGTGCCCAAGTTCCGTTATGGCTTGGCTGAACAGGACGATCAGGTTGGTGTAGTCACTGGCTTGGCCTGGACTTCGGTCGGTGGTGATCTGCTGCATATCGAGGCTCTGAAACTGCCCGGAAAAGGGCGGATGAAGACCACTGGTAAGCTGGGCGATGTGATGAAGGAATCGATCGACGCGGCGTCGTCTTACGTCCGATCAATTTCGCCTCAGATCGGGGTTAAACCGCCGCAGTTCGACAAAATCGATATCCACGTGCACGTGCCCGATGGTGCGACGCCAAAGGATGGTCCGTCTGCGGGCTTGGCTATGGTGACGTCGATTGTTTCGGTCCTGACCGGTATTCCTGTGCGCAAGGACATCGCCATGACAGGCGAGGTTTCGCTGCGCGGCAACGCGATGCCGATTGGCGGGCTGAAAGAAAAACTGCTGGCTGCCCTGCGTGGCGGGATCAAGACCGTCTTCATTCCCGAAGAGAATGAGAAGGATCTGGCAGATATCCCCGACAACGTGAAAGAAGGGCTGGAGATCATCGCGGTCAAACACGTCTCGGAAGTACTGGAGCAAGCGTTGATACGTAAGCCCGAGTCAATTGAGTGGGATGAGGCCGCTGAAGAGGCCGCTGCCGCTGCCGCCAAGGCGGCCGAAGGGGCAGGACCGTCGGCAACAGCCCACTAAGCCTGAAACAGATTAATTAGAAAGGCGGGGTCATTCCCCGCCTTTTTTTGTTCAAAGTCCAATGACAGGTTTGGCCGGGTCCAGCACCTCTTCGTTTTCGATGTAAGCCTGGAATTTTTTGTCTGGCAGCGCCGAGCGTACGGCGAGCGCAAAAATCACCGCCGAAAATGCCGCACACAGCACAATGTCCCAACCAAACGGGATCTGCTTTTGCGCGCCTTCTCCAAACTGACCCATGTAGGAGATCAGCCCCAAACCACAGAAATAGGGCATCAGCCAAAGCGCCTCGGTCGCGTCCATTTCATCGAGCCGATTGTGAAAGCGGATCAGCAGCAGCGCCATGCCGATGAGCAGTGCAATTCCTAGCCTCCAGACCGTGTCCCATCCGCTCCAGTAGACGATCAGGGTTGAGATCGCGAAGGCCGTGAGCCCGACAAGTTTGACGGCGGGAATACGGATTGAGCGCGGGCGGTCAGGCATCAGATCGCGTAAGCACACCACGGCGATTGGGCCGACCGCGAATGAAAGCACAATGGCGGCCCCGTTCAGGGCGATTACGGTTGCGAACGGGACCGTCACTAAAAACAGAGTGCCAATCAGAAAGTTGAGAGCCAAGGCCCAAAGCGGTACTCCGAACGATGACAAGATCTGCAAACGTTTCGGCAGGAACCCGTTTTGCGACAGGGCCAGAGCGATACGAGCGTTCGATCCTGTTGCAACCAACCCATTGCCAAACGGGCCGATGACCGACCCGACGTTCAGCAAGCTGAGGAACCACAATATCCCGACGGACATTATGACGCCATCCAAGGGACCTTGTCCGCCAAAGTTGAGGCTTGCCCAACCATCGCGGATCATCGCGGGATCAAGCGCGCCGATAAAGGCCACCTGTAATCCAAGGTAGATCAAGGCACATAATACAATGGACAGAACCAGAGCGGCCGGGATGTCGAATTTTGGGTTTCGAACTTCTCCTGCCATATCAACAACATGCCGGAAACCTATAAAGGAAAAGATCACCCCACCGGTTGATACTGCGGCCATGATGCCTTTCAGGCCGTAGGGGGCGAAACCGTCAGGGGCGGAGAAATTCTGCACGTCAAAGCGGGTCGCGATCAACAACACGGACAATACTATCGGAATGGCAATCTTGGCCCAGGTCAGCGTTGCATTTACCTGTGCAAAAAATTTTACGCCCAGTGCGTTCACAGCGACGAACAGCAACATGAACAGCAAGGCGACCGAAACACCAGCGCCGGTCAGTTCGCCGGTATCTGCGGCGTGGAGCCATGACGCGTAGGGCGCGAGGTATTTAAGCATGGCTTCAACTTCGATCGGAGCGGTGGTGTTGTAGCCAATCCAGGCCGTCCATCCCATCGCCATCGACACGATGTTGCCGTGTGAGAACTGAGGGACGCGTGCGATTCCGCCTGGGATAGGTAACATCGCTGAAATCTCGGCGAATGTTATTGCCAGTATGAACATCGCAACGGCGCCAATAATCCAAGAAAGAACCGCGGCGGGGCCTGCGTGTTGCACGGCGAGTAGGGGGCCGAAAAGCCAGCCTGACCCAATGATTCCTCCAACCGAAATGAAGGTCAGGCCGACCAGGCCAATTTCCCGCTTCAGTTTCGCCATGTTATTTCTCGCCCAAAGAGGGGTGCCTTATTGGTGGCTATGACATCAGGATAAGCAGGCCACGGGAAACATGGCAAGTGCCACATATCATGCAGAAAATTCGTGAAAACGAGGTCTGCCCGATTCATCTTCTAAATCCTGCTGGGCGTGTTCTTCGAAACGCGATCGCTGGCAATAGGTATTTGAAGTGGAATCGACTCGGAACATGAGGCACGCTGGTCGTCTGTGCCAAGGTAGGAGAACCCAGGATGCCTCTGTACAATGATATGTTCGAGCTTTCGGTCGAAGATATGGATATAATCGAAGAGGCCATGCGTCATGCCATAGCTTCCAGATCGAATGTCCCTGTTGACGAGAGGGTAGAAGAAAGGGAAACCCGTGAAGACTTTGTGCGCAAGGCACACGACCTTCTGGGGCGTCTGCATGACCAAAAGGTTTTTTATCGTCCTAAATCCGGCGTGTATGTCGGAGGATGACAGCATTGTGCTCGCTGCGTTGAACCAAATGGCTCCAAAACGCTTCAACTATGCCGCATAAGCATTTGAATAATATGGTGGGTGATAAGAGATTTGAACTCCTGACATCTTCGATGTGAACGAAGCGCTCTACCACTGAGCTAATCACCCATAGCGGCGTTTGATACAGCGGCTTGTGTTTCGCCGCAAGTTCAAAGCATTCAAATTGCAGCGCGTCAGACGAAATTCGGTTTTCACACATTGCCCGCCAAGTCGGATAGATCGGAAAAAATCAGGTTCGAGCAAAAAACTTGAAAACGCCGCTTGACGATGCCGGGGTGTAGCCATAATACACCCCAACGTTCAGAGATGAACGGGCAGTGGGCGGTTGTAGCTCAGTTGGTTAGAGTACCGGCCTGTCACGCCGGGGGTCGCGGGTTCGAGCCCCGTCAACCGCGCCATCGCTGCCAGCCTTTGATCCGGGCAAACGGATCGCACATAGACCCTAAATGCGCGGTTGTAGCTCAGTTGGTTAGAGTACCGGCCTGTCACGCCGGGGGTCGCGGGTTCGAGCCCCGTCAACCGCGCCATTTCCTTCGATTTAGAAAGTCATACGCCCTTGTGGGCGTTTTTTTGTGCCGACATCTTACTGATCTTATGGTTTATTGCCTGCAAAACATCAGGGGCAAGCAGTGACCAGTCTAAATCGAGTCATCATGGCACGGCGCAGCCGGCAGTGGGTCCGCGGCCTGAAGCCGGAAACACTTGATGTCATTGAGATTTCTGGTTCGTGGGGTAAGCAATTTGGATTTTGCAGCTATGAACAGATTTGGCATAAGCAACATGATATCTGCACCGGACCCGTTCTGAACAAACAACAGCAGGTGCGAAAGGTCGATCTGGTTTTGGCCAATCAGGTGTGGGAGCACTTGGATCGCCCGGTTGAAGCCACGCTGAACGTGCTAGAGATGCTAAGACCCGGAGGGTATTTCTGGCTGGCCGTCCCGTTCTTCATTCCGTTTCACGCTGCTCCGCATGACTGTTCGCGCTGGTCTGCGCGCGGATTGAAAAACCTGCTCACTGAGTGTGGGTTCGACCCGGATCTCATCCGGGCCGAACAGTGGGGCAATCGGCACGCCGCTTTGCGCAATCTCGAACTTGAATGGCCTCCTGTTTATGACCCTGAGACAGACAATTTGGAGACCGATCCCGATTTTCCAATCTGCGCATGGGCTCTGGCTAAGAAAACCAGTGCTTAAGCCGAGTGTCGAAAAATCGCCTGTTCTTACTTTGTTCTAATTTTTTGGTTGGAGACTCAGCCGCTCTCGCCTATCTCTGAGTGACGTTGGTTGTTGGGGGCCTGAATGGGTGAGCTGAAGAATATCGAGGTGCGCGGTGCGCGCGAGCATAACCTCAAGAGCATTGATGTCGACATCCCACGGGATCAGCTGGTGGTGATCACTGGCCTGTCGGGCTCGGGAAAGTCTTCTTTGGCATTTGATACGATCTATGCCGAAGGGCAGCGCCGCTATGTCGAAAGCCTGTCGGCCTATGCGCGCCAGTTCCTCGATATGATGGAGAAGCCCGATGTGGATCACATCAGCGGACTAAGCCCCGCGATTTCGATCGAGCAGAAGACGACCTCAAAAAACCCGCGTTCGACCGTGGGCACCGTAACCGAGATCTACGACTATCTGCGCTTGCTCTTTGCCCGTGCTGGTACGCCTTACAGCCCGGCCACAGGATTGCCAATTGAGGCGCAGCAGGTGCAGGACATGGTCGACCGGATCATGACGATGGAGGAGGGCACGCGCGGCTATCTGCTGGCCCCCATCGTTCGTGATCGGAAGGGTGAATATCGGAAAGAATTCCTTGAGCTGCGCAAGCAGGGTTTTCAGCGCGTCAAGGTAGATGGTGAGTTCTATGAATTGGATGAGCCGCCGACACTGGACAAGAAGTTCCGCCACGATATCGACGTCGTTGTCGATCGTCTGGTGGTACGAGAAGGCATGGAAACACGCCTGGCCGACAGCCTAAGGACCGCACTGGATCTGGCGGACGGGATCGCAATCCTCGAAACCGCACCGAAGGAGGGCGACCCGGAACGGATCACATTCAGTGAGAATTTTGCTTGCCCGGTCAGTGGGTTCACCATCCCCGAGATCGAGCCGCGCCTGTTCTCATTCAACGCGCCCTTTGGGGCTTGCCCCGATTGCGACGGGCTTGGGGTCGAACTGTTCTTTGATGAACGTCTGGTCGTGCCGGACCAGACATTGAAACTCTATGACGGGGCGCTTGCGCCCTGGCGGAAGGGTAAATCACCGTATTTTCTGCAAACGATCGAAGCTATCGCGCGACATTACGAGTTTGACAAGAACACTCCCTGGAAGGACTTGCCCAAGAAAGTCCAGCAGGTGTTTCTGCGCGGGTCTGGTGATGAAGAGATCCAGTTCCGTTATGATGAAGGTGGCCGCGTCTATCAGGTTACCCGAAGCTTTGAAGGCGTCATCCCCAACATGGAGCGCCGCTATCGCGAGACGGACAGCGCCTGGATTCGCGAAGAATTCGAGCGCTATCAAAACAACCGACCCTGCGGCACATGCAAAGGCTACCGTCTGCGTGCTGAGGCGCTGGCCGTCAAGATCGCGGGTTTGCACGTCGGGCAGGTCGTCGAAATGTCGATCCGCGAGGCGCTGGCCTGGGTTGAGGATGCCCCAAATCATCTGAGCGCACAAAAGAACGAGATCGCGCGCGCAATTCTCAAGGAAATTCGCGAGCGGTTGGGTTTTTTGAATAATGTTGGATTAGAATATCTTACGATGTCTCGTTCAAGTGGCACCCTGTCCGGAGGTGAAAGTCAGCGTATCCGTCTGGCGAGCCAGATCGGCTCGGGCCTGACCGGGGTATTGTATGTGCTCGACGAGCCATCGATTGGTCTGCACCAACGCGACAATGATCGTCTGCTGGGAACGCTTAAGAATTTGCGTGACCAGGGCAACACGGTCATCGTCGTTGAACATGACGAAGAGGCGATTCGCGAGGCGGATTATGTGTTTGATATCGGTCCCGGTGCAGGAGTGCATGGGGGACAGGTGGTCAGCCACGGTACGCCCGAGCATATCGCCGGCGATGCGGCCTCGATCACCGGTCAATATCTTTCGGGCACACGCGAGATCCCGGTGCCGGTTGAGCGGCGAAAGGGTAAGAAGCAGAAAGTGACCGTTGTTAAGGCGACGGGAAACAACCTCAAGAACGTTACGGCCGAATTTCCGCTGGGAAAATTTGTTTGTGTGACCGGTGTGTCTGGCGGTGGAAAATCGACGCTGACGATTGAGACTTTGTTCAAAACCGCCTCGATGCGGTTGAACGGCGCTCGCCAGACACCGGCGCCCTGTGAAACGATCAAAGGGCTAGAGCATCTGGACAAGGTGATCGACATAGATCAGCGACCCATTGGCCGGACTCCACGTTCAAATCCAGCGACTTACACCGGGGCTTTCACCCCGATCCGAGACTGGTTTGCCGGGTTGCCAGAAGCCAAAGCGCGTGGATACAAGCCCGGGCGGTTCAGCTTTAACGTCAAAGGCGGCCGGTGCGAAGCGTGTCAGGGTGATGGCGTCATCAAGATCGAGATGCACTTTCTGCCTGATGTTTATGTCACCTGCGAAACCTGCAAAGGCGCGCGATACAACCGTGAGACGCTTGAGATCAAATTCAAGGGTAAGTCCATCGCGGATGTACTTGATATGACAGTGGAAGATGCGCAGGAGTTTTTTAAAGCGGTGCCATCGATCCGTGACAAGATGGATGCCTTGGCTCGCGTTGGGCTCGGCTACATCAAAGTTGGTCAACAGGCGACCACGCTCTCCGGTGGTGAGGCGCAGCGTGTAAAGCTCTCTAAAGAACTGAGCAAGCGATCAACGGGTCGAACGCTGTATATTCTGGACGAACCCACAACGGGTCTGCATTTCGAGGACGTGCGTAAGCTGTTGGAAGTCCTGCACGAACTGGTCGACCAAGGAAATACGGTTGTTGTCATCGAACATAATCTCGATGTCGTAAAAACCGCCGACTGGATAATCGACATTGGCCCGGAAGGTGGCGATGGCGGAGGTCAGATTGTGGCCGAGGGTACGCCCGAAGACGTCGCTGAATGTGAGCTTAGCCACACTGGGCGTTATCTGAAGCCAATGCTGGATGGGCAAGCCGTAGCTGCCGAATAGGAACAGAGCGAGAGAAGAAAATGCTGCGAATTTTCTTCTCTGGTGCTTCGTAGAGCGCTGCGTTCTGAGGTTGTTCAGTCTCTGGACCGCTTCTCAAATCGCGGTAACATGGCGCTGAAATCGCGACCCAAGCCATTTTCTTGTTCGACAAACTGTTCATATAGCTTTGTCGCAACCTGTCCCATGGGCGTATCAGCGTCCGCACTCTCAGCAGCCTGTTGGCTGAGACGTAGATCTTTCAACATCAGCTCGGCGGCGAAACCGGGGGTATAGTCATTGTCGGATGGGCTTTCGGGTCCAACGCCGGGGGCAGGGCAATAGGCGTTCATTGTCCAGCTGTACCCTGAGGACGTGCTGACGACATCGAACATCTTTTGTCGATCCAATCCCAGTTTATCAGCAAGCGCAAATGCCTCGCAGGTCGCGATCATCGTCACGCCGAGGATCATGTTGTTGCAGATTTTGGCGGCCTGACCCGCGCCAGCTTCACCGCAGTGAACCGCTTTTTGCCCCATGATTTCAAATAACGGAGCCGCCTTGGCAAAAGCTGCGTGAGATCCACCGGCCATAAAGGTCAAAGTGCCTGCAGCGGCCCCACCAATCCCGCCGGATACAGGTGCATCGACTGATAGCAGACCAGCCTGAGCAGCTTGCTGCGCCACCGCGCGGGCGCTGTCGACATCGACCGTAGAGCAGTCAATCAGAACCGCGCCGTCTTGCATTTCAGGGACAACTTCATCGGCCACAGCGCGCAGAATTTGCCCGTTGGGAAGCATGGTGATAACCACGTCGGCTTCCGCAGCTGCGGCAGCGCCGGAAGACGCCATGGCCACGCCTTCAACGGCGACATCAACTTGATCAAATCCGATCACGTCATGACCCGCGCGCGCCAGATTGGCAGCCATCGGGCCGCCCATATTGCCAAGCCCTATGAATGCGATTTTCATCCCTTACTCCTCTGAAAAGCTTAGTGCATCCGCACCGAGCGGTTGCAGCATCTTGGACACCGCGACTGCAGGCACATCCAAATCAGCAAACTGCCATTTCGGGTTGCGATCCTTGTCGATGATCTGGGCGCGAATGCCTTCCAGAAAATCGCCATGCTCCATCGCGCGATAAGTAAACCGGTACTCCAGATCCAGCGCTTTTTGCAATGTCAGGCCGGTTCCGCGCAGCCGATGCAACATCTCGACAGCACAAGCCATGGAGATAGGAGAGTTTCGCTGCAGGGTGCCGAGAATTTTCGTCGAAAATTCTGTGTCATCGTTGCGCAAGCTGTTCAGGATATCGCCAAGGCTTTCTCCGCTGAATAGCCTGTCGATCTCGCCCTGCATTTCAGCCAAGGGGCTATCCGGTGCGCGCACTGCATGCTCATCCACCAGTTCCGCCCGTCCGGAGGCTTCCAACTGGTCTATCAGCCCCGCCCAATGCTCTTGTGGAATGAAATGGTCGGCAAACCCGGCATAGATCGCATCTCCGGGCCCCATGCGGTGGCCGGTGGTGCCCAGATACTCGCCCAATCGCCCCGGCGCCAGCGCCAACATCAGCGATCCGCCCACATCAGGAACCAGCCCGATTGAGCATTCCGGCATCGCGATCTTTGAGCTTTCTCCAACCACTCGATGGCTGCCATGGCACCCGATGCCAACCCCGCCACCCATGGTGAAACCTTGCAGGAAGCTGATCACTGGTTTTGAGTACTCAAAAATTAAGGCATTCAGGCGGTATTCGTCGCGCCAAAACGTTTGGCCATAAGCATAGTCCGCCTTGGTGCCGGTCGCATAAAGCTCGGCAATATCTCCGCCAGCGCAAAAGGCTTTGTCGCCTTCGGCATCGAGAATGATCAGATCGACTTGATCATCCTCACGCCAGTTGCGCAGAGCGGTATCGATGGCCATGCACATCTCATAGCTAAGGGCGTTCAGGGCGTGTGGACGTGTCAGCGTTATGCGCCCGGCACGGCCTGCGGTGCGAATGTCAATATCGGACATCAAAGACCTCAGCGATTGGAGAGCATCTGGCGCGCAACGATCACGCGCATGATCTCGTTCGTGCCTTCCAGTATTTGGTGCACGCGCAGATCCCGCACCAGTTTCTCGATGCCATAATCAGCCAGATAGCCGTATCCACCGTGCAATTGCAGACACTGATCCACGACTTTCGATCCGGTTTCGGTTACGAACTTCTTGGCCATCGCGCAGAATTTTGTGGCGTCCGGTGCGCCTTGATCAAGTTTCCACGCTGCCTGACGCAGGAAGGTGCGCGCCGCCTGTAGCTCAATCTCCATATCTGCCAGTCGGAACTGCAGCGCCTGAAACTGATCGATCGATTGTCCAAAGGCCTTGCGCTCGGACATATACTGCAACGTCATGTCCAGACCGTTCTGAGCTGCCCCCAGCGAGCAGGAGGCGATGTTCAGACGGCCACCGTCCAGCCCCATCATCGCGTATTTGAAACCGTCGCCTTCAGCTCCGACCAGATTGCCGGATGGAATTTTGCAATCGTCAAACTGAACTTGCGCGGTTGGCTGGCTTTTCCAACCCATTTTCTGTTCCAGACCACCGAAACTCAGGCCCGGCGTGCCGTCTTCGACATAGACGGTAGAGATCCCCCTAGGGCCGTCTTCACCCGTGCGCACCATGCAGACATAGGCATCCGAATAGCCGCCGCCGGAAATGAACGCTTTTGTGCCGTTGAGCGTGAAGCCTTCATTGGTCCGTTCAGCGCGCGTTTTCAGCGCCGCAGCGTCCGATCCCGTTCCGGGTTCAGTCAGGCAGTAGCTGAGGACGGTTTCGAGGCTGAGGATACTTGGCATAATGCGGGACTTCAGATCGTCACTGCCAAAGCTGTCCAGCATTTTGGCGCACATGTTGTGAATCGACAGGAACGCCGCGACCGAGGGACAGGCCATCGATAGCGCTTCGAACACCAGTGTCGCACCCAATCGCGTCAAACCCGAACCACCAGCCTCTTCCGAGACATAAAGTCCACCAAATCCTAGTTCGCCGATTTTGGGCCAAAGCTCTTTGGGGATGGTTCCGTCTGCTTCCCACTGACGCGCGAAGGGGGCGATGTGGTCTTGGCCAAAGGCGTAGGCCATGTCGAAAATGGCCGTTTGTTCTTCGGTCAGCGCGAAATCCATGACGTGTGCTTCCTGATGGCTATAGAATTGAACGAGCGTTTTATTCTTCAATCCTTACAGAAATTTTTCAATGACGGCAAACCCGGCGATTTAGGGGATTTCTGGACGGTGAGGTATACTGCGGGAATTCTGCTTTCTTGATCATTACGGAGTATTCTTATGTCGTCACACAAGCTTGCTGTTATCGCGATTCACGGCATGGGCAGCCAGTACAATCCTCAGAACCAGCCCCCATCCACGACCCCAACGTTTTCCAAAGGGCTTAAACGACGCGTTTCGAACCGGGTCGGCGCGGATATGGATGATGTGATCTGGCACGAGGTGGTCTGGGCACAGATCCTGCAAGGGCGGCAAAAGGCATATCTGCGCAAGGTCAACCGCAGCCTTGGATACGACAAGCTGCGCGAGTTTGTAGTGTGCAATCTGTCGGATGCTGCTTCTTACCGACCAACTCCGGATGATGGCGATAAGATCTATGAGGCGATCCACAAGAAAATCGAGAATGTGATGGGGGTCGTCAAATACCAGGTCGGACCACAGGGGCCTGTACTGATCCTGGCGCATTCGCTGGGTGGGCACATAATGTCGAACTATATTTATGACATGCAAAGACATCTGCGTCAGGGTGGTTCACCGGTTCATCCGACAGATGTTGAAAACATGAAAACCGTTGCTGGCCTCGTGACGTTTGGGTGCAATATTCCGATTTTTCTGTTCGCATATCCCGAGAATGAGATTTTTCCGATCATGGCCCCGAACCGCGCGCTGCCGCCTGCGTTGCAGTTTTCGACCTGGTGGCGAAACTACTATGACAAGCATGATGTTTTGGGTTTTCCTTTGGGCAAAAGCGCGCCAAGCTATGAACAGCTCGCTCAAAGTGGGGCCTTGAAGGATAAGCCGATCAATGCGGGCAAAATCTTTACGTCGTGGAACCCGCTTTCGCATAACGGATACTGGACGGATCGCGATTTGTATGAACCCGTAGCGGACCGGATCAAGGAGATTTTGGCGGCGGTTTGACTTTATAGGTCGGCGTGAAATTCCTCGATCAGGTGCTTGACCACCGCCATGCCCGGATCATCCCCGCGCGCTAAAGCTTCAGCGTAAACACGGCGTTGGCGGGTGGCGGAGGTGCCATTTTCTGCGATCTGCCGAAGTCGGGCGAGTTCGGTCATGGTGCCCAATGCCTCGGTGTCTTCGGCCAACATGCCCATCAGCTCTCCGATTAGTTCAGCCATCGGCTTGATTGAGCGATCACCGAAATCGATCAGACCTTCGCCCACACCGTAGCGCTGCGCGCGCCAACGGTTTTCGCCGATCAGAAACTTATCATATTGCCTCCAACGAAGATTGCGGTCTTTCAGGCGGCACAGCATCCGCGTCAGCGCCTGCACTAGCGCTGCAAGCGAAAGCGTATGTTCAAGCCTTGGCTGTACGTCCATGATGCGTGTTTCTAGGGTGGGGAACCGGTGAGATGGACGTAGGTCCCACCAGATTTTAGAGGTGTCCTCGATCACGCCGAGTTCGACCAGCACGCCGGTGGTGCGTTCGTATTCGCCCCAACTGCTGAACACCGGGGGCAGACCGGTCCGGGGCAGATTGTCGAACACGGTGAGCCTATAGGAGGAAAGCCCGGTGTCTTCGCCGTTCCAATAAGGAGATGAGGTCGACAACGCCAGCAGATGGGGCAGAAAGTAAGAAAGCTGGGGGACCAGGTCGGCGCGCAAGGCTTGATCTTCGACGCCCACATGCACATGCATTCCGCAGATCAGCATCCGCCGCGCCACGCCGCCCAAAGCATGCTGCAGGGCGTCATAGCGTTCTTTCCGTGTATGGTGCTGGTCTTTCCAGTTCGCAAACGGGTGGCAAGAGACCGCGATCGGAGCCAGATTATACTCGGACGCACGTTTTGATACACAAGAACGCAGGCGCTTTAGATCTTCGCGCGCCGATCTGATCGTAGCATGTGGGCGGGTCCCGACTTCGATCTGGCACTGCAGAAATTCCGGGCTGACCTGGCCTTCGAAATCTGCCTGACAAGCTTCCATCAATGCTGCGGGCGCCTCGGCGAGCTGCAGACTGTCTTGATCGACCAGCAGGTATTCCTCTTCAATGCCGATCGTAAATTCCTGCTGCATGGCGGCCCTCGTTGGTCAATTCACGTTAGTGAATACGGAAATTAGCGTTTTGCCAAGGGTTTGACCTGTCGGTTCTTGCAGAGGTCCTGCGTGCACAGGTAAAGAGCGGGCGCAACGCAATGTGGAGCCGTCCTCGTGAAACCCAGAAAATTTCCGCAGATCAATGCCGCCCTGGATGAGTTGGGCGTCAAGCTGATCGACAAGGTTACAGAACAGGATGAACGGGCGCGGCTCGAAGCGTTCGAACGGGCAGGGGGATTGAACAGGCCTGCCTATGCCCTGTCGCCGGGAATAGACGGATTCGATATCGCGCAACTTGTCGAAGAGTATACGCGCCATGCCGATGCGCTTGCAGCTTTGAAGGACCCGGCGCGAAACCAGACTGGGTATCACACCGGCAATGGATATTACGATAGCCCGGATGCGGATGCGCTTTACCTGATGATCCGCCGCTTTCAGCCCAAGCGCGTGATCGAGGTCGGCTGCGGGAACTCTACTCGCGTGACGCGGCAGGCGATCATAGATGGTGGTTTGGATACGACGATCACGGCAATTGATCCGTACCCGCGCGCAGATATCGCCCATGTCGTCGATCAGTTTGAGCAGAAGCGACTGGAAGAAGTAGATCCCGCGCTGTTCGATCAGCTTGAGGCTGGGGATGTTCTGTTCATCGATTCAAGCCATGTGGTTCGGATGAGCAACGATGTCGCCCATCTATTCTGTCGGATCATTCCGGCGCTGAAACCCGGCGTTGTCATTCATGTCCACGATGTTTTTCTGCCTTATGAATATCCCAAACGGTTCTTCTATGACTGCCCAGGATGGGGTGAGCAGTACATGTTGCACGCCTTGCTGCAATCCGGTTTCTATTCAATGCTTTGGCCCGGATATTACCTGCAGCAGGATCGCCCCGACGCCGTCGCAGCGCTGCCGTTTCTAGAAGAGGGCCGTGCGCAGAGCATCTGGGTTCAGCTCAAAGAAAATTGAATTCTGTGTGATCCGCTTCGAACCCAGGCCCGTAACCCTTTCCATAACAAGCTGGAGAGGAGTTAACAGCCATGTTCCGCCGCACATTCATGGGCGCTGCCACCGCATTTGCACTTGCACTGCCCGTCAAGGCGCAGGCCGCTGATATCGTAGATACCGCAGTTGCTGCCGGGTCATTCAACACCCTGGTTGCTGCCGTTCAGGCCGCGGGCCTGGTTGATACGCTGAAAGGCGATGGGCCCTTCACCGTCTTTGCACCCACGGATGAGGCTTTTGCAGCTCTGCCTGAAGGCACTGTTGAAACCCTACTTCTGCCAGAAAACAAGGACCAGTTGGTGTCGATCCTGACCTACCATGTCGTGCCAGCCAAAGTGATGTCCGGCGACATTGCAGGAAAGCGCGCGAAGGTTCTGACTGTGCAAGGCGACCGACTAAGCGTGAACGCAAAAAATGGCGTGAAAGTTAATGGTGCCAAAGTTGTGCAGGCCGACATCGAAGCCAGCAATGGCGTCATCCACGTTGTCGACGAAGTGATCATTCCTGAATAAATCTACCACCTTCACGAAAACAAAAGCCCCGTTCCTGATGGACGGGGCTTTTTTGTGTTTCGTGTAGAAACTCACCGTTTAGACCAAACGTACCTGAGTACCGACCTTTACCAGCGGATACAGCTCTTCAACGTGCTGGTTATAGAGACCAATACAGCCGGACGAGCTCTGACGTCCAATCTTGCGGGTATCATAGGTGCCGTGAACCAGGTAGGCAGGCCAGCCAAGATACATAGCGCGAGTTCCCAATGGGTTTCCAGGTTCACCACCCTCCATGCGAATTGGCAACGAGGGATCGCGCTCGCGCATTGATGGGGTTGGTGTCCAGCTTGGGTTCTCCGCCTTGCGAGTGACTTTGGTATAGCCGCGCTTGGTCAGCTCTTCGCTCATCGGGACAGAACTGGGGTACAGCTTGTAGGTTCCATCCGGCCCCCAGTAATGAACAGCCCGGCTGGTGATATCGGCCAACAATGCGCCGACGCCCAACTCGTCAAAGTGATCCTGCCAATTCTGCTGCGAGAACGATGAAATGTTACGACGTACTGGAAGCTGCGTGCTGATTGCTTCCTCGGTCTGTGGGAAAGCATCAGTGCTTTGAGCACGCACGATAGCAGGGGCCGCGATCAGCGATGCAGCGCCCAAAAGCGCGTGACGACGGGTAAAACGATTTTGGGACAAGGTTGCCTCCAGGAAGTTATGAGCTGCTCGGATAGTTGAATTACCGATAAAATATTAGTGATTGCCTGCTTTTTCCAGAGGGCGACCTCTGAATTTCTTGTGAGGTACGCGATCAGGCAGCAACTGGCGCATGCACGAAAAAACCCGACCCATGTAGGGCCGGGTTTCCTGATTTGAAAGCTGAATGATCAGTCCATCGCTTTGAAGTTGAACTCGCCACCTTCCTTGATGCCCGACGGCCAGCGCGATGTCACTGTTTTGGTGCGTGTGTAGAACTTGAAGCTGTCCGGACCGTGCTGGTTCAGGTCGCCGAACATCGATTTCTTCCAGCCGCCAAAAGTGTGGTAGGCCAGCGGAACCGGGATCGGAACGTTGATGCCGACCATGCCGATGTTCACACGGCTGGCAAAGTCACGCGCCGTATCACCGTCGCGGGTGAAGATCGCAGTGCCGTTGCCGTATTCATGATCCATCGCCAGTTTCAGCGCCTCTTCGTAGGAACCTGCGCGTACGGTCGACAGGACCGGGCCAAAGATCTCTTGCTTGTAGATATCCATCTCGGGTGTGACGTTGTCGAACAGGTGCGGGCCGACAAAGAAGCCATCCTCATAGCCCTGCAGGCTGAAGTCGCGGTTGTCGACAACCAGCTTCGCGCCCTGCTCAACGCCCGAGTTGATCAGGCCAAGGATACGCTCTTTCGCGGCAGCAGTAACAACCGGACCCATGTCTACGTCGTCGCCCGCTGTGTAGGGACCGACTTTCAGCTTCTCTACTCGAGGGATCAGTTTTTCGATCAGTGCGTCTGCGGTTTCTTCGCCCACAGGCACGGCCACCGAGATTGCCATGCAGCGTTCGCCAGCCGCACCGAAACCTGCACCGACCAGCGCATCAGCAGCCTGATCCAGATCAGCGTCAGGCATAACGATCATGTGGTTCTTGGCACCACCGAAACACTGCGCCCGTTTGCCGTTGGCGGTTGCACGAGCATAGATGTATTGCGCAATCGGAGTTGAACCCACGAACGACACGCCCTGAATGATTTCGCTGTCCAGCAGGGTGTCCACGGCCTCTTTGTCACCGTTTACGACTTGGAACACGCCCTTGGGCAGACCAGCTTCGACAAACAGCTCTGCCAGCATCAATGGAACAGAGGGGTCGCGCTCGGACGGCTTTAGAACAACTGCGTTGCCGCAGGCCAGTGCCGGGCCAACGTGCCAAAGCGGCATCATTGCGGGGAAGTTGAATGGCATGATCGAAGCGACCACGCCCAGCGGCTGACGCATCGAATACATATCGATGCCCGGGCCCGCGCTGTCGGTGAACTCACCTTTCAGCATCTGGGGCGCGCCGATGCAGTACTCGATCACTTCCAGACCACGCTGCAAGTCACCCTTCGCATCGGGAATGGTCTTGCCATGTTCCCGGCTGAGAGCCTCGGCCAGCTTGTCCATGTCGCGGTTCATCAAGCCAACCATCGCCATCATAACGCGCGCGCGCTTCTGCGGGTTGGTTGCGCCCCAAGCGACCTGAGCTGCTGCAGCGTCTTCGATCGCAGCGGTGGTCTCGGCGACACTGGCCATCGGGCATTGGTACTGCACTTCACCCGTTGCTGGGTTGAATACATTGTCAAAGCGGCCAGATGTGCCAGCGACATTTTCGCCGTTGATGAAATGGGTCAGGTTCTGCATTGCAAACTCCTCCGGATTAAGTTGCGCGAAGAATAGACTTGCGAAAATCACCTGAACAGAGGCAATATTTCAAATCAGTTTTGCAAAAATGCAAAGGATAGAACATGACGCCGAATTGGGATGATTTGCGGGTTTTCCTGGCGGTCGCGCGCGATGAAAGCCTTTCGGGTGCGGGGCGGGTTCTCAAGATCGACCCGGCGACAGTCGGGCGCAGAATCGCGCGGCTCGAAGCGGCATTGGACGCGGTGTTGTTCACGAAATCACAGCAGGGCTATGTGTTGACGACTGCAGGACAACGCCTGATGGAGCATGGGCTGCAGGCGGAAGAAGCTATGCGCGCAGCGACTGGTGTCATGTCAGGCTCTGCCAAATCGCTAAGCGGTCAGATCCGAATTGGTGCCCCGGATGGTAGTGCCAATTACCTGTTGCCACAGGTCTGCGCCAAGATCAGCGATGCCAATCCTGATCTCGACATTCAGATCCTGGCGTTGCCGCGCATCATCAACCTATCCCGTCGAGAGGCCGACATGGCGGTAACAGTCAGTGCGCCCACCGCAGGGAAACTGCTGGTGCAGAAGATATCCGACTATCGGCTGCATATGGTCGCAACGAAGGAATACCTGAGTCGTCACGCCGAAATTCGATCCATCGAGGATCTAAAAGGGCATCGGATGATAGGCTATATTCCGGACATGATCTTCGACCGCGAGCTGGACTATCTCAACGACATTGGTGTTGAACGTGTCGCGCTTGCATCAAACTCTGTTTCCGTTCAGCTGCGACAAGTTTCGCTGGGAACAGGGGTCTGCGTGGCACATGATTTCACATTGCCGTTCCATCGTGGATTGCAGAAAATCCTGACGGATCAGGTCAGTCTGACCCGGGGCTTTTATCTGGTCCGCCATCAGGGCGATCAGCGCAATGAGCGGTTGAACCGCTTTGCCGAGGCGTTGACGCGCGGAATACGGGACGAAGTAGCGCGGCTTGAGCGCGAAGCTTCACCTTGACACATTCACACATTCCGGCAACGCTTTGGAAAACAGTACGTAATTCCGGAGGTTTTCGCTTATGCTTGTACAGGCCATTCTCAAATCAAAGGCCAGCGGCGGTGTGGAGACGGTCGAGCCAACGGCATCCGTTTCTCAGGCTGCCGAGATTCTTGCGGAAAAGCGGATTGGTACTGTGGTCATTTCCGAGGATGGGGGGCAGACGGCAGCGGGTATTTTATCCGAACGAGACATTGTTCGCGAGTTGGCTGCCAGCGGCAGTGGGTGCCTAGATAAACCCGTTAGCAACTATATGACCAAGCAACTTGTGACCGCCAGCCAGCAGGATACTGTTGAGTCTATCCTGTCCCAGATGACCGAAGGACGATTTCGCCACATGCCTGTATTGGAAGATGGCAAACTGGTCGGCATCGTTACGCTGGGTGATGCGGTGAAGGCGCAACTGGCTGAACTTGCTATGGAAAAAGACGCGCTTGAAGGCATGATCATGGGGCACTGAACGCGGGGGCTGTTTCAGCCTCTTGCACCTGCGGCAAAGTTATGTTTGCTTGCGCAGAAATATTGTTGCGCTGGAGAGCCCAATGCGGGTTGGATTATATCCCGGTACTTTCGACCCTATCACCATGGGTCATATAGACATTATTCGCCGCGCGGCTGCGCTGGTGGATAAGCTCGTCATTGGTGTTGCTATCAACCGGGACAAGGGCCCGCTGTTTTCTTTGGAAGAGCGTGTCGCGATGATCGAGGCCGAATGCGCCCATCTGACCGAGCAGACCGGCACCGAGATTGTCGCGCATCCGTTTGAAAACCTGCTGATCGATTGCGCCCGCGATGTAGGCGCTCAGATCATCGTGCGCGGACTGCGTGCGGTTGCGGATTTCGAGTATGAATTCCAGATGGTTGGGATGAACCGAGCGTTGGACGACTCGATTGAGACCGTGTTCTTGATGGCAGAGGCACGGCATCAAGCCATTGCGTCGAAACTGGTCAAAGAAATCGCCAGATTGAACGGGGACGTGTCAAAATTCGTCACGCCCCGCGTCAATTCCGCCTTGAAAGAGCGGTTAGGATAGCGCGCCCATCGCGGCGGCAGTGTCCAGCATTCGGTTCGAGAAGCCCCATTCGTTGTCGTACCATGCAAGCACACGAACCAATGTGCCGTCAGTTACTTTGGTTTCAGCCAGTGAAACCGTCGAGCTATGCGAGTCGTGGTTGAAATCGATCGAGATCAAGGGGCGATTCTCGGCCGCCAGCACACCGGGGATTTTGGCGGCGGCTTCTACAAAGAGGGCATTGACCTCTTCTTCGGTCGTCGGTCGCGAAACCTCAGCAACCAGATCAACGACTGAGACATTGGGCGTGGGGACACGAATGGCTTGCCCGGTCAACTTACCAGCAAGCTGCGGCAGAACCAGACCAACAGCCGATGCCGCGCCAGTTGTCGTCGGAATCATCGACAGCGCTGCTGCGCGCGACAGGTAGGGGTCTTTACCCGCAGTGTCGTGAACCGGTTGGCTGGCCGTGTATGCATGAACTGTGGTCATGTTGCCGTGTTTGATGCCCAGTCCTGCGTCCAAAGCCGCCGCGACCGGCGACAGGCAGTTGGTGGTGCAGGAGGCATTGGAAACAACGATATCGTCGGCGGTTAGCTCATGATCGTTCACGCCGAACACGACTGTCTTCACGCCGCCGTCGCCACGGGCAGGGGCCGAGATCAATACTTTCTTTGATCCGTTTTTCAGGTGCCGCTCAGCTGCTTCACGGGTCCGGAAAACACCGGTGCATTCCAGAACCACATCCACATCAGACCAGTCCAGTGCTTCGGGATCACGCTCGCTGGTCAGCCGGATGGGCCCAGCACCCACGTCCAGACCTGCATCAGTCAGAGTTACGGGATTGGAATAGCGTCCATGCACACTGTCGAACTCGAACAGATGTGCGTTCATTTCGGGCTTTGCCAGATCGTTGATTGCGATGATTTCAACATCAGTACGTCCGGATTCCATGACGGCCCGAAGAACGCCGCGCCCGATCCGTCCAAATCCATTGATTGCCAGCTTGAGTGTCATAATGCGCTCCGTCAGAACATGGTCCATAGATGGTTAGCGCTAACAAAGCCAGATTGGCGCGAAAGTCAAGAAAAACCTCTGTCAGCGCCAGAAGGCGAGCCAATCCAGGAAATCGTAGAGCTTCTTGCCCAGGAACAGCAGGTGTTCGGTGCCGAATAGTGCCACGTCCAGCATCAGACCGCCCAGAATTAGGATTCCAAGCCAGATGGCGATTTGATTTGTCATTTCTGCGCCCTGAACGTAAATGCCCGCTCAGATAACCTGAGCGGGCATAAAGGTACAAGCGATGTGCGAAGGGTCAGTTAAGGCGGCCCATCGCGACGGCGACATCCGCCATACGCACCGAGAATCCCCATTCGTTGTCATACCACGCCAGCACGCGTACCATACGGTTGTCGACCACACGGGTCTGATCCGGCGCGAAGATCGAGCTTTCTTCGGTATGGTTAAAATCGGTCGAGACCAGCGGAGCGGGCTCATAGCCCAGAACGCGCTGCATCGGGCCTTTCGCTGCCTCTTCGACGATGGCGTTAACTTCTTCGACAGTGACGTCGCGCGAGGCGCGGAATGATAGATCAACGGCCGAGACGTTTGGAGTGGGCACGCGGATCGCCGAGCCGTCCAGGCGCCCTTTGAGGTTCGGCAGAACCTCTCCCAGTGCTGCAGCGGCGCCAGTGGACGTCGGGATCATCGACATGGCGGCAGCGCGGGCGCGATACAGATCGCTGTGGCGACGGTCCAGCGTCGGTTGGTCGCCGGTATAGGCGTGAATCGTGGTCATGATGCCATGCTCGATGCCGATACCTTCGTCCAGAACTTTGGCAAGCGGAGCAAGGCAGTTGGTGGTGCAAGAACCGTTCGACACCATGTTGTCGTTTGCAGTCAGGCTGTTGTGGTTCACACCAAATACGATGGTCTTGTCGACATTCTTGCCAGGGGCCGATAGCAGAACCTTGCCTGCGCCGCGCTCAAGATGGGTTTTAGCCTTCAGGCCGTCGTTGAATTTACCGGTGCATTCCAGAACGACATCGCAGCCTTCCCAGTCCAGCTCGTTCATATCGTAGGTCGAGAACATCTCCATCGGGCCGCGACCCAGATCCATGGTGTTGCCTTCGACCGAGACGTCGCGTGGGAAACGTCCATGGATGCTGTCGTATTTCAACAGATGCGCGGAGGTTTCCAGCGGGCCGGTGGCGTTGACCTTGATCACTTCGATGTCGTTGCGCGCCGATGCGGCGATGTGCGACAGAGTACAGCGGCCGATGCGGCCAAAACCATTGATACCGACCTTGATGGTCATCCGACGTCTCCAAAAATGCGCTTGCGTTGCAGGCCATATAGCCGCGAATATTGAATCTCAAAAGGGCAAAAATGGCATATTTTTAAGGTGTTAGCGCAAACCTGCGCCGATTGCGCTAACGCTTGCGCTAGCCGTTGGATCAGGTAGGGTCCGATCGAACAGATGAATGGAAAGGAAGCGCGATGAGTGGTCTGTTGGCCCTGTTGGACGACGTGGCGGGCATTGCAAAGGTCGCGGCGGCTTCGGTGGACGATGTGGTGGCCGCTGCCGGCAAGGCTGGGGCCAAGACTGCGGGTGTGATCATTGACGATGCGGCCGTGACGCCCAAATACGTTCAGGGTTTTGCCCCGGCGCGGGAACTGCCGATCATCTGGCGCATCGCGCGCGGATCGATTTTCAACAAGATCATTCTGTTGTTGCCAGTGGCATTGCTACTAGCCAATTTTGCGCCTTGGTTGATCACACCGCTGCTTATGCTCGGTGGTTCATATCTGTGTTTTGAAGGGGCCGAAAAGATTTTTCATGTCCTGTTCCCACACGGAAGCCACGCGATCGAAGAGGATATGAAAAATCCTGATCCTGGCCATCTGGAAGAAAAGAAGGTGAAGGGTGCGATCAAGACTGACTTTATCCTGTCTGCCGAAATCATGACCATCGCTTTGGCGGCCATTGAAGCGCCGAATGTGTGGATGCAAGCCGCGACGCTGGCCGTGGTGGGCGTTGGGGTCACCGTCGCCGTTTATGGCTCGGTCGCTCTGATCGTGAAAATGGATGATGTCGGGCTGTTCCTGGCGCAAAACGCTCCGACGCCGATAGGGCGTGGAACGGGAAGGGGCCTAGTCAAAGCGATGCCCGTTGTTATGAAAGTTCTGTCTATCGTTGGTACTGCTGCGATGCTGTGGGTCGGCGGGTCGATCATGATCCACGGTATGGAGGTCCTGGGCTTTGGCTGGCTGGGCCATCACATTTACGACTGGGCAAATGCTGCGAGTCATGCTGTGTCTGAACAATGGGCAGGCGCGGTAAAATGGATCGCGAAGGCGACAATGGATGGTGTATTCGGTCTGGCCTATGGGCTGGCGCTGATACCGGTGGCAACCAAGCTGCTGTCCCCCGCGATCAGCGCGATTTCGGGATCTGCGAATAAACACTGAAATCAGGATCATGTGACGTGAGGTTTCATCTGGCACAACGGTAAGAGCGGGGTAAGTTCCATTCGAAGCATACCCGGTGTGAGATCGATGACTAAACTCAGCCTTTCCCAAGTCCTTGCCAGTTCAGATCGGTTGAACGGGATGCTGCAGTTTCCGGTGCCGCCAAACTGGATGCAAGGCCGCACAACATATGGCGGCTTCTCGTCTGCCTTGCTGCTGGCTGCTGCGAGAAATGCGGTCGATGTTCTGCCGCCATTACGCTCGGCCCTGATCAATTTTACCGCGCCCATCGGTTCACCTCCGCTGATCGAAACCGAGGTGCTTCGCAATGGGCGGAATGTCACAACGATCAATACACGAGCAAGGATTGAGGGGAATACAGCCGCGCTTGGGACATTTACGTTTGGCAAGGCACAGGAAAGCCATGTGGCGTTCGAACATCCGGCTAAGGCAGAGATACAGCCAGAGATCACAGAACACTATTTCCCGCCAGATTTGCCAAAACTTCCCATCGCATTTCTTGCGAACTTCGACGTTCGGTTGATCGACGGGGCGCGGCCATTTGCTGGTGCAGAGCGTGGCTATGTGAAGGTTTGGGCGCGCCATAATGATGCCGACATGCGCGATAGGATCGAAGGGTTGATCGCAATTGCGGACCTATTGCCACCGGCCATATTCCCGACATTGAAGAAGCCGGGAAACAACTCGTCAATGAACTGGATTTTCAACGTGCTGTCCGAGGATATTCATACTCGCGATGGATGGTGGTTGATGGAACATCAATCGACAGCTGGACATGACGGCTACAGCTCTCAGGTCATGCGGATGTGGAACACCGATGGTGATCTAATTGTCGATGGTATGCAGTCAGTAGTAATTTTCGTCTAACAAAAAAGGCCCCGGTTTTAACCGAGGCCTTCTGACTTATTTGGGTAGGTTCAACCCAGCAGTTCTTTGACCTTGGCGACTGTTGCCTCGGTCGTGATGCCGAAGTGCTTGTAGAGCTCTCCGGCGGGTGCCGACGCACCAAAGCTGGACATGCCGATGAACCCGGCTTTGGCCTCGCGACCACGCTCGCCCAGAAGCCAACGGTCCCAGCCTCCGGCGCGAACCGCAGCCTCGATAACGACGCGGACGGCTCCCGCAGGTAGTACGCGCTTGCGGTAGGCTTCGTCTTGTTCGGCAAACAGCTCCATACATGGCATGGAAACGACCCGAGTGCCGATGCCTTCGGCCTCAAGTATTGCTTTAGCTTCCATCGCCAGCGAAACCTCGGAACCTGTGGCAATCAGAATCGCCTGACGCTTGTTTTCTGCGTCAGCCAATACATAAGCGCCTTGTGCGGTTAGGTTTTTGGCTTTGTGCTGGGTCCGAACAGTTGGCACGCCTTGACGGGTCAGCGACAGGACTGAGGGGCTATCCTTGAAGGTCAGCGCCAATTCCCAGGCTTCGGCGGTCTCAATCGTATCGGCTGGGCGGAACACATAAGTGTTCGGCGTCGCGCGTGAGATCGCCAGATGTTCCACCGGCTGGTGCGTCGGACCGTCTTCGCCCAGACCAATCGAGTCGTGGGTCATCACGAAGACCGTCGGGATCTTCATAAGTGCAGCCAAACGCATCGAGGGCCGCGCATAGTCTGTGAAGGCCATGAACGTACCGCCATACGGGCGAATGCCACCATGCAGCGCCATACCGTTCATAGCAGCGGCCATACCGTGTTCACGAATGCCGTAATGGATATACCGACCCTTGCGGTTTTCCGGAAGGAACACGCCCATATCAGCCGATTTGGTGTTGTTCGATCCAGTCAGGTCAGCCGAGCCGCCAATGGTGTCGGGCATGATCGGGTTAACGACATTCAACACCTTCTCTGAAGAGGCGCGTGTGGCCAGCTTTGGCTGGTCTTCCGACATCTGTTTCTTAAACGACCGGATGGCGCCGGCCAGCTTCTTTGGCGCCTCAAACGCATAGGCGCGGTTGAATTCGGCTTGTTTACGTTCGGAGACTTGCGCAAAACGCTCCTCCCACGCTGCGCGCTCGGCTTTGCCACGTGCACCAATGGCCTCCCAAGCGGCTTTGACCTCAGCAGGGATGACGAACGCATCATGCGGCCAGTCATATGCTTCTTTGGCGGCGTTCAACTGATCCTGATCGGTCAGAGCGCCATGGCCTTTTGAAGTGTCCTGCGCCGCGTGACCCAGTGCAATGTGGCTTTCACAAGCAATCATCGTCGGCTTGTTCGACTTCTTCGCCTGCACGATGGCCGCATCGATGGCCTTGGGGTCGTGGCCGTCAATCTCAAGCACATGCCAGCCCGAGGCCGCAAAACGGCGCACCTGATCGGTGCGGTCGGCGATGTCGACTGTGCCGTCGATGGTGATGTTGTTGTTATCCCAGAAGACGATCAGCTTGCTCAGCTCGTGGCGACCGGCCAAAGTGATCGCCTCTTGGCTGACGCCTTCCATCAGGCAGCCGTCGCCAGCAATCACGTAGGTATAGTGATCAACGATCTTCTTGCCATAATGCGCACGCTGAATTTCTTCGGCCATCGCAAAGCCAACGGCATTCGAAATGCCCTGACCCAAAGGTCCGGTAGTGGTTTCGACACCATCGATCAGGAAGTTTTCGGGGTGCCCGGCAGTTTTGGCGCCCAATTGACGGAAGTTCTTGATCTCTTCCAGCGTAACATCGCCATGACCGGTGAGATACAGCAGCGAATAGACCAGCATCGAACCGTGACCCGCCGATAGGATGAACCGATCGCGGTCCGGCCAGTTCGGGGCAGTGGCATCGAATTTGAGGTGCTTTTCGAACAATACGGTCGCAACATCGGCCATGCCCATCGGCATACCGGAATGGCCGGAATTGGCGGCGGCGACAGCGTCGAGGGTCAGGGTGCGGATGGCCGCAGCCTTGTCCCAGTGTTCGGGGTTGGCATTGCGCAGCGCAGTCAGGTCCACGGGCGTAGTTCCTTTGGTTTACGGGCAGATGGGCGCTGAATACCATCCGATTGTCAAAGTGCAAGCAGAACCGCGTGGCACGCCGAATTGGCGCTTCAAGAGCGGTGTGCAAGTGGTTGAAACCAAACAGTGGGTATTTTCTGTCGCATTCCGTTAGACTAGGGCTGAGCGCCGCCGCTTTTGATTCGGGTAGGCGAATATCAGAACGAACCTTGATAAAGAGGTGACACAGGCATGAGTCAGATCGAAGAACTACAACGCCGTATTATCACCGCGATGGAGCGGATCGGTAATGGTGTCGAGGCCTTGCACGATGCTGGATCCGCAGCCGGTGATGATACGTCGCTGCGAACGGCGCTTGAAGAAGAGCGGGTGGTCAATGCCCAGCTTGAGGAACGGCTGAAAACGATCAAAGAGAGACACGCGCAAGAGATTGACGCGCTGCGTGCGCAACCGGCACCGAGTTCGGAAGTGGATGCGCTGCGTGCGCAATTGGCCGAGGCGACCTCTCAGCTCGCCACGGTTGAGGCTGCGCGGGCCGAATTGGCGGATGCCAAGGCTGCGCTTGAAAACACGGACGAAGTCGAGGGCTTGAAGGCTGAGATTGAGACTCTGCGATCACATCAGGGCGCCGCAGAAGAGGCCAATACGTTGCGCGCGCAGGTCGAGAAACTGACCCCAATCGCGGATCGCGCGGAAGAGATGGAGGCCGAATTGGCGCGTCTGCGGGCTGAACTGGTCGATAGCGAGCGGTTAACCGAACTCAATGCCGAGCTTGAGATGCTGCGCGCGGAACGGGCTAGCCATGGGGCCGCGATGTCCCGGTTGGATGATGATTTGCAACGGCTTCGCAATGCAAACGATCAGCTCCGGAGCGCTGTCGATGAATTACGCGCCGCCGCAGAGGACGGTGTCACGGATGCTGACATGCTGAACCGGGCCACGACAGCCGAATTAGAAGCCATACGTGCCGCGCGCGCGTCGGACGCAGCCGAAGCGCATGCGGTCTTGGCTCGACTTGAGCCATTGCTAAGTCATGCCAATCTGGCCGAGGGAGAGGTGGAATAATGCCCGAAGTAACCATTCATATCGGTGGCCGCGGCTTTGATGTCTCGTGCCAGGACGGTGAAGAACCGTTTCTGCAAGCGGCAGCCAGACTGCTGGATGATGAGGCTCAGGTTTTGTCGGACCAGATCGGACGTATGCCGGAATCGCGGATGCTGCTGATGGCGGGACTCATGTTGGCAGACAAGGCAGCCGCGCATGAAGATCGCATGAAACTGGCCGAGGCCAAGCTGGTTGAATTGGAGACCGAATTGAAGCGGCTCCGCAGCCAACCGCAGCCGGAACCTGAACGGATCGAGGTCGCGGTAGTGCCGCCATCTGTCACGGATACGCTGGCTGAAATGGCGGCGCGCGCCGAAGCCCTGGCGGCAGTCATTGAAGAAAGGACGGCCTAATGCCGATCGCCCGAATGGCCTTTTGCGCGGCCGTCGTCTCGCTGACTGGCACGATGGCAAAGGCCGATATCGACATTCTGTCCGTGACGTTTACCTGTGAAAACAACACGCAAGTGCCGGTGTCCTACTTTAACGCCTCAAATGGCGATGGGGCGGCTGCGATGATGATCGATGATCAGTTGATCCCCATGAAACAGGTTCCAAGCGGCTCGGGCATCCGGTATGAATCCGTCGGAGGGGCAGGGACATACACCCTGCGCTCCAAGGGGTGGGATGCCACGATCAGCCATCAGGCCGAAGGCGACACAGCCCCGGAACTCGTATTGTTCAAGGACTGTAGCAGCCGATAGCTTACGCGTTTGCTTCGCGGATTTTGTCCGCAGCGTCTTTGTTGTAGCCCACACTGTTTTCATCGAACAGTGTGTCTAGCTCACCCGAAAGCGTCATTTCAGTGATAATGTCGCAACCGCCGACAAACTCGCCTTTGACATAAAGCTGAGGCACGGTTGGCCAGTCGGAGTAGTCCTTGATGCCCTGGCGCACAGCTTCGTCAGCCAGAACGTTCACATCGGTGTATTCGACACCCATGTAATTCAGAACACCGGCCACCCGGGATGAGAACCCGCACTGCGGCATCTCTTTGGTTCCTTTCATGTAAAGCACCACATCGTTGGCTTTGACGGTTTCGTCGATCTGGGTCTTAACGTCGCTCATCTTGCTTTTCCTTTTCATCCGCTTGCGCGGCGGTCGTTCGGTTATCGGGCAGTTCAGGTGCCCATCCTTCTTCTTCAAGCCGCCGGTGTTCTGCTTGTGCAAGCGTCACCGGATCAAGCCCGTATCGTTCAATTCCCCCAACCTTGCTAAGCGTATCGGGGTCAGGGCGCATATCCGACAGTTTTCGTTTTCTGTTGCGTTTGACATAGGCTTCGATGAGGGCGGCGACAACTATCAATGCACCAAGAAGAGATATCCAAAAGGGCCAGCCACTCATCTTTTCAAAGCCACTTAGGCGCTTTTTTGAAAGTAGTTCTGTGTCATTCAGGTACCTTCGTCGTCAACGCCAGCGCGTGCAATTCCCCATCAGATCCATCCATCTTGCCTTTCAGCGCAGCGTAAACCGCACGCTGTTGCTGAACGCGGTTTTTGCCGCGAAAGCTTTCGTCCACGACCATGGCGGACATGTGCACGCCATCGCTGCCACCAACCTGAATTTCCGCATTGGGAAAGCTTTCGCGCAGCAGGGTTTCAATCTCGTGGGCGCTCATCGGCATGTAGGTTCACTCCTGTAGGTCTTTCCCAAGATGTAGAGTGATGGGAGCGGGCGTGCAAGATGTCGAGCATTTTTCAGATACGCGAATCCCGCGCCTATGGAAGACGCGGGAATTCTGGAATTCGGAAGAGACGATTTATCAGGCGACCGCGGCGGCAAAGCTCTGACGGAAGGTCTCGGTCAGTTCTGCCAAAGGAGCTTCGGAATTGCCGATCTTCACGCTGTCACCGGTAAATCGACCAACCGAGACCAGCGGGACACCGGCCTGACCGGCAGCGATCATCAGCGCCTCGGCTTGATCGAAGTTGCACGCCACAAGATAACGGGCCTGGTCTTCGCCGAATAGGAACTCGGATGATGCATCATCCAGGCAAACGCCGACGCCTGCAGCTTCAGCAAGTTCAAACGCAGCCAGTGCAAGGCCGCCATCGCTAAGATCAGTACATGCTTTGATCATCTCGCGATTGGCACGGATGAATTCCCCGTTGCGCGCCTCTGCAGCCAGATCAACATGCGGCGCGTCTCCGTCCTCGCGGTTGAATACCTCGGCCAGCAGGGCGGACTGACCCATATGGCCGTTGGTTTCGCCGATGACCAGCGCAACATGGCCATCCCGAACTTCGTTTCCGATTATCTCGTCGCTATGAGCAAGAAGACCAACCGCGCCGATGGTGGGGGTTGGCAGGATCGCCTGGCCGTCAGTCTCGTTATAAAGCGAGACGTTGCCCGACACGATGGGCATATCCAGCGCACCAACGGCGGCACCGATACCTTGGATCGCGCCGACGAACTGACCCATGATCTCGGGCTTTTCGGGGTTCCCGAAGTTCAGGTTGTCTGTGGTGGCAAGTGGTTTGGCCCCCACGGCGGTCAGGTTGCGATAGGCCTCGGCCACCGCTTGTTTGCCGCCTTCCACCGGGTTTGCACGGACATAGCGTGGGGTTACGTCGCTGGTAAAGGCTAGCACCTTGTCGGTGCCATGTACGCGGACCATGCCAGCGCCCAGACCCGGCGTGCGAGTTGAATCCGCCATGACCATGGTGTCGTATTGCTCATAGACCCATTGTTTGCCTGCGTAATTGGGTGAAGAGAGCAGGGCGCGCAGACCGTCGATCGGATCGATCTGTGGTACGTCTTCCAGTGGCGCGGACTCAGGGGTCGGTTCCCACGGGCGGTCGTATTCAGGCGCGGTCGAGGACAGTTTAGACAGGACCAGATCGGCTTTGATCTCACCATTGTGCATGATCAGGAAACGGTCTTCGGCAATGGTTTCGCCTACGATGGCAAAATCGAGGTCCCATTTTTCGAACACGGCGCGGGCCTCGGCCTCAAGCTCAGGTTTGAGGACCATCAGCATCCGTTCCTGAGATTCCGACAGCATCATTTCATAGGCTGTCATGTTCTCTTCGCGCTGCGGGACATTCTCGAGGTCCAAACGCACGCCCAGACCACCTTTGTCGCCCATCTCTACAGCCGAGCAGGTCAAGCCCGCTGCGCCCATGTCCTGGATCGAGATCACGGCACCGGTCTGCATCAGTTCCAGCGTTGCTTCCATCAGGCGCTTTTCGGTGAAGGGGTCGCCGACCTGAACGGTGGGGCGTTTTTCTTCGATGGTGTCATCGAATTCGGCCGATGCCATGGTTGCTCCGCCCACACCGTCACGACCGGTTTTTGCGCCCAGATAGACGACGGGCATCCCAACGCCCGAAGCGGCCGAGTAGAAAATCTTGTCACTGTCAGCCAGACCAGCGGCAAACGCGTTCACAAGGCAGTTGCCGTTATAGGCCGGGTGGAACCGAACTTCGCCACCCACGCAAGGCACACCGAAGCAGTTGCCGTAGCCGCCAATCCCCTCGACCACTCCGTTCACCAATTGGCGCGTCTTATGGTGGCCTGGCTCGCCAAAGGACAGTGCGTTCATCGAGGCGATGGGCCGTGCGCCCATGGTAAAAACATCCCGCAGGATGCCGCCCACGCCGGTCGCCGCGCCCTGATAAGGTTCGATATACGAAGGGTGGTTGTGGCTTTCCATCTTGAACACCACGGCCTGGCCGTCGCCGATATCGACGACACCCGCATTCTCGCCTGGGCCGCAGATGACCTGAGGGCCAGAGGTCGGAAGGGTGCGCAACCATTTCTTGGACGACTTATAAGAACAATGCTCGTTCCACATCGCTGAAAAGATGCCAAGCTCGGTAAAGGTCGGCTCACGCCCGATGATCTCAAGGATCATGTCGTATTCCTCGGGCTTGAGCCCATGTGCGGCAATCAGATCGGGTGTGATGGCGGGCTCTTGCATCTTCTGTCCTGTGTCCATGTGGGCCGAGATTGCGGGCCTTTTAGGGCAATGGGCCGCTTGAGGAAAGGGCCAAACCCGCACAGGGGACATCGGGCAATAAAAAACGGAACCGGCCATAAGACCGGTTCCGATTTCAGAGGCGTGCTGATTTGGTTCAGCGAGCGGCTGAAACGTGTCGAAGCCTAAGTGTCAGGCGGGGTTTTGCCCTTTGTTGACCGCATCTGCGGCGGCTGCGCCGGCGGCAGCTTTTTGTTCCTCAGTTATGTTCTCAGCCTCATCCAACCCCGGGATGGCGACGCGCACCTCGCGGCGGGCGAAATCGATACCATTTGCGTTGAATTCGGCCTTCACACGGTTAAAGATTTCCTTACGCAGTGTGAATTGCTTGCCGGGCTTGGCCATGAACTTGCCTCGGATGATCATACCGACATCGTCGAAGTCGAACACACCCTGAGATTTGAAGGGCTGCAGGAAGCCATCTTTGTGAACCTCGTCCTGCATCATCTCGGCACCGATCTTCTTGAAGATCTTCTTGACCTTGTTGGGGTCGGTGTCGAACGGCACAGTAAATTTCAACTTCATGATCACCCAGTCACGGCTGAAGTTGGTGAGCTTTTGAATCTCCCCGTAAGGTATAGTGTGCACCGGACCACGATGGTGGCGAAGCTGCATTGAGCGGATCGAAATTTTCTCGACCGTTCCCATGGTCCCGCCGACATCGACATATTCGCCGACGCGGAATGCGTCATCGATCAGGAAGAAGATGCCGCCAACGATATCGGCCACCAGTTTCTGCGCACCAAAGCCGATGGCCAGACCCAAAACACCAGCACCAGCCAGCAGCGGCGTGATATTGATGCCCAAGGCGCTCAGGGCTAGTAGGCCGAAGATCACCGAGATGGTGACTTGTGCGGTAATCCGCAACAAGGGCAGGACGGTCGCCAGACGCGAACCACCTGCGCCGCCACCTTCTCCGCCGGCTTCTTCATCCAGCTCCTCGGCCGCTGTCTGTTCCTTGGCCAGACGACGGTTAATCCACAGCGAGACGATCTCGTTCAGGATGTAGCCGACAGCGATGATCAGCAGGAACTCGATGATTGCGCCGCCAACTTCGGCACCGATTCCTGCGGACGCAACATGGCGCAGATCTAGCTGCCAAACACGGGAAATCATGAAGACGACGAAGAGGCCAGCAATCACCCGACCGATGCGAATATAGCTGCGCTTGGCCGATCGATAGGCGCGTTCTGCTAATGGCCCTTCGCCCGACATTGGCGGCTGCAGGTGACGCACCAAACCACGTATCAATGTATCAAGTGCAGGTGCAATCAACAGCCAGAACATGGTTGTGAAATGCGCTCCACCGGACAGCACGCGGATCAGCGCCGGGTTGCGTTGTGCCACCAGGAATTCGACCAGCAGCCAAATCACGACAGAAACGCCGATTGCAAAATACGGGTAATACCGCGCGACTTCTTCGTCGAACTTGGTGTGGTCCGGGTCGGTACCCAGCATCATCTGTGACAAACCTTCGCGCGCTGTCCAGGCGATTATGCCAATATAGACGTGGATTGCTGCGTTCAGCCAGAAACCGATGCGCGTCTGATCGCCGGTAACCCCGTTCAGCGCATTGAACCTTAGTACGAACAAGGTAAAGCCGATCAGGATCAGCAGACCGATCAGGTTGCGATGCAGGTATTTTGCCCAGTGGTCGTCAATGTTTACCAATCGGAATTGTGGCTTTTGCGGCGCAAGAACAAAGCGCGAGACTGCTGCCCCCAGACGCGGCACCCAGATTAGGTAGAATACAAATGGGGCTGCATAGATGATCTGCTCGGGGCTCAGCAATCCTCGGCCAATCGCCCGAATGACGACGTAGAATACGATAAGCCCTGCAATTTCGCGGCAAAATCGGCGGAACAGGTAGTTCACAGCGCCTCTGAGATCAGCGTCACCCGAGGGCTCGGTTGCCTCATGCCAGCGGCGGGTCAGGAAAATGAATAGCTTCTCAGCAATGAAGCCGACTATCAGGACCGAGAGCACCAGCCCCATTAGCGTCAGAACACCAGCGCCCCCCAATTTGTCAGAGAAATTGCTAAATGCAGTGATTTGCGCACTGATGATATTGGGAACTGTGGTCAGAACATGTGTCCAGGATGCGACCATTTCTGCCCAGATCTCATTGAGCTCGGTCAGCGGGTCTTCCTGACCTTCCTTTTCCGCCGCTTGCTTTTCGGCGACAGCGTCAAGGCGTTCCAGAAGGATCGCCCGTACTTGGTCGTCAGACATGCGCGCAACCAGATCATCAACCTGTTCTGGCGTCAAATCTTCGGGAATTTCAACTGTAGCGGTTGTGCTTGTGTCTTGTGCATGAAGTGGCACGGCCAGGAACAAGACTGAAATCATCACCAACAATAGGCGGAATGAGTGGAACATGAATTAGCCCTCGAACACGAAATTTAGGTGTTTTTTCGGGATCATAGGCCTACGCGTTGGATTTTCCCAGTGCTTTCCACTGAATTGCATCAGCCTCGCGCAAAAAAAAGGCCGAGCACTAAGCTCGGCCGTAGTCCAACAGGGAGGTATGAAGATGATGAGCGTTTCAGCATCACCGCCTTCATGTGCTCATTTAGGGATCAGTTTATTAACGATCAAGGTCTATTAGCAGACCCCGGCGTCATGCCCGCTATGCTCTGAGTGCATGGCTATAGCTTGCCCAATTGCCTTAGCTGTTTGCGATGGGCGATTATCTCATCCTGCACAAAGTCCCGAAATGCCGCTATCCGTTTGGAATGACGCAATTCTTCGGGGTAGGCGAGGTAAACCGGGACATCAGCACTTTCGATGTCTGACATGACGGGGACCAGATCCGGGAAGTCCTCAGTCACATAATCAGGAAGTACTCCGATACCCAGATCATGCAGCACGCCCTGAAGAACGCCGAAATAGTTGTTCACGGTCAGCAACGAGCCGGGATTGTATGTCATAAGGTGACGAACCATCGACGCGCTTGCCCCAACCTGAGGGGCTGCGGGCGTTTGGCAGATCAATCGGTGCTTGGAAATGTCTTCCAGCGTTTCAGGCGCCCCACCATGAGCATCCAAATAGCTGCGCGTTGCATAGAGCAGCATCTGCACAGTCATCAGCCGTTTGCGCACGAGATCGGCCTGGCTGGGCTCTTTCATGCGGATGGCCACATCGGCTTCACGCATTGGCAGATCCAACACCCGCTCTTCAAGCATGAGGTCGATATTGAGGTCGGGATACTGTTCATAGAGCTTCGGTAGGCGCGGGGCGAGCCACAGCGTGCCGAACCCGAAGGTGGTGGTCACCCTCAGTACGCCAAAGACCTCATCTTCACTATCCCGGATACGCGCTGCAGCGGCATCCAGACGTTTCAGCATAGCTGTCGTAGCATCGAACAACAATTCGCCTTGTTCTGTCAGAATCAGGCCGCGTGCATGGCGGTGGAACAAGGTTGCATCGAGTGATTCTTCAAGCGCGCGGATCTGACGGCTCACCGCGGATTGAGATAAATTGAGCTTGTCTCCCGCGTGTGTGAGGCTGCCAGCGTCTGCAACCGCGTGAAATATTCTGAGCTTGTCCCAATCCATCGCCGCAACTTTCGTTATCCTCGCGCAGCCCTATATGAAACAGGTAACAAATTCCACAATGAAACCCGGAAATCGTTACGGAATAGAGTAAAATCACTATACAGGTCAGTAATTATGACCTAATATGCACGAGAATAAAGCACACTAATCCGACGAGGGGAGACGTCAGATGAGTCAGCCGAAAATTTCACTCAACGACCGGTTCGACCTGTCCAAAAGCCCGGTTCTTCTGAACGGCACGCAGGCACTGGTGCGTTTGATGCTGATGCAAAAAGTACGAGACACTGCGGCGGGATTGAACACAGCGGGTCTGGTCACAGGCTATCGGGGGTCTCCGCTTGGTGCTGTAGACCTTCAGATGTCTCGTGCCGAAAAGCAACTTGCCGAAAAGGATGTCACTTTTCAATTCGGATTGAACGAAGATTTGGCTGCAACCGCATTGTGGGGCAGCCAACAGGCGGGGCTGCGTGGCGACGGAAAATTCGATGGTGTTTTTGGGCTCTGGTATGGCAAGGGGCCGGGCGTAGATCGATCCGGTGATGTGATGCGCCATGCCAATATGGCGGGCACGGCGCAACATGGCGGTGTATTGATGGCCATGGGCGATGATCACACGGGTGAAAGCTCGACCGTTTTACATCAGTCGGAATGGTCACTGGTGGACATGTATATGCCCGTGGTCAGCCCGGCAGGTGTGCAAGAAATTCTGGACTATGGCATCTATGGATTTGCGCTCAGCCGCTTCGCCGGGGTCTGGGTCGGGCTGAAAACGATGAAAGACACGATCGAAGTGACTTCCGTCGTAGATGGCCGCCCTGACCGAATGCAGCTGGTCACCCCTCAATTCGATATGCCAGAGGGTGGGCTGAATATTCGGCTGGGTGATACGCCGCATCTGCAGGAAGCGCGCGTAATCGACCACAAGCGCTTTGCGGCAGAGGTCTTTTCGCACGCCAACAAGCTAGACAAGAGGGTCTGGGGGAAACCGGGCGCCAAGATTGGGTTTGTGGCGGCGGGTAAGAACTGGCTTGATTTGACTCATGCCATGTCGCTGCTGAACATCAACGCGGATGAGGCCGAACGGCTAGGCATTACCACCTATAAGATCGGTCAGACTTTCCCTTTGGATATGAAGGGCTTCCACGATTGGGCTGAGGGGCTGGATCTGATCGTGATCGTCGAAGAAAAGCGCAAGCTGATCGAAGTTCAGGTTAAAGAAGCGATCTTTGACGACCGTCGTGGGCGCCGTGTTTATGGCTGGTACAAAGGCGGCGCGGGGACGCTGCACCGCGAAGAACTGTTCCCGACCCGAGGGGCGCTTGACCCGATCATGATTGCCGAGAAGCTGGGTGAGATCCTGATCGAAGAGGGGCGCGATACAGATGGCGTTCGTGCCGGACTGGAGGCGCTGTCCGAAGCGCGCCGGGCTGACAATGCGCAGGAAATCGCGGCGCGTTTACCATACTTCTGTTCAGGATGTCCGCATAACAGTTCAACCAAGCTGCCTGATGGCAGCCGAGCCTATGCCGGGATTGGCTGTCACTACATGGTGCAGTGGATGGATCGCGAAACCACCGGTTTCACCCAGATGGGCGGCGAAGGGGCAAACTGGATCGGCGAGGCTCCGTTTTCGACCACACAACATGTTTTCCAAAACCTCGGCGATGGCACCTATAACCATTCCGGCGTGCAGGCGATCCGGGCGGCACTGGCTGCGGGCACAAATATCACCTTTAAGATCCTCTATAACGACGCCGTTGCGATGACAGGAGGTCAGGAGAACGAAGGTGGGCTAAGTGCCGAACGCATCGTCGCCGAGGTCCGTGCGATGGGTGTCAGCAACGTCGCTGTCGTTTACGACGAAAAAGAAGATGTGAATTTTGGTGCGTTGCCTTCGGGTGTTGAGACGTTCGAGCGTTCAAAACTGATGCAGGTTCAGGAAAAATTCCGCGAAATCGAGGGTGTATCGGTCATTGTTTATGTCCAGACCTGCGCAGCTGAAAAGCGCAGGAGACGCAAGCGCGGCACGTTCCCCGACCCCGATAAGCGAGTGTTCATAAATACCGATATCTGTGAGGGTTGCGGAGATTGCGGCGTTCAGTCGAACTGCGTTTCCATCGTACCGAAAGAGACCGAACTTGGCCGCAAGCGCGCGATTGATCAGTCAAGCTGCAACAAGGATTTTTCCTGCTTGAACGGGTTCTGCCCGTCTTTTGTAACCGTTGAAGGGGCGAAAATCCGCAAAGAGGCGACGACCGACCTCGACTTGCCCGACCTACCGGACCCCGTTTTGCCACAGATCAACGGCACCCATAATGTCGTGATCACCGGCGTTGGTGGCACAGGCGTTGTCACCATCGGGGCGGTTCTGGCGCAAGCCGCACAAATCGACGGCAAGGGTGCCGGTATGATGGAAATGGCCGGCCTCGCACAGAAGGGTGGCGCCGTACATATCCATTGCCGTCTGGCCAACCGGCCCGAAGATATCAGCGCGATCCGTGTTGCCACTGGCGAGGCGCATGCGCTGATCGGCGGTGATCTGGTGGTATCGGCCGGGGCCAAGACGCTTGGCCTCACGCTAACCGGCCAGACCGGCGCTGTTGTGAACAGTCATGAGATTATCACCGGTGACTTCACGCGCGATACAGAATTCACAATCCCCAGCGATCAATTGCAGCTTGCGCTGCAGGCGCGGTTGAAAGACGGGGTGGCCCTTTTCGATGCCACCGATCTGGCGCGAGCCGTGATGGGCGACTCGATCTATTCCAATATGATGGTCTTTGGCGCAGCCTGGCAGCGTGGTCTGCTACCGATCAGTCACCAAGCGATAATGGGTGCTATTGAGTTGAATGGTGCGGCGGTCGAGCGCAACAAACGCGCCTTTGAAGTTGGTCGCTGGGCGGTGACCCACCCCGACGACGTGGCCAATATTTTGCGCCCCAACGTAGCAGAGTTACCAAAGACCCTCGATCAAGTGATCGATTTCCGCGCTGCGCACCTGATCGACTATCAGAACAAGCGGTTGGCGAAACGTTATCGCAAGCTGGTCGACAGCGTTGCAGATCAACACGTTCGTGAGGCTATTGCCAAAGGCTACCATAAGCTTTTGTCATATAAGGATGAATATGAAGTCGCCCGATTGCTGCTCGACAGTCGCCAGAAGGCGGAGGCCGAGTTTGATGGTGACTTTAAGATGACCTTCCATCTTGCGCCGCCAACCCTGGGAACGAAGGGCGACAATGGACGCCCGGCCAAGAAAGCGTTCGGAGAGTGGTTTCTTGGTCCGTTGAAGGTTCTAGCCAAGCTGAAAGGTTTGCGCGGCACTCCGCTGGATATCTTTGGCTACACGATAGAGCGCAAAATGGAGCGTGCTCTGATCCGCCAGTATGAAAAGGACATGAAAGAGGTTTTGCCCAGCCTGACACCCGAAACCAGTGATGCGATCGCGGCCCTTGCGGCTCTGCCATTGGACATTCGTGGTTTCGGTCCGGTTTTGGTCGCGAATGAAGCCAAGGCTGCGAAACGTCGCGAGGAATTGTTGGCTGTTATTCGCGATGGCGGGCCTCAGATGAAAGCTGCGGCAGAGTGAGGCTTTACAAGCTTGTCATCAAACCTATGCAAAATGGCTACCCGGCCTTATCTAAGCGGCAGCAAACCGGAGTAGCCAATGCCCTCGCGCCATCACGTCGCTCGTGACATCTCTTACGCCCATTCCGCAGAAACGCGGAGCGGGCGTATAGTGATTAAGCTGATGGAAAACACGACCGGTCGTCTGCGTCTTATCCGCCGCGCTGAGGGGTATGAGCAGGAGGTCGCACAGGGGCGTGATTTTTGGTCCGTAATGGTGGATCGATATGGGCTGACATTAGACGTGGTGGGCGGTGCGTTGTCGAACATCCCAAAAGATGGGCCATTGATCCTGATTGCGAACCATCCTTATGGCATTCTAGACGGGCTAATGATGGGAAACATCCTGTCTCAGACTCGGACAGACTTTCGCATTCTCGCCAATCATGTTTTTCGCAAAGCTGAAGACCTGAACAGCATCGTGCTGCCAATTTCGTTTGATGCCACAAAAGATGCGATGAAGCTGAATCTTGCGACCCGCAAAACCGCTCTGAACTACCTAAGCGATGGTGGTGCAATCGGGATCTTCCCGGGTGGCACAGTCAGCACTGCGGCCAAGCCATTTTCTCATCCGATGGATCCAGGGTGGCGCGGATTTACAGCGCGGATGGTTGCCAAATCCAATGCGACCGTTGTGCCGGTTTTCTTCGATGGTCACACCTCGCGTTTGTTCCAGATTGCCAGCCATCTGCACAACACTCTGCGGATGGGGTTGCTGATCAAAGAGTTCAAGAAACGTGTCGATACCCCCGTCCGCGTGGTTGTAGGAGACCCCATTGGGCGCGACATTCTGGACCCGCTGGGCAAGGATACGCGCAAGATGATGGATTTCCTGCGCAAAGCCACGTATGAGCTGTCTCCAGAGCCATTGAAGTCTTATGACTATGGCTATGAATTCGAGGAACGGCATCGCGCCTGAAGGGGCAAATGGCAGTAGGTATCTTTGATTCCGGATTGGGTGGTTTGACCGTCCTGAACGCCGCGCAGAAACGTCTGCCCGACGTTGATTTCCTTTATTTCGCGGACAGCGCGCATGCGCCTTATGGTGTGCGCGATGCCGAGGATATCTTTAACCTGACACGAAACGCTGTGCAGGACCTTTGGGATCGCGGTTGCAATCTGGTGATTCTGGCCTGCAATACCGCAAGCGCCGCCGCCCTGCGTCGGATGCAAGAAGCGGGCGTGCCAGAAGGAAAGCGTGTACTGGGCGTATTTGTGCCTTTGATTGAGGCGCTGACTGAACGGCAATGGGGCGACAACTCTCCACCGCGTGAGGTTCAGGTGCAGCATGTTGCGCTGTTTGCGACGCCCGCGACAGTGTCGAGCCGTGCGTTTCAGCGGGAGCTGGCGTTTCGGGCGATAGGGGTTGATGTCGAGGCGCAAGCCTGCGGCGGGGTTGTGGACGCCATCGAAGAGGGCGACATGATCTTGGCCGAGGCTTTGGTACGCAGCCATGTGGATGCGCTGAAGCGCAAGATGCCAGAACCGCAAGCAGCCATTCTGGGCTGTACGCATTACCCGTTGATGGCAGAGACGTTTCAGCAGGCGCTCGGACCGGATGTGAAAGTCTATAGCCAGGGTGATCTGGTTGCGGAAAGCCTTGCAGACTACTTGCAACGGCATCCGAATATGCTGGGTGAGGGCACCGATGGCTTCCTGACAACGGGTAAGCCGGGCGTTGTCACGGATCGCGCGACTCAGTTCCTCCGACGACAAATCACCTTTGAAGCCGCCTGACCTAGGTCAAGGACGGCGCTTTTCCGATTCCGTAATTCGTTGACCGTCACAGCGGCGGTCACCCCATGTGACACATGAATGAAAGAGGTCTGACATGACCCACAAAATCGCAATTCTTGGCGCTTCTGGTTACACCGGCGCGGAACTCGTGCGGCTGATCGCCGGGCATCCGAATATGGAAATCAAAGCTCTGGCCGCCGAGCGGAAGGCTGGACAGACAATGGCGCAGGTATTTCCGCATCTGCGCCATATGGATTTGCCGGTGCTTTGCAAGATTTCCGAGATCGACTTTAACCAAATCGACCTGTGTTTCTGCGCTTTGCCGCACAAGACCAGTCAGGAAGTCATTCGTGAACTGCCCAACACCTTGAAAATTGTTGACCTGTCGGCAGATTTCCGGCTTCGCGATGGCGACGAATACGAGAAGTGGTATGGTAATTCACATGCCGCGCTTGGGCATCAGGAAGAGGCGGTTTATGGTCTGACCGAGTTCTACCGTGACGAAATCCGCGGCGCTCGGCTGGTTGCCGGGACCGGATGCAATGCCGCGACGGGCCAGTATGTGCTGCGCCCGCTGATTTCGGCGGGTGTGATTGATCTGGATGACATCATTCTGGACCTGAAATGCGCGGTCTCGGGCGCAGGTCGGGCGCTGAAAGAGAATCTATTGCACGCAGAACTCAGTGAAGGGGCTAACGCATATGCCGTTGGCGGGACGCACCGGCATCTGGGCGAGTTTGATCAGGAGTTTTCGGAACTGGCTGGACGGACGGTGCATGTGCAGTTCACACCGCACCTGATCCCGGCCAACCGGGGTATTCTGGCCACAACCTATGTAAAGGGCGACCCGCAGAGCGTGTATGAGACACTTCAATCGGCCTATGAAGCCGAGCCCTTCATTGAGATGCTGCCATTTGGCGAGACGCCCTCGACCCACCATGTGCGGGGGTCGAACTTCTGCCATATCGGTGTCGTTGGAGATCGGATCGAACGCCGTGCAATCGTGGTGGCAGCATTGGATAACCTGACAAAAGGTAGCAGTGGGCAAGCCTTGCAGAACGCCAACCTGATGTTAGGTGAGGATGAAACCCTGGGTCTGATGATGGCCCCCTTGTTCCCGTGAGGACGGTATGAAAACGCTTAAGAAACGTCGTCGTGTTCAAGTGATTCTAGTGGCAGTTGCGGCCCTGATACTGGCGACGGGTCTGATCGGATATGCGATGCGTGATGGCATCAACTTTTTCCGCTCACCCAGTCAGGTGATTGCAGAACCGCCGAAACCGACCGAGGTGTTCCGTATAGGTGGATTGGTCGAAGAAGGTTCGATCATTCGCGGGCAGGGTGAGACTGTGCATTTCGTCGTGACCGACGGCGGTGAAAGCGTAAAGGTCGCTTTTACCGGTGTTCTGCCTGATCTGTTCTCGGAAAATCAGGGTATGGTGGGCACCGGAAGTTATGTGAACGGAGTCTTTGAAGCCACTGAAATCCTTGCGAAACACGATGAAACCTACATGCCAAAAGAGGTTGTGGACGCATTAAAAGAGCAAGGCGTTTATCAGGAATCAGGCGATAGCTGAATGCAGCATCGCTGAATGCCATCGGCGTCAAATTTCTAAACAGAAGAAGCGGGGCGTTGCGTGCGAGAGGTGGGCAGCGCCCTTTGTTTTGCAGTGGTGTTAACGAAATTGTCCGACCGTTTGCCAAAATTTGGCATAGGGGTGACGATGTTGACGGTACGACAGATTGCAAAAGGGATCGTGGCGCGGGAAGGTGGTTTTGTGGATGACCCCGATGATCCCGGCGGTGCCACGAAATACGGGGTGACGATCCATACCATGCGCCGATTGGGTCTCGATCTGGACCGAGATGGTTCGGTGACGCAACAAGACGTGCGCATGCTTAGCAAAGCGCAGGCCGTCGATATTTTTCTGGAACACTATTTTGAGAAACCACGCCTTCAGGTGCTGCCGAAAGCCGTACAGGCATCCGTGTTCGACATGTACGTCAATGCAGGAGCTCAAGCGGTGAAAATCCTGCAGAACCTGCTGCGGCAGATGGAGTATGACGTTACGGTTGACGGGGTCATCGGCCCTCAGACTGCAGAGGCAAGCCGCGAGGCGGCCAGTCCAAAGCCTCTGGTGTTTCGCGATGCCTATGGGGTCGCAAGACGAAACTATTATTTCCGTTTGGCAGACCGGCGGATGGCTCTTCGTAAATATGCCAGAACACGCGCGGGCGGCAAAGGCGGATGGATCAAGCGTGCCGAAGAGTTTTTATCGCCCAAGTATCATCTGAGCGAAGACGCGTTTCAGAAAAGGGTTTCAGGATGGGCTTGATCTCGGGTTTGTTGGCGCTCTTGTTTGGCGGAGGTCGCAATGTGGTTCGCGAAACTGCGGAAGTGTTTCGCGAAAATGTAGAAAGCGGTGCCGAGCGTTCTGTCGAACTGCGCGGTGCGGCGATGGCGCAATTCGGCACTGAATTCCAAGCTCCAAGCAAAACCAGGTTTGATCGGTTCATGGATGGGCTGAATCGCCTTCCGCGACCGGCGCTGGCTTTGGGAACATTGGGTTTGTTTCTGGCCGCCATGATCGATCCGTTGTGGTTCGCAGCACGAATGCAGGGAATTGCGCTGGTGCCAGAGCCACTGTGGTGGCTGTTAGGGGTGATCGTGTCGTTTTACTTTGGCGCGCGGCATCAGATCAAAGCGCAGGATTTTCAAAGGGAAATCAGCGCGACAATGCTGAGGGCGCCTGAGGTGATCGCCAATCTTGAAACGATCCGCGGGTTGCGCGATGACAGTCCGGGTGTCGCCGATACTGGCTCGGACGCATCGTTGGCCGAAGCAGTCAACCGGCCGGAATCGAATCCTGCATTGGAGGACTGGAAGCGGCTACGAAAGACCTGAGGCGCGACATTATGTGCGGTGATCCGAGGCGAATGTGAATGGCACTTGCACCGGTGCCGCAGTATAAGCAGGCCATGATTACAGAACTCGGCCATTTCGCACTTATCTTAGCCTTCCTCGTTGCCATCGTCCAAACTGTGGTGCCGTTGATCGGGGCTGCCAACCGTTGGAACGGGTGGATGGTTTTCGCTGAACCGGCCGCCATCACGCAGTTCATTTTGGCCGCCTTTTCCTTCGGTGCACTGGTCTGGGCGTTTACCACGTCTGACTTCTCGTTACGGATCGTGGTGGAGAATAGCCATTCGGCAAAACCGATGCTCTACAAGATTACCGGGACCTGGGGAAACCATGAAGGTTCGATGCTGTTATGGGTCCTGATTGTAGCGATATTCGGCGCGATGGCCGCCATATTCGGCGCTGGCTTGCCTCCGACCTTAAAGGCGCGGGTGCTGGCCGTTCAGGCCGCGATCGGAGTGGCTTTCTATGCCTTTATCCTCTTCACATCGAACCCGTTTGACCGACTGCCTGTTCCTCCGTTCGATGGACGGGACCTGAACCCGCTGCTGCAGGACCCCGGTTTGGCCTTCCATCCGCCATTCCTGTATCTGGGCTATGTCGGCCTCAGCATGGCGTTCAGTTTTGCCGTTGCTGCATTGATCGAGGGCCGGGTGGACGCGGCTTGGGGGCGTTGGGTTCGGCCTTGGACATTGGCGGCTTGGGTCTTCCTGACGATCGGTATCGCGCTTGGATCCTGGTGGGCCTACTACGAATTGGGCTGGGGCGGGTTCTGGTTCTGGGATCCTGTTGAGAACGCCAGCTTTATGCCTTGGCTACTGGCGGCCGCTCTATTGCATTCCTCCATCGTGGTGGAAAAACGCGAGGCGTTGAAAAGCTGGACGATCTTGCTTGCGATTATCGCGTTTGGGTTTTCTCTGATCGGGACCTTTATCGTGAGATCGGGGCTGCTGACTTCGGTCCATGCTTTTGCCAATGATCCTGAGCGTGGCGTATTTATCCTGTTCATCCTGATCATCTTTACCGGCGGTGCGTTGACCCTGTTTGCTGCACGCGCGCAGGCGATGGAGGCGAAGGGTGTCTTCGGAATGGTCAGCCGCGAAAGTGCATTGGTTCTGAACAACATCTTGTTGGCAGTTAGCTGCTTTGTCGTGTTTTTTGGCACAATGTGGCCAATGGTGGCCGAGATGGCGTTCGATAGAAAACTCTCGGTGGGCGCGCCGTTCTTCAATGCGGCATTTACCCCATTCATGGTCGCCCTCGGAATCGTTCTTCCCGTTGGCGCAATGCTGCCGTGGAAGCGGGGCAAGCTAAGCCGGGCGGCATGGTCTTTGCGCTATGCATTTGTGCTGGCGGTCACGATCGCGATACTGGTCTGGGTGATGCAGACCGGACGCAGCGCATTGGGACCCGTGGGCTTGTTCCTGGGGGCGTGGATCACCTTCGGCGCCATCGTCGATCTTTGGAGCCGCACTGGCCGCAAAGGCAGTTTTGGACGCCTGTTTCGACTGCCCGGCGCAGACTGGGGTAAGGCGGTGGCCCATAGTGGTTTGGGCGTCACCATGTTTGCCATCGCAGGCCTAACCGCTTGGGAAGTCGAGGATATTCGTGTCGCTCAACCGGGTCAGCCTTTTGATGTGGGGCAGTTTACGTTGACGTTGCAAGATGTGCGTCAGGTACAGGGGCCGAACTATTTCTCAACCATGGCGGATGTGCTTGTTGAGAAGGACGGGCGCTATATCGCGACTCTTAACCCGGAAAAGCGCGACTACCCTGTGGCACGGATGCCGACAACTGAGGCTGCAATCGACTACCGCTTTCTGCGCGATCTATATGTTGTGATCGGGGATCAACAAGCTGATGGCGGCTGGGTGATGCGAACCTATATCAAACCTCTGGCCAACTGGATTTGGGGCGGATGTATCCTCATGGCTCTGGGCGGTGTGCTCAGCCTGTCGGATCGCCGTTTCCGTGTTGCAGCCGGTGCACGGAAAACGCCTGCAAGCGGGGTTCCTGCCGAATGAAGCGCCTGCTTGTTATCCTTCTGCTGATTGCATCCCCCATCATGGCTATTCAGCCGGATGAAGTGCTTGACGACCCGGCGCTCGAGACACGAGCACGGGATATCAGTACCGGTCTGCGCTGCTTGGTGTGCCGGAACGAAAGCATTGACGAAAGCAATGCTGAACTTGCGCGTGATCTGCGTATCTTGGTGCGAGAACGTCTGGTTGCGGGGGATACTGATCAAGAAGTTGTGGACTTCATCGTTGATCGCTATGGCGAATATGTGCTGCTGAAACCTACCGCGACCGGCGCCAATCTGTTGTTATGGCTGTCGGCTCCTGTCATGCTGCTGATAGCGGCCGGCATGGGGTGGAACTTTTTGCGCAAGCGTGCGCAGCATCAGGAAGTAGCGCATTCAGAAGGCCTTAGTGAGGAAGAACAAGAGCGTCTGCGCCGAATTCTGGAAGACTGACGCGCGGTTCTTCTTTTCCTTTTTCCGCATTTGCGTCAGTGTTTTGCAGAACGCTGCGCAGCTGAGGTTTTGCATGGAATACGAAGCGGTCCTTCTGGACATTACTGATAATTTGGCGGTTTTGACATTGAACCGGCCGGATAAGATGAATGCGTTGACGACGCAGATGCGGGCCGAGATCACCTACGCAATGAAAGATGCCGCGCAACACGCTCGCGCGATCGTCTTGACCGGTGCTGGACCTGCCTTTTGTTCAGGTCAGGATTTGGGTGACGCGTCGAGCACAGGAAAGATCGACCTCGAACGCGCGCTTCGCGACGAATATGAACCGATGCTTGAGGCGGTCTATGATTGCCCCGTGCCAACAATAGCGGCTGTTAACGGGCCTGCGGCGGGGGCGGGGGCTAACCTGGCACTTTGTGCCGATGTGGTGATAGCAACCGAGAGTGCCTATTTCCTGCAAGCTTTCGCTCGGATCGGTCTGCTGCCCGATGCAGGCGGCACCTGGTTCATGCCGCGTCAGATGGGGTTTGCCAAAGCGATGGGTGCAGCGTTGTTTGCAGACAAGATCAGCGCGCGCCAGGCGGATGAATGGGGATTGATCTGGGAAGCGGTTGCAGATGATGAGTTCGACGCTCATTGGCGCAAGAGAGCTGCGTATTTGGCGAATGGCCCAACCTCTGGGTTTCGCGCGATCAAACAAGCGATCCGGGGAACTTACGATAGAACGTTACCTCAGCAACTTGCGGCCGAAGCCCACCTGCAGGGCGAATGCGGACGTACCCGAGACTTTGCCGAAGGCGTCGTAGCCTTTCTTGAAAAGCGCCCTGCGAAATTCGAAGGGCGCTGATCATTCAATCAGGCCCGGCGGCGGCGACGAGTGCGCCGTTCGGGAACGGCCTCGTCCCCAGTGCCATCTGAGGCTGAGGTAAACGGACCAAGCGCCGATACGATCTGATCCAGGGTCGGGCGCTCGCCGCGCGGACCGTTATCTAACGCCTCGCGCATTTTGCGCAAATGCGCAGGCATAGTGCCACAGCAACCGCCAATGATCGTTGCACCTGCATCGCGCGCCATGGCGGCGTACTGGCCCATCAGTTCAGGCGTTCCATCATAATGGATATGACCGTCCACATATTTCGGGATCCCTGCGTTGCCCTTGGAAATCAGTGGACGTTCGTTTCCTTGGGCAGCGAACCCAAGTACCGTCCGCAGTATATCCGAGGCACCAGTGCCGCAATTCGCCCCGAACGCAACCGGAGGATTGGGCAGAGTTTCCACGATCATTGCGAGATCAGAAGATGTAACACCCATCATTGTGCGGCCAGCCGTGTCAAAACTCATGGTGCCGCACCACGGCATATCTGCCAGAGCGAACGCTTCTGCTGCAGCCCGGAATTCTTCCGGCGCGCTTATGGTCTCAAGCCACAGAACATCTGCGCCTCCAGCCTTTAGCGCTTCAGCCTGTTCATGAAACATCTCGACGGCTTCGGCGTGCGAAAGGCTGCCGACAGGTTCCATGATCTCGCCGGTCGGGCCAACAGAGCCGGCCACGATGATCGGGCGACCTGCCTTGTCAGCGACTTCGCGACCCAGTTCAGCACCAATACGGTTCAGTTCGGCCACGCGGTTCTGGGCGTCGTGTAACTTCAAACGCGCGGCTGTTCCACCAAATGTGTTTGTCAAAAACAGATCACTTCCGGCATCGACCGAGCCCTGATACAGAGCACGAATCTTGTCAGGCGCATCGACGTTCCACAATTCCGGCGCATCGCCTGATTGCAGACCCATGTTGAACAGGTTCGTCCCGGTCGCGCCATCCGCCAGAATGACGTCTACGGTTTCCAGAAGGTTGCTGAGCGCGTTTGTCATTGGAGTATTCCAAAATTGGGGCCACAGCCCGTCAAAATATGAGACGCCCCGTGTCTCACGACCGGGGCGTCAAATCAAATTCATAAAACTCATGAAGATCATGAGTTTTGCAGCTCAGGCATCAGGACTCGGCTTCTGCCATCACCTGCTCTTTGGCTTCGACCAGAAGTTCGACCATCTTCTCGCGGATTTTAGCCTCATCCGCGAGATCACCGAGGTACCCTTTGACCGCCTCGACAACATCGTCTTCGCTGACATTTTGCAGGTCGGTGTGGACAAGTTCCTGCCCGTATTTACGCGCCTGTTCCACAGTCTCGCCTTTCAGCGCCGAGGCCCATACAGCCATAAATCGATTGCGGCGCATCCGGGCGATGAACTGCATCTTTTCGTCATGAGCGAATTTGTTTTCAAACGCGGCTTCACGTTCGTCGAATGTGGTCATTGGTTGGGGACCTCTTGGGTTACATGTTCTTTTCTGATGATATGACTATACGACGCCCTGTGCGCAAGGTATTTGCGCTGCGTCAAAGCCTCTCGGGGTTGCGAACTTGCGGGAAAGCGGGGCTTGCACTATGAGGGCGCCAACGTGAAGGGACTCATTCCCTTTCCCCAGACTGGAAAGGTCGCTCATGGCGCGTCGCAAGAAGATTTACGAAGGTAAAGCCAAGATCCTGTATGAAGGTCCCGAGCCGGGCACCATCGTGCAGTACTTCAAGGATGACGCCACAGCTTTCAACGCCGAGAAGAAAGACGTGATCGATGGAAAGGGCGTTCTGAACAACCGGTTGAGTGAATTCTTCATGACCGGTCTGGCCCAGATCGGAGTTCCGACGCACTTCATTCGCCGTCTGAACATGCGGGAGCAACTTGTGCGGAATTGTGAGATCATTCCACTGGAAGTGATCGTCCGCAACTATGCCGCCGGATCGATGTCCAAACGCCTCGGTATCGCCGAGGGTACTCAACTGCCGCGCCCGATTGTTGAATACTGCTACAAGGACGATGCGCTGGGTGATCCGTTGGTGACCGAAGAGCACATTGCGGCATTCGGCTGGGCGAGCCAGCAGGATATGGACGATATCCTGAGCCTTGCACTGCGCGTTAATGATTTCATGAGCGGCGTGATGCTGGCGGTTGGTATTCGTCTGGTCGATTTCAAAATCGAGATCGGGCGCGTGTTCGAAGGCGATTTCCAACGACTGATCATTGCGGACGAAATCAGCCCCGATAGCTGCCGTCTATGGGATATCGAAACCGGTCAGAAGCTGGACAAGGATGTGTTCCGCCGTGATCTGGGTAGTCTGACTGATGCATATTCTGAGGTCGCCCGCCGTCTTGGTGTTCTGCCCAAGAGCAATGTCACAAAGCCAACGCTGATCAACTGATCCTGTCTCATATCGACAGGGTTGTCCGACAAGCCCAAGCGGGGTATCCCGCGCCCAACGAAACGGATCGATGCGCGGTCCATCAGTGGAGTTCTCGAAAATGAAAGCACGTGTGCATGTGATGCTCAAGAACGGGGTTCTGGACCCGCAGGGCGAGGCTGTGCGTCACGCATTGGGTGCGATGGGCTTTGATCAGGTCGAAGGTGTCCGTCAGGGCAAGGTGATCGATCTGGAACTGGCCGACGGCTCGACCGAAGCGGACGTAACAAAGATGTGCGAAAAGCTATTGGCCAATACGGTCATCGAACGCTTCGAGATCGAACTGCTCTAAGTTTTTCTGACCTAGGAGGGTCCGCCATGCGCGCAGCCGTCATTGTTTTCCCCGGTTCCAACTGCGATCGTGATCTTGCCGTTGCTTTCGAGCAGGCCGGTTTTTCCGTCGATATGGTCTGGCACAAGGATGCCGCGCTGCCCGAGGGTATAGATATCGTCGGTGTGCCGGGTGGGTTTTCTTATGGTGACTATCTGCGCTGCGGCGCGATTGCGGCCCAGTCGCCCATTTGCAAAGCGCTGGCCGCGCATACCGAGCGTGGTGGCTATGCCGTCGGCATCTGCAACGGTTTTCAGGTTCTGACCGAAACCGGAATTCTACCTGGCGCGCTGTTGCGCAATGCCGGTCTGAAATACATCTGCAAAACGATCGGACTCAAGGTCGAAACCAGCGATAGCGCCTTTACTGAAGGATACAATGCCGGGGATGTGATCGATATCCCGATTGCGCATCACGATGGCAATTATTTCGCAGACGATGAGACCTTGGCCGAGTTGAAGGATCAGGATCGCATTGCCTTCACATATGCCGAAAATCCCAATGGTTCGCGCGACGATATTGCAGGGATTTTATCGCACAACCGGCGCGTGTTAGGCATGATGCCCCACCCAGAACGAGCGGCGGATTCAGGCCACGGAGGCACTGACGGGACGGCGCTCTTCCGCGCATTGGCCGGGGTGCTGACGCCCGCGTGACTTGAGGTCATCAGTCGGGACGCGTAGCGTCAGTACATGAGCGCGGAAGATCAAGCAAACAGCAAAGGGTTTCTGAACCGGTTTCGCGGCGCGCCTATGGGCTGGCGGCTGCGTCTTGCCGTGTTTTTGTTGCTGCTTGCTACCGTCGCCACAGTGTGGATCACCAACAGTCTGCTAACAAGTCGCTTCACCGAATCGACCAGAAACCGCGCCGAACTGCGGTTAGCCTTGTATTCCGGCAACCTGCTGAGTGAGTTGCGGCGCAACGCCATCGTGCCGCAGTTGCTTGCCCGTGACCCCACCCTGATTTCGGCCCTGCAATCCAGCGATTACACGCTGTCGAGCCAGCGCCTGATCTCTTTCGTTGAAGAAATCGGGGCGGCCTCGCTGGTTTTGCTGGATGGGGATGGCCTGACACGTGCTGCAACCGACCGGAACCGGTTGCAGGAAAGCCACCGGAACTCGCCTTACTTCATCGATGCTATCCGGTCGAATGCCACAATATTCTCGGTCATTCCACGTGAATCCGGCGGTTACAGCTTTGTCTACTCGCGGCGAATCGAGGCGAATGCAGAAATCCTTGGCGTGATCGTAGTTGAAGTTGATTTGCAGAAATTTGAGCGCGCTTGGGCTGGTATTTCTGACGCGGTGATGGTCACAGACAGCACTGGTACGATCATCCTCTCGACCGAGCCTCAGTGGAGGGGTCTGGATGAAAGCGGTGCCATGTTGCGCCAACCCCCTCAGAACGCGATTCAGCGCGCAATCCGGGCCACAACCGATTGGAGCGCTTTGCCCCCCGATGCCTATCTTCAGGGCGAGGCTGTGATGCGTATGGAGACCCGCATTCCGTTCCGGGGCTGGCAAATGACCTCGTTCACCACCTATTCGTCGATCCGCGAGCGGGTGAACAGCGTTCTGGCGCTTGAGATCATGGCCTTTGCGATTCTTCTGGCGCTGACCTTCTATGCGCTCAGCCGCAGGGCGACGTTGCGCATGACCTTGTTCCAGCGCGAGTCGGCGGAGCTTCGCGCATTGAATGTAAGGCTGCAGCGGGAAATCGCTGAGCGTGAACGTGTTGAAAAGACGCTGGAAGTTGCCGAACAAACCCTTGCCCAGAGCTCAAAACTGGCAGCACTTGGAGAGATGTCTGCGGCAGTCAGTCACGAGTTAAATCAACCTCTGGCTGCGATGAAAACTTATCTGGCCGGCGCGCGTCTGCTTTTGCGTCGAAACCGGCCCGAAGAGGCGTTGGCCAGCTTTGGGCGGATCGACGGATTGATTGAGCGGATGGGGGCGATCACGCGCCAACTCAAATCCTATGCGCGCAAAGGTGCAGATGCGTTTTCGCCAGTAAATCTTGGCGAAGCGCTGGCCTCGTCCCTATCGATGATGGAGCCGCAGCTGCGTCAGCGGCATGTGAAGATAACCCAGATTTTGCCCGAAGAACCTGTTATAGTGATGGGTGATCGGATGCGGATCGAGCAGGTTATGGTCAATCTCTTGCGCAATGCGCTGGATGCGACCAAGTCTGTGGATGAGCCGGATGTCGAGATCATTCTCGCTGCAGGTGAAACTGCGGTACTGACCGTGCGGGACAATGGCCACGGGATCGAGGATATCGAAAACCTGTTCGAGCCGTTTTATACGACCAAACGCCCGGGGGACGGCGTTGGTCTGGGGCTTGCCATCTCGTCCGGGATCGTGAACGACCATGGCGGACGGCTGACCGCGCGCAACGGCCAACAGGGTGGCGCGGTGTTTGAGATGCAATTGCCCATATTGGGAAGCGACGGCCTTGAGGCCGCGGAATAGAGGAAGTGACTATGGCACAGGCCATGAAAATCGCCATCGTGGATGATGAACAGGACATGCGCCAGTCGATCAGCCAGTGGCTGGCTTTGTCGGGGTACGACACCGAAACCTTTTCAAGCGCCGAGGATGCGCTCAAGGTCTTGGGGCCAGAATATCCCGGGATCGTGATCTCTGACATCAAGATGCCTGGAATGGATGGCATTCAACTGCTGAAAAAGCTGATGGGGGCCGATAGCACGCTTCCGGTGATCATGATCACGGGACATGGCGACGTGCCAATGGCCGTAGAGGCGATGCGTGTCGGGGCGTTCGATTTCCTTGAAAAGCCGTTTAACCCCGATCGCATGTCCGAACTGGCCAAACGCGCCAGCAATGCACGACGCCTGACGCTGGACAATCGGGCCCTGCGGCGTGAGCTGTCTGGCGGTACGCAGATTATGAACAAGCTGATCGGTGCCAGCCCCGTCATGGAGCGGTTGCGTGAAGATATTCTGGATCTAGGGCAGGCGGATGGTCATGTCCTGATCGATGGGGAAACCGGAACCGGAAAGACTTTGGTGGCGCATGCATTGCACGCGGTTGGTAGCCGGGCGGGTAAGAAATTCGTCCTGGTTTCTTGCGCAGCACTTGAGGAAGAAGCGCTGTCGAAACGCCTGTTTGGCCCGATGCTCCCCGAAGACACGCAGTTGCCCGCCATCGAAGAGGCCCGCGGCGGTACGCTGGTTCTTGAGGATGTCGAAGCGCTGAGCGACACGCTGCAGGCCCGTCTGCTGAGCGTTATGAATGAGCAGGGCACCCCTGCGGAAACGCGGATCGTAGCGATTTCGAACCTGCAGGAAGCGGGCAAAACCTCAGAAGATGTATTGCGTCCCGATCTGTTCTATCGGTTGGCGGCGCTGCGCATCACCATGCCTCCGCTGCGACAGCGGGGTGAGGACATCCTGACGCTGTTCACCCGTCTGAGCGAACAGTTCGCAGAGGAATATGGCTGCGACGCGCCTCAGGTCAGTGCGCAGGAAGCGGCTCAGCTGCTTCAGGCCCCGTGGCCCGGGAATGTGAGGCAGTTGATCAACATTGCTGAGCGTGCGGTGCTGCAGTCGCGGCGCGGGTCGGGGACAATTGCTTCGCTGCTGATGTCGGATCACGAAGAGATGCAGCCAGTGATGACAACTGAAGGCAAGCCGCTGAAGGAATATGTTGAAGCCTTCGAGCGGATGCTGATCGACAATACGATGCGCCGTCACAAGGGATCGATCGCCTCGGTGATGGAAGAACTCTGCCTGCCACGCCGGACACTGAACGAAAAGATGGCGAAGTACGGGTTGCAGCGTTCGGATTACCTGTGAAAGCGGAGGAGGGGGCCAGCCCCCTCTTGAGCTTGCGGTTCAATTCAACCCCTGGATATTTCTGAACAGATGAAGGGACTCTTCGGCGCGTTCTTGGGTCGCGATGCAGTTTGCCCATTGTCTTTTCCACAGGACTGCTTTTATTGTGATCGAACGGGCCGGGTATTTTGTGCCTGCAAGCCCCGTGTTTTGAGTTTCGCTGCTGAGCTGATGGTGAGGATAGATCCCGCGCGGCGCGGCAGACCGATTATGCCCCAATGGGGCAGATGAACGCCTGAACCCGTCTATGCGGGTGAAAGGAATAAATGGGCGGGCCGCATATAGACGCGCCTGTCGGAGAAGAACCGCGATGACGCGCGCGCAACGATTGAGTATACGGGCAGGGGGCCAAAGCGCCAGACCCTGCCGCGCGCCGTCCGATATCGCCCGTACAAGACACCTCCCCAAAAGCGCCTGTCCGCCTGGACGGGTCAGGACAACGCGTTTGGCGCGGTGCACCAAGGACACATGGCTAAGAAAATGCTTATCGATGCCACCCACGCGGAGGAAACCCGCGTTGTGGTGGTTGACGGAAACAAGGTTGAGGAATTTGACTTTGAATCCGAAAACAAACGCCAGCTTGCTGGCAACATCTATCTTGCAAAAGTAACACGGGTTGAGCCGTCGCTACAGGCGGCATTTGTGGACTACGGCGGGAACCGGCACGGGTTTCTGGCCTTCTCCGAAATCCATCCCGACTATTACCAGATCCCCGTCGCTGACCGCGAGGCGCTGATGGAGGAAGAGCGCGCCTATGCCGAGGCGATGAAGGCGCGGGATGAGGCCGAGGAAACAAAGCCCAAGAAGCGCCGGTCGCGTTCGCGCTCGAAGGCCGCTGACGTCAAGACGGACGATCCGGTTGAGACGCTGGAGGTTTCCTCAGAGCCGACCGGAATGGAAACCATCGATCTGGATGACGGTGAAGAGACGGAGGTGCCCGAAGGGACGTCTCCGATGGAAATCGTTGCCGAGACGCCGGTGGAAGAGCCTGAGGATGCCGCCGAGCCTGTCGCTGAAGAAGCTCCGACCGAAGAAGCCAAGTCCGAAGATGTAGATCAGCAGGCGGAAGCGCCAGAAGAGACTGCTGAGGTAGCGGAAGACGCGCCTGTCGAAGCAACTGATACCGACCAAGAAGAACCTTCGGATGAGGTCGAAGCCAAGTCTGACGAAGAAGAGGCGGAAGCTTCTGGCGATGAGCCCGAGGCGGATGGCGAGACAGAAAGCAAAAGCGCTGACGCGGTTTCGAAAGACGATACCATCGAGTCGGTCGCAGACGAAGACGATAGCGAGGATATCCGTCCTCCGCGCAAGCCACGCCCGCGCCGCTACAAGATTCAGGAAGTTATCAAGGTGCGTCAGGTCCTGCTGGTGCAGGTGGTCAAGGAAGAGCGCGGCAACAAGGGTGCGGCACTTACCACGTATCTGTCTTTGGCGGGTCGGTACTGCGTACTGATGCCCAATACCGCACGGGGCGGCGGAATTAGCCGCAAGATCACCAATGCCGCTGACCGGAAGAAACTGAAAGACATTGCCGCTGAAATCGACGTGCCCACGGGCGCGGGTCTGATCGTGCGCACGGCCGGAGCCAAACGGACAAAATCAGAGATCAAGCGCGACTATGAATACCTGCAACGACTGTGGGAGCAGATCCGCGAGCTGACGTTGCAATCCATTGCGCCTGCGAAAATTTATGAAGAAGGCGACCTAATCAAACGCTCGATCCGCGACTTGTATAATCGCGACATCGATGAGGTTCTGGTTGAAGGCGAGGGCGGGTATCGCATCGCCAAAGACTTCATGAAGATGATCATGCCGTCGCACGCCAAGAACGTGAAGCGATACGAAGACGCGCTGCCGCTATTCGCGCGATATCAGGTGGAAAGCTATCTGGCCGGGATGTTCAACCCGACGGTTCAGCTGAAATCCGGTGGCTATATCGTGATCGGGGTGACCGAAGCGCTGGTGGCGATCGATGTGAACTCGGGTCGGGCGACCAAAGAAGGTTCGATCGAGGAAACCGCGTTGAAGACCAATCTGGAGGCCGCCGAAGAAGTGGCGCGCCAATTGCGTCTGCGCGATCTGGCCGGTCTGATCGTGATCGATTTCATCGATATGGACGAGCGCAAAAATAACTCGGCCGTTGAGAAACGATTGAAAGACAAGCTGAAAACGGATCGTGCCCGTATTCAGGTGGGCCGGATTTCGGGCTTTGGACTGCTCGAAATGAGCCGTCAGCGTCTGCGTCCTGGAATGCTTGAGGCGACGACCCAGCCATGCCCGTCTTGCCATGGTACCGGCCTGATCCGGTCGGACGACAATATGGCACTGTCAATCCTTCGCCAGATTGAAGAGGAAGGCACTCGCCGCCGTTCGCGTGAGGTATTGGTGCGTTGCCCGGTTAGCATCGCCAACTTCCTGATGAACCAGAAACGCGAACACATCGCGCAGATCGAAGCGCGGTATGGTTTGTCGGTTCGGATCGAAGGGGACGTTCATTTGGTCAGTCCCGACTTCTCGATGGAGAAGTTCAAGACCGCGAGCCGCGTTGTTCCTGAAGCAACTGCGCCGGTGGTATCGGTTGATGCGTCGCTGATGGATATGGTCGACGCCACGGATGAGGACGAAAACGAAGAAGAAACTGCGGTTCAGACCGAGGAAGAGACTAAGCCCAAGCGTAAACGGCGTCGGCGCCGGCGCAAGAAGAGTTCGGGCAATGGTGACGCGCCGGATGGCAATGCAGACGAGTCTGACGCAGACAGTGTAACCGACTCGAGCAACGAAGCTGAGAGCGTCGATACCAAGCAGACCGAGGCTGAGGAAGATGCTGAGAAAGCGGCCAAACCGAAAAAGCGCCGGGCACCGCGTCGACGCAAAAAGGATACTGAGGCCACAGTCGAAGCAAGCGAGACGCAGACCGAAGCGGATAATGCGAACTCCGATTCGCAGAAAGAGCCGGTCAATGCTGAGGCCGCCGAGGCTGAACAGCAAGAGCCAGCCGATGAGTCTGAAAGCATCGAACCAGCCGCTGAGCCCGATAGTGCTGATGCACCATCAGAACTTGAGATCGCCGAAGCAACGTCGGCTTCTGAAGTCGATGAAGAAGTGCCAGAGGAACCTGCTGAAGCGCCTGAACCGGTTGCCGAAGAAGCCGAAGAATCGACCGTGGCAGCAGAACCCGAAGTCATTGAAGCAGCCACCCCAGAGCCGGTCTTGGAGGCAGTGGCGGACGAACCCGAGCCCGCGCCGGCCAAGCCAAAGCGCCGAGGGTGGTGGTCATTGGGACAGTAAGAAAAAGGCGGGCCAACTGGCCCGCCTTTTTCATTAGGGTGCGTTCCAAAGAATCCTCAGGCCGATTTTTGGATCACATATATCTGATGACCATCCACTGTATCTTGCGAGACAAGTGTATGGCCAGATTCGGTACAGAAATGCGGTACGTCGATAATCGCGGCAGGATCATCGGCCAGCACGCGCAGCATACCCCCCGCAGGCAAGGATTTCAGGCGCTTCCGAGCCTTCAAAACAGGCAAGGGGCACAACAATCCCAACGCATCCAGTGTTTCAATCTCATTGGTCATGGGGCTGAGATATTTCTAACGAGCGATACTGTCCAGCGCGCAACCACGAGGATGTGACCGAATGGCCTCGTGACGAAACCCGCGCGATACCATATGTGCTGAGTCATGTTCGGAATTGAGATCATAGACGCGGGCCTTCTGCCTGCCATGTTTATCGCCATGCTGGGCGGGTTGATAAGTTTTCTGTCTCCCTGCGTGCTGCCGATTGTGCCACCGTACCTCGCGTATATGAGCGGTGTGACTATCAACGAGATGCAGGATGAGGCGCGCGCGCGGCGCAAGGCGACCCTGGCGGCACTGTTTTTTGTTCTGGGTTTGTCGACCGTGTTCCTGCTGCTAGGCTTTACAGCCTCGGTCTTTGGGGCGTTTGTTCTTCAGAATCAGGTGCTTTTCGCCAAACTCTCGGGCGCTGTCGTCATTGTCTTTGGCCTGCACTTTCTGAACGTGTTCCGTATTCCTTTGTTGGATCGTGAGGCACGCGTTGATACGGGTGACTCCAGCGGATCTGTGTTCGGGGCATATATTCTGGGACTGGCCTTCGCCTTCGGTTGGACGCCGTGTATCGGCCCACAATTAGGTGCAATCTTGTCGCTGGCCGCCTCCGAAGCATCAGTCACGCGTGGCACCGTATTGCTTGGCGTATATGCGGCAGGCCTGGGCATTCCATTCTTGCTGGCTGCGATGTTCCTGAACCGCTCGATGGCGGTTATGAACCGCATCAAACCGCATATGGGCACAATCGAGAAGGTGATGGGCGGGCTGCTGCTTTTTGTTGGCATCATGCTTGTCACCGGTTTGTTCACCGAATTCAGCTGGTGGCTGCTGGAAACATTTCCGGCTTTGGCAAACCTCGGTTAACCCTCTGGCTTTAAACGCGGATGGATAGACGCCAGGTCTTACCTTGGCGTCAACGCTGCGCTAATCTTTGGCGCAGAGGGCCGGGTAATGAGCAGTCAGCAATCCAATCCGCAGGTGCGCAAACGCCGGGTGTTTTACATTCCCGGCTACGACCCGATTCATCCGCGCCGATATCGAGAGCTCTACCGCAAAGAGGGGGGCGCCCAGGCTGAGATATCGGGATACCAGATCGATATTAGCGCTAGGACGGGCGAAGGTCCCTACGGCTGGCAGGTGACTTCTCAGCAGGACGGCAGTCCTGTTGATGCAGATGTTCAGGTTCTGGTCTGGTCGGATATCGTGCGTGACAGCATGGCTCAATCGATACCGGCAACCTATCTGCAACTGGCGAGAACCGCCTGGATATATATCTCGACCGGTACGCTTTGGCGGCTGATGCAGCTGCGCAAGGGGCCCGTAATTGCGGCGCTATACCCGGTGGCAATGCTGCTGCTGCAGCTTTTTGCATCGTTGTTGATTGCTTGGGGTTTAGTCTCTGTATTGAAACCACTCGTTGGGTGGTGGTCTTTGGTACCTGCTGCCGGGGTAATCTATGCTCTGATGCAATGGTTCCGAAAGATCGATAATCGACTGTTCGCTTATTACCTTATGCATGACTATGCCCACTCGGCGAAGCTATACGGCGCGTATTCGCAAGATCTGCAATCGAGGCTGCGGGAGTTTTCTGACCTGATCACCGAGACGCTGGACACAGACACGGATGAGGTGCTGGTCGTAGGTCACAGCTCTGGCGCCCATCTTGGTGTGTCAGTGTTGGCAGATGTTTTACGACGACGGGGCGGTATACAGGATAAGCCAGTCTTATCCTTTCTGACCTTGGGGCAGGTGGTGCCAATGGTTTCGTTTCTTCCGCAGGCACACACGCTTCGCGCTGATCTTAAATATCTGTCCGAACGCGCGGATATGACTTGGATCGATGTCTCTGCACCAGGGGATGGCTGCGCGTTTGCGTTGTGCGATCCGGTCGCGGTCAGCGGCGTCGCTGGCCCCAAAAAATGCGGGCCGCTGGTTCTTTCTGCGGCCTTCACCCAAACACTGTCCCACGCGCGATGGCAGCAATTGCGTTGGCGCTTTTTTCGCCTGCACTTTCAATATCTTTGTGCGTTCGATCAACCTGGACTTTATGACTATTTCCGCATCACCGCAGGTCCTGAAACATTGAAACAGCGGTTTGAAAGGCGCGCCCCATCACGATCGCGCATTGAGCGGGCTGTTTCGAAATACATCGCGGTGGAAGCATGACGCCCCCAAAGCCCGAAGCACGACCAGATAAGGTCTCGCTGTGGCGGTATCTACGTCTGTTTCGGCAAGACTTGCTGTCTGCTCAGCCCCAGCGTCTATATCGAGCGTGGATGGCTGAATTCCGAACGCCGTTCTTTCGCTCGTATTTAGTCAACCAACCCGATCTGATCCGCGCAGTTCTGAAAGAGCGCCCGGATGCGTTTCCAAAATCAAATCGCATCAGCGAAGGCTTACGCCCCTTATTGGGCCGGTCCGTGTTCCTGACCAATGGCGAAGTCTGGAAACGGCAGCGCAGGATCATTGATCCCGCCTTTGAAGGCGGACGTTTGAAAGATACGTTTCCCGCAATGTTAAATGCGGCGCTGGCTTGTGCGGATCGGCTTTCTGGCAGGGTTGGGCAGAAGGTGGAATGTGAAGAAATCACAAGCCATGTCGCGGCGGATGTGATTTTCCGCACCCTGTTTTCGGTTCCTATCGAACATGAGGTTGCCGCGCAGGTCTTCGATAAATTCAGAATCTATCAGCGCGAACAGCCCTTGCTGAACCTGGCCGCCTTCTTGCCCGTTCCAAGCTGGATGCCCCGTTTTCATTCTCGCAAAACCCGCCAAACGGCCCGCGAGATCCGGGATCTGATCAGCCGATTGACGGATGAACGCGCCAAGGCGATAGCAAACGGGTCAGCCCCCGATGATCTGGCCACCAAGATCATGACGACAACAGACCCGGAAACCGGAGACCGGTTCGATGCGCAGGAAATGGTTGATCAGGTCGCCATCTTCTTTTTGGCGGGGCACGAGACCAGCGCATCGGCACTGGCCTGGACGCTCTATTTGATGGCACTGTATCCGGACTGGCAGGATAAACTGGCTGAAGAAGCGCAGGCCCTGGACACGCCTGATTTTTCCACCATGTCCCAATTGAAACTCAGCCGCGATGTATTTCGCGAAGCTCTACGTCTGTATCCACCAGTTCCGATGATGGTGCGCGAGGCGACATGCCCAAAACGCTTCCGTGATCGGGATGTTCCGCAGGGCTCTCAGATCGTTGTGAGCCCCTGGCATTTGCATCGACATGAGCGGCTTTGGGACAGGCCGGACGATTTCGATCCCACACGATGGACGACGGAGAACGGAAAGAAATGCCAGCGCGAGGCCTATATTCCGTTTTCGGCTGGCCCCCGTGTCTGCACGGGTGCGGGGTTTGCGATGGTCGAAGGGCCTTTGATCTTGTCAATGCTGTTGCGCCGTTATCGATTCGAAACAATTCACGGCGAAACGCCGGTACCGGTCGCGCATTTGACCGTCAGATCGAAAGACGGAATTTGGTTGCGCTTGGTTGAGCGCTAACAAACTACCATCGCTCTTCGGCATGCTGTATGCGGATTGAAAATGCGGAATCATATTGAACGGGATTGAGTTATGTCGAAAGCAGAACAGCGCGCGCAGATGTCCGAAGGCGCAGGATTTATCGCAGCACTGGACCAAAGCGGCGGTTCAACCCCCAAAGCGCTGGCTTTGTATGGCGTTGAAGCATCGGATTACGGATCAGACGAAGAGATGTTCGGCGAGATTCAGAAGATGCGCGCGCGGATCATACTGGCTGACGATTTCACCAAGGATAAAGTGATTGGCGCGATCCTGTTCGAACGGACCTTGGGCGAAGAAATCGACGGCAAGAAGGTCGCGGATTATCTGTGGTCCGAAAAAGGCATCGTGCCGTTTCTGAAAATCGACAAAGGACTTGAGGATCAGGCCAACGGTGTTCAGATGATGAAGCCAATTCCGGGGCTGGCTGAAACGCTGTCCAAGGCGGATGGGGTTTTTGGCACCAAGGAACGTTCAGTTATCCACGAAGCCAATGCTCAGGGCATTGCCGACGTTGTCGCGCAGCAGTTCCAGGTCGCACGCGTGGTCACTGATGCGGGAATGGTCCCAATTGTCGAGCCTGAGGTAAACATCCACTCGGAAACCAAGGCCGAGGCTGAGGACATTCTGAAATCAGAAATTCTGAAGAATCTGGATCAATTGGTCGAGGGTCAGGAAGTGATGCTGAAGCTGACCATCCCCAGCCAGGCCAACCTTTATGATGAGGTGGCGGATCACCCGCGCGTCCTGCGTGTTGTGGCGCTGTCCGGCGGATACTCGACCGAGCAGGCCTGCGACCTGCTTGGCCAAAACAGCAAGATGATCGCCTCGTTTTCGCGCGCACTGACCGAAGGGCTGTCCAAACAGCAATCTGACGCAGAATTCAACGCAGCGCTCGGCGGGAATATCGACAATATCTTCCGCGCCTCGATCTGATCGTGGGGTAATCTATTCGGGCTTGATGAAATCGCGGCGCATCTGCGCCGCTTTTTCGCGCATGACACATCCGTTGGCGTGATCATTGATCAACCCCATGGCCTGCATAAAGGCAAAGATCGTGGTGGGGCCTACGAATTTCCAACCACGTTTTTTCAGATCTTTCGACATCGCAATGGATTCTGCCGATGTGGAAGCGCTTTGCGGGGCGGGTGGCGCCGTAGGCTCGTACCTCCAGACATAAGCGGCCAATGATCCTTCGGATGCGATTAGGTCCTGCACGCGGCAGGCATTGTTGATAACGGCTTCAATCTTGCCGCGGTGTCGCACGATGCCTTTGTCGTTCAGAAGTCGATTGATATCTGCATCAGAAAATTCTGCTATCTTGTTGAAATCAAAGTTTCTAAACGCTGCCCTGAAATTCTCGCGTTTTGACAGAATGGTGCGCCAACTCAGGCCCGACTGAAAGCTCTCGAGGCAAAGTTTCTCAAACAATCGTCTGTCATCGGAAACCGGATATCCCCATTCGTTATCATGATAGTCAAAGAATTCGGGGGCGGCGTTGCACCACGAACACCGAGGTTTTCCATCTGGGCCCGTTGCCAAATCGTTCATGAATGTACCCTTTTTGTTCTCCGCGAGAATAAGCGACGCGATTGTTTGAAATCAAGTACTCAATCGGTTTGACGATACCAATTCAGAATGAAGACACGAATGGCCGAAGCCAGTCCGGTTTCCGGGTCGCGCTCTGCATCAATATTTGCCGCCAGGACATTGATTGGGATATCTTTTTTCCGCGCGATGTCACGGAAGGCTTGCCAGAACTCATCCTCAAGCGAAACGGATGTTCGATGACCTTGCAAGGTCAGGGAGCGTTTGACAGGACGTCCACTCATTCGTCGACCTTGTGACCGTCAAGGTCCCGGCGCTGCCGGTCTTGCTGCAGCTTTACAACGGTCCTGTCGGCTTTGGATTGCCCGTGTTTCGCAGCGTTTGCATCCGCGCGGGCCTTTTTTTCAGCCCGCGCTTTTTCTTTTCGAAACCGGTTCAGGTTAACCGGTTTACCCATCAGTCCTTGGGTCCAATCATATGCTCGGGCCGCACAACCGCATCAAACGTCGCCTCATCCACAAAGCCCAACGCAATCGCTTCTTCCTTAAGTGTTGTGCCGTTCTTGTGCGCTGTTTTGGCGACGGTCGTGGCGTTGTCATACCCGATTGTCGGTGCCAGAGCAGTCACCAGCATCAGGGATTCCTTCATCAGCTTGTCGATGCGTGGCTCGTTGGCTTTGATGCCCAACAGCATCCGCTCGGTAAAGCTGTCGGCTGCATCGCCGAGCAGCTGGATCGACTGCAGCAGGTTATAGGACATCATCGGGTTGTAGACGTTCAACTGGAAATGGCCCTGCGAGCCTGCAAACTTCATTGCTGCGTCGTTGCCCATCACATGTGCGGCCACCTGAGTCAGCGCCTCGGCCTGTGTCGGGTTCACCTTTCCGGGCATGATGGAGGAACCGGGCTCGTTTTCGGGCAGGATAAGCTCACCCAATCCTGAGCGGGGCCCCGAACCCAACAGACGGATATCGTTGGCAATCTTGTAGCAGGAACCGGCGATCGTGGCCAACGCGCCCGACAGGAAGACCATGGCATCATGTGCAGCCAGAGCTTCGAATTTGTTCGGCGCGGTCACAAAGGGCAGGCTGGTGATATCGGCCATATTCTTGGCGACAGCCTCATCCCAGCCGCCATGCGTGTTCAAACCGGTACCCACAGCAGTACCGCCTTGAGCCAGTTCATAGATACCGGGCATTGCAGCTTCTACACGCGCAATGCCCTGACGAATTTGATGCGCATACCCGCCGAATTCCTGTTCCAACGTCAACGGCGTGGCATCCTGCGTATGGGTGCGGCCGATCTTGATGATACCGGCAAACTCTTTTGCCTTGGCTTCCAGCGCCGAGGCGAACTTCTCAAGCCCGGGCATCAACACATCGCGCACACTCATCGCTGTGGCGATGTGCATCGCGGTGGGGAAAGTATCGTTCGAGGATTGACCCATATTGCAGTGATCATTCGGGTGAACGGGATCTTTCGAGCCAATCTCGCCACCCATAATCTCAATCGCGCGGTTCGCAATGACCTCGTTCGAGTTCATGTTGGATTGCGTGCCCGAGCCGGTTTGCCATACGACCAGAGGAAAGTTGTCGTCAAACTTGCCTTCGAACACTTCACCGGCCGCTTGTATGATCGCGTCGGCGATCTTGGCGTCCAGCTTGCCGATGGCCTTGTTTTCAATTGCACAGGCCTTTTTGATCACACCCAGCGCGCGCACGATGGCGACGGGCTGCTTTTCCCAGCCGATGGGGAAGTTCATGATCGAACGCTGCGTTTGCGCGCCCCAGTACTTATCGGCAGGCACCTCAAGCGGGCCAAAGCTGTCGGATTCAGTGCGGGTTTGAGACATCGGTCGCTCCGGTCTGGTATGCAGTCGTATGCCGTTTACCCGCAGCAAGGCTGTGGCGCAATCGGCCAGTTGAGCGCACCTTAAACTTGGGCCGCGCAAAGGTATAGACGCGGCACAGCTACAAATAATTTCTGTTAGCGAAAACAGTGCCATTGTACGTCGGCGGGCTAAAGTTAAGATGGGACAATAACCCTGACGGAGGCAACCATGCGCGTGTCACTTCTCAAAAGCCCTTTGTATACGCTTGCGTTATTGTTTGCCGCGAGTTTTTGGCTGGCAGTATTTGTGCAACACGCTCAGGCGACGGGAATCGAGCCGTTCGTGGGCGACTATACCGGTTCGGCCGACGTTGTTGATGCGGATGGTACGGCGACCCCTCGGGATATGAGCGTTTCGATACAGGAAATTAAAGGGGGCTTCAACGTGAGTTGGACCACCACGACTTACAAAGCCGACGGTCGCATCAAGGATGAGAAATACTCGGTTGATTTTCAAAGCTCGGATCGGCCCGATGTTTATTCTGCGGCCATGAAGCGTAATGTGTTTGGCCATGAGGTGCCGCTTGACCCGATGAAAGGGGAACCCTTTGTTTGGGGGCGGATCGAAGGAGATACTCTGACGGTGTTTTCGTTGTTCATAGCCGAAAACGGTGGCTATGAGCTTCAGCAATTTGACCGGACACTAGCTGATGGTGGGCTCGACCTGTCATTTTCCCGGTTTCGCGATGGGATTAAGTCGCGCTCGGTCGAGACATTCCTTCGAAAAGAATAAACCCCGCATCAAGCGGGGTTTTCTGGGTCATTTCCGGAAGCTGTCCAGCGAGACCACATCCGCATCATGCTGAGGTTCCGTCTCTTCGGCCTCAAGCTCAATCGGGGCTTCTTCCGTCACATGGATCTCTTCGTCCTCGTCTTCTGGGCTTTCAAAGCGCAAGCCAAACTCAACCGAAGGATCCACGAAGGTCTTGATCGCCAGATAGGGGATGTAAAGGGGTTCCGGCGCATCCCCGAAATTCAGCGTAATCGAAAAGCCATCGTCACCGACTTCGAGGTTTTCGAACCAGTGCTGCATGACAATCGTCATCTCGCCTGGATAGCGCTCACGCAGCCAATCGGCCAACTCAACGCCCTCATGCCGTGTATCAAAAGTGATAAAGAAATGATGCGAACCGGGCAGGCCGGTTTCGGACACGTCGGTCAGGACGGTCTTGATCAGGCCTCGCATGGCCGTGTGCATCAGATTCCCGTAGTCGATGTCTTGCGACATGGTTGATCCTCGAAAGTGGTTAATCCCAGCATAGTTCATTCGGACGGAAACGAAAGGCTGTGCTGGGCTGTATTGATTACAAAATCTGCATGCCTAGTCCGGCCAGAACCATGATACCAAGTGTGGTTGCTAAACCGGATTTCATACGGAAAATCAACAGGCCAGCCAGAACGGTCAGCACAAGTGCGCTGAATTCAAGCGACGAAAGATCGGGTAGGGGGAGAGAAACTGGTCCCCAATGCCACCCCGGAATTGAGGTGAACAAGACGTTTAGCCCGAACCACACGGAGAGGTTGAGAATCACTCCGACGACCGCAGCTGTGATTCCGTGCATCGCGGCCTCAAGACGCGGACGCTCGGCGATTCTATCCAGATGCGGGGCTACAAGAAAAATCCACAGAAAACACGGTACAAACGTCGCCCATAAAGCGACAATGCCCGCCGCAAACGCCAGCGAGGCGCCTCCGGCAATCTGACCGCTAAGCATGGCCACAAACTGAGTCACCAGAATCAGCGGCCCGGGCGTCGTTTCGGCCAGCCCCAGCGCGTCGATCATCTGGTCCGTGCTGATCCATTGGTAGGTCTCGACCACAGTCTGGGTCATATAGGCCAGCACCGCATAGGCCCCGCCAAAGGTAACAACCGCGAGCCGGGCAAAGAACCAACCCAGATCGCTGAGCAGTTCCTGACCCGTCAGAGACAGCACGAACAACGGCCCCAGCCAAAGAACAAGCCAGAAAACCGCAGTGCGAACGGGATTGGCAAGCGTTGGGCTGGTTTGAACGGCGGCTGGTGCATGGTCCTTCGAAGTGGCGAACCCCCAAACGGCGGCGCACAGGATGATCAGCGGGAAGGGCAGGTTGAAGACAAAAATCCCTAAAAAGGCGAGGCCCGCGATCATCCGATGCTCAACATCTGTCAGCGCTTTTTTCGATAGGTTCCGTAGCGCCTGAAGGACGATGATGATCACGGTGGCCTTGATGCCCAGAAACCCGGCCTGAACCAAAGGCAATGTGCCATAGGCCGCATAGAGCAAAACCAACAGCGCGATCACCAGAGCCCCCGGCAGCACAAACAAGCTGCCCGCGATCAACCCTCCGGCTACGCCGCGCAGCCGCCAGCCAGCATAAGTGGCAAGCTGCATGGCTTCGGGACCCGGCAACAGCATGCACAGCGAAAGCGCGCGTAGATAGGTCTGTTCGTCCAACCAGGGGCGCTTTTCGACCAGTTCCTGATGCATGAGTGAGATTTGGGCGGCGGGGCCGCCAAATGACAAAAGCCCGATGCGCCCAAACACCCTGATCAACTCTTGATATGAAGGGGTCATCTGCCGTGACCCGCGGGCCAATCATGCGTCTCGCTAGAGCCATCGCGCGCCCAGCGATAGAGTGCATCATAGATGTGCATTCCAGCCTGCAATTGTTGTTGGTCATCCCGATACTGGCGCGACAAGCCGACCGAAAGGGCCAGCACCCCGGCGGCCTCAGGCGCCAGATCGTGCCTGTTTGTATCGGCGGCACGTATGATCGTCGCCATGCGGTCCAGAGGCTCAGATCGAAGCTTGAAGTCATCCAGCATCGTATCAAAGGTGCAATTGTCGCCGCGATGGCTCCAATCAGTTCCTTCAACATCAAAGGGTGTGGCACCGAAGTGCTCGGCAACCCCCTGAATTTCATCCGGTGCTACAAACAGGAACCGAGCGCGCCTGTCGACAAACCTGCGGATCAGCCAGGGGCACGCGATGCGATCAATCTTGGGGCGGTGCCGCGTCACCCAGACCGTGTTGCCTTTTGCAACTGCAGGAAGGGCAGGCACAGGCACGACCATTGCGCCCGGCATAGCGCGCCAGGCGAACATTCCACCTTCCAGAAATTCTGCCACCACCCCTTCAGCCTGCAGCCATGAAACAACGCCCTGACTCAGCTTTTTGCCTTTCTGGCAAATTACAACGCAAGAATGATCGCCGGTATGATTTCTTATGCCATCAACATTTTGATATGGCATTCGGAATGCGCCGGGTATGAGGGAGGGATCATCGTCGAAATCCCCATCTGTGCGCACATCAAACAGGATAGGAGCCTGAGGCGTACCGATCAGGCGCAAGAGTTGTCGGGGTGTAATTGCATTGGGGGCAGCCATTGCATGTTTCTTTATTGCTTTGGATACATGCGAACTTGGGCTGCCGCCTCACGGGGTGTTCGCAAGCTTACCCCTTGATCCTCTGCTAGCGCGCAAATGCGGGATGGGTCAAGCTTGCGGTCAAGTTTATCAGGCCCAGTCCAACCTTTGCCCGGTCATGCAAACCGGAAGGGTATCCTGTGGGAACTGCCCCAGTTGTTCAAAAAGTGTAATGAAATCAAACTGATTATAGGCCTCGACCATCTTGTCCCCTTTGAAGCGCGCCATGACTTGTCCGGTAACTTCAAGCGGGGCACCGTTATCGGCCCGGAAGGTGCGGACATGCAGAATACCAGAGACCCAATCACCATTTTCGATGATCTTCGGCAGTTCGACTGTGATCTCGCCCAGAACATGACGAAACGCCATGACCAGATCGCGAAAGTCGTCCGCGCCAACCTGCATTTCGGGTATCAACCCTTCGGCCATCGTATCCGGGGCAAAAAACTGATCGATTGCATCGGTATTGCCTTGTTCCCAGACCTCTGAATACCACGCCCTAAGCCTGTCAGAATTCGTCATCTCAGCCCTCCTGTCGCTTGTTCAGGAAGATGGATCAGAGAAATGAATAAACCCTGAATCCCAGGTGAGTTATGGGCATGGAGCAGACATAATCGGTAAAATGCAGGTTTCTGTTGCCAGGTACCTGCGAACCCCGCCTTACGCGGCTAGGCGCAAGGGCTTAAGTTTCGGTCTTGCTACTGCTTACGCAGCAACTGCAACCGGAGCACGATTGTCGTTTGCAATTGTACTAGTTTCGCCGGTAACGGTGGCAGACAGCCGAGACAAAGCTAACCCCTTTAGACGTTCGTCGATCCTATTTCGGCCCCATGATCCTCAAACGAAGGATGTTGGTGGAGCCGCCGGGTACCGCCCCCGGGTCCGATCCGCTTATTACGAGCGCGTTTATGTCCATAGTCCCGAAGGACCCCTCATATATAGGTTAGGACGTGGTCGGATGCAAACCCGGAATGCTAAGGTTGACTTGTATCAAATTCAATAAGTTAAGCAGCTCTGTTCAAGTTGGCGAGAATAAGCCAAAGGGCCAGAACAAGCTCGATTCCACCAAAAGTCAGCGCCTTGACGAACGGGGGATTATCCAGCGCCAAAGACACAAACCGGCCCAACGCGGCCCCTGCATAAACAACGCCCAGCATGGCATATGCCATCGGTGTGTTGAGCCAGAGAACCACGGCACCTGTCACCACGAACAACCCGCCAACCGAGGCTCGCATCTCACTAAGTCCCATGGTGCTTTTGGTGGGGGCTAGGTCCAGCGCGTTGGCTGTGTAGGCCGGGGCCAGAAATCCGAACAAACCAAAGCCGACGGTCAGCAAGGCGGCAATCACGTTAAGGGTTGTGATCATGGACTTTTTCCCTTTCTGCTCTGCCCGCAGAGTCTAGCGCAGCACTATGTAAAGAAAAGCATCTAAATCGCTGACCACAAGCCTATAACTCCGACCGCGATCAGGCTGAGAGCCCAGACAAGTTCCAGATTGAACCAGCTGCGTGACAGAAATTGAAGGCCCAGCCAGCGATAGACGGCGAAGGCCAGAATGCCTCCGCCAAGGATCATGGCGGCTGTGTGAAGTGCAGCGACCGTCAGTACGAGCAGGCCATTGCTCGCCATGATCTGAGAGACTGCGATCTGGCCCGTTTCCAGCTCGTCTGATCCACACAATCCAAGATAAATCGGAACCAACATCAACGCCGCGCCGTGTGCCAGCGCAACGAGGAACGACCAAAGTGCCAATTTGCTTGGCGGTACGCGCGACAACATCCGGGGATGCCGGCGTGTTATGGCGATGTAAACACCCATTGTGATCACAATCAGCGCAGCGCCGATACGAATTTCGCGTTGATATTCAACCAGAACTGCCATCATAGCAAATGGCAGTAGGACCGCCAGCATGGCGACGAAATGACCACCAGCCAGGGCGGTCAATGCGCGCCACAAAGCTGATGGCCGTTGTTCCATCAGCGCCGAAGATACCGCAAGCGGCCAGCCCATTCCGGGATTCAGGCCATGATAAGCGCCGCTAAGCACAACGGCCAGCCAGAGACCAGCCGTTGATGTCATCAGAGTCTCCAACTCAGACCGATGGGTAGCAGAAACTATCGGTTGAACAGTCTCCACCCTCAAGCCGGATTTGGTGGGCCCGATATCCGTCGGGGAAGTCGACCCAGAACTTCGGATCCAATGTCAGGCCTCCGTTTTCGCCAACATCCGCCTTGACCATCGCAGCCCCGCGTTCACCGGGATAGAACTGATCATCCCAAGTGGAATAAAGCGAATTGGTCCAATATACCCGCTTTCCGTCGCGGCTGATTTCAACCATCTGCGGCCCGTAACCAAAGTCTTGCCCGTTGGGATGTTTTGTTTTCTTGACGATCCCCCCGATCTCGACTTTGCCCGCAAGGGTCGGGTTCATCGGATCAGAGACATCGTATTGATGCATCTCACCCGTGCCCCAACAGGCCACATAAAGGTATTTATCGTCTAAGCTGAGATCGATATCCGTGACCAGTGGCGGAACGGCAGAGAAGCCTTTCAGCAATTCAGGCAAGTCATCAGGATCAGCGGGCTGCGGATCGATCGTGATGGTCTTCTTGGCCTCGAACGTGCCATCATCATTACGCCACCAAGTAAAGATCGCGCCCTGCAGGTTGGTCGTGTCAACCACCACACCACAGAACCCATATTGTTTGACCGGATCGTGAGCGGGCCGGATTTCCAGGGCCATCTGGTGATTTTCACCCAGATCAATGGTCTGAATATTGGTCCGGCTGCGTAGGTTCCAGAAATGGATGCTGTGCCCGTATTTGTTCGAAAGCAGATCCTCGGCCACGATGCCATTTTCGAATTGCGGAGGCAGCCCCCATTCCGAACTGACCATATAGTCACGTGGCAGGTTCCACCAGAAATCGTAGTGTTTGTCTTGGATACCTCGCTCGATCTCGTAGCGCCCGATGATCTCGAAGCTCTCGCAATCCATGATGAAAATGCCCGGAGGGCCGTCCGTGCCGTCTTCGCCACCGCCTCCAAGCGTGCTCACGTAGATCCCCTCCGGTCCGCAATGGATTGTGTGCGGGCGGGAATATCCAGTTTTTGCAAAGACTTCTTCGGGTTCGATGATCTTGTGTATCTTGGCCTCAAGCGGGTTCTTTACGTCGATAATGTAGATCCGGCTGGATCGTATACCAGGAACAATGAGGTAGCGGCGTTCCAGAAACGCATGACCACTAAGCGGTGACAGCGCAGAGGAACAAGCGTTCCACCCGAAATGGTGAAACTCATCGCCTTTCTCTGGCATGATCACTTGATGGACAATTTTTCCGTAATCATCCGAAGTCGGATCCACGTTCACGACGGCCAAACCGTCTGGTTGGGAAAAATCAGGGCTTAGCATCAAAGTGAATGCAAGCGTCTCAGTGGGGCCCTCCATCGCCAGTTTGGCTGATGGGTAAAAGGTTGGGTCCGGTCTTTGGTTCATAACGTCCTCCCGTAAGTCATTGATCTTCAATTCATGTTGGAAGTTCCGGTCTTAACGCCGGATGTCATGCTGCCTGCTCGGGCACCTCGCCGTCCTTCGTTCCTTTTTGCCTGTGGTCAGGCGGGTTTGCGTCGTCTTTCGGCCACGTCCTGCGCCAGTTGCCGTGTGTAGGCCTCAAGTTTGATCAATGCTGCATCGACCGAGCCGGCATCACGCGCTTCTAGTGCGTCTGTGATGTCACTGTGGAGGGCGATGATCTCTTCGCGGGATCGGGCCGTGAACGTAATCATGTTCATCAGAGGTTGCATAGCCTCGACCGCACCGGCCAATTGGTAGGACAGAACGGGGTTGCCCGCGCCATCCACAAGCGCGCGATGAAAGGCGACGTCGGACGCGCAGAAAGCCTCATCTGTGAGACCTGGTTGCGCCTGACGAAATATCTCGGCCCGCATGGTGGCGAGTTGATCTGCGGTGCGGCGTTGTGACGACAAAGCAGCGCATGCACGTTCGAGCGCATAACGCGCTTCGCATGCGGTGTCGAAACTGACAGCGTTCATCGACAGCAGCAGTGTCGAGGTTGTGACTTGTTGGGAATAGGCATCCTCAAAACTCAGTCGGTTCACAAACGCACCACCCGATGCCCCGCGTTGCGTGCGGATAAGGGACTGCGCTGCCAGGCGTTTCAGTGCTTCGCGAACCGTAGGCCGCGATACTTTGAACTGATCGGCCAACTCAGATTCTGAGGGCAGACGCTCATCTACGATTAGCCGACCCGAAATAATGGCGTCGCGGATTGCCTGAGCAATTTGAGCGGACAGATCTGCAGTACTCTGAGGGTCGATTTTCATGGTTGTTTTCGGCGATGCGTAATTTTTATTTGTCTGACATTTAAAAGTCTGACATTTGAAAAGCAAGAGAGTTGAGTCGGGAGGAGCAAGTGAGTCGCTCAATTTTCCGCAGCGCGCTTTGGTTGGGCTTCTACATCACGATCCTTTGGTCGTGGTGGATGATGGTCTCGATGAGCCGCGATATGGACGTGGACTGGATCGGTCGACCCGGACCGATGGGTCAGGCGATGGCGGCCATGGATCCGCGTATGGACATGTATATGCCCATGGCCGAGTTCGGCCCGCTTTTCTGGATGTGGGCGATCATGATGGCGGCCATGATGCTGCCGACTTTGGTGCCCACGTTGCGCAGTTATGATGATCTGATCCGCAGCGCGAACGGTACGCGGGTAGGGTGGCTGGGGGTTCTATCCGGATACTTCATAGTTTGGGTGGGCTTCGCTGCGCTGATCACTGGCCTGCAATTGGCGCTGCTGTTTGGCGGCGCGGTTGATATGTTGGGAATCGCTAAATCGCCATATCTGGCCGCCGGCCTGTTGATCGCCGTGGGTGCCTTTCAGTTTTCTCGGGTGAAAGAAGTCTGCCACGGTGTTTGCCATGCACCGATGACGTATTTTCTGGGCCACTGGAAAACCGGATTCGGCGGCGGTGTACGCATGGGCGTCGGACTGGGTGCGTTCTGTGTCGGTTGCTGCTGGGGCTTCATGGCGTTGGGCTTTGTCGGCGGCGTCATGAGCCTGCTCTGGATGGGGCTGGCGACCCTGTTCATGGTATTGGAAAAGCTTCCCCAGATCGGGCACGCCGTGACCCGTCCTATGGGATTCGTCTTGATTGCGGGTGGTTTTGCCCTGCTCGCTCATCACATTGTTTACGGAGGATAAGTCGATGGCTAAAAACAGAAAACCGGATGCAGACAAGCTGCCGGTCAGTCAAAGAATTGACAGCCGGATGCCAAATCCCAAGCGGCGTGAGATGAGCCCGACCGATTGGGCGGTTAAGGGTGAACTGATCCTGAACTGTTCATGTGACGTATTCTGCCCATGCGTGGTTTCGCTGGGTGCACACCCTCCGACCGAAGGGCATTGCCACGCGTGGATGGGTATCGCGATCGACGAAGGCCATTACGAAGGCGAAGATTTGTCCGGTCTGAATGTAGGTCTGCTGGTTGATATCCCCGGACGCATGGGCGAAGGCCAGTGGAAAGTCGCGGCTTATGTGGATGAACGTGCCAGCGGCAAGGCTTATAATGGACTGTTGCAGATATTCAGCGGTCAGGCAGGTGGCACAACCGGGCTGTTCACTATGTTGGTCAGCGAGATCATAGGGGCTGAACGTGCACCGGTTCAGATCGAAAGGGACGGCACCAAACGCCGGATCATGATAGGGCGCAAGATTCAGGGTGAGATCGAAATGCTTGCGGGCAAAGACCCAGAGCACCCAGTGATGGTTTCAAATTCGAAATACTGGATGGGGCCGGACATCATTGTAGCAAAAGGTACGAAATCCAAGGTGCGCGACTATGGTCGCGTATGGGACTTCGGCGGCAAGTCAGCCGAGATCTGCCCGATTGACTGGCACGGGCCTAAGTAATGATAACCGGTGCCTATGCCCGTGAAATGGCGCGATATAACCACTGGCAAAACAACCAGTTAAAGAGCTTTCTCAAAGCTCTTTCAGACGAAGAATTGGCACGGGATCGCGGCGCTTTTTTCGGGTCGATCATGGGAACTGCCAATCATCTGCTTTGGGGGGATTGGATCTGGATTTCCCGGTTTGACAAGGGACCGGGGCCAGGTGGTGGCATTCCTGAGAGTGTCTCGATCTGCACTGGCATGGCCGACTGGCTGCCGCTGCGCGATACGATTGACGCCCGTATTGCCAGATGGGCCAATACGTTGGTGGATGATGTCCTGAGCGGTTCGTTCACGTGGTACTCGGCTGCAAAAGAGAACGACGTAACAAAGCCTTACGGGCAATGCGTCATTCATATGTTCAATCATCAGACACATCATCGCGGACAATTGCACCAAATGCTAACCGAGGCTGGTTCGCAGGCACCTGTCAGCGATCTTGTCTTTCTGCCAGAGGATTTCTGACATGGCAGTCATCTCACCGAACCGGCGCGTGCGCAAAACCCCATTCACTCCGGGCGTCGAGGCCGAAGGCGTCAAAGGGTATACAGTTTATAATCACATGCTGCTTGCGACGGTTTTTGAAAGCGTCGAAGCTGATGCGGCGCATCTGAAACAGCATGTTCAGGTCTGGGATGTCTCGTGTGAGCGGCAGGTACAGATCAAAGGCCCGGATGCGTTGCGGCTGATGAAGATGCTCAGCCCGCGCGATATGGACAAAATGCAGGCGAACCAGTGCTATTATGTGCCGATAGTAGATCACAATGGCGGCATGCTGAATGATCCTGTTGCGATCAAGCTGGCGGATGATCACTATTGGTTGTCGGTTGCCGATGGTGACCTTTGGCAATTTGCACTGGGAATCGTGATTGCGCTGGGGCTGGATGTCGATATTTCTGAGCCGGATGTGTCGCCCTTGGCGGTACAGGGCCCCAAGGCGGACGAGCTGATGACGCGCGTCTTTGGTGATGAAGTTAGGGATATAAAGTTCTTTCGATATAAACGGTTAGCGTTTGAAGATACATCTTTCGTCGTCGCCCGGTCTGGCTGGTCAAAACAAGGCGGGTTCGAGATATACGTCGAAGGGACGGATTATGGCATGCCACTATGGGACACGCTGTTTTCTAATGGCCGAGACCTGAACGTGCGGGCAGGTTGCCCAAACGGGATTGAGCGTGTTGAAAGCGGTCTGTTGAGTTTCGGGTCGGACATGCGGCGCGAGAATACGCCCTATGAATGCGGGCTAGCACGGTTCTGCAATTCTCCGCTGGATTACATCGGTAAAGCCGCTTTGGCGGATCAGGCAAAAAACGGTCCACCCCGACAGATCCGTCCGCTTGTCATTGAAGGTGAGATCGGACCGTGCACCGAATCTTGGCCGCTGATGGCCGGGGGCCGGCAGGTCGGGCAGGTGGCTTCGGCTGCGTATTCACCCGAGTTTGGAGTGAATGTAGCCATTGGAATGGTCGACCGGTCCCATTGGGCGCCAGGTACGCGGATTGAATTGATGACCGAACATGGAATGCGATGGGCCGAGGTGCAGGAAAAATTCTGGCGCTAAGCCCTTGTTTCAGGAACACAGCCGATTGAGGCAATAGAAGGAGTAAGTTCATGTTTAATGCACTTGTCGTTGAAAAAGATGAAGAAAGTGGCCTCGCAAGCGCTTCGGTGAAGCAGATTTCTCTGGATGCGCTGCCGGATGGAGAAGTGACGATCGCCGTTGAATATTCAACGGTGAACTACAAGGACGGTCTGTGCATGTCGCCCAAAGGCGGTGGTCTGGTGCGTAGCTATCCTCATATTCCGGGCATCGATTATGCGGGCACGGTCGAGCAGTCCTCGGATGCACGCTACAAACCTGGCGACAAGGTCGTGCTGACGGGCTGGCGCGTAGGTGAAGCGCATTGGGGCGGCTATTCACAAAAAGCAAACGCGCGGGCAGATTGGCTGGTGCCGTTGCCGGATGGGTTGGATACACGGCAGGCGATGGCAGTTGGCACTGCCGGGTTCACCGCTATGCTGGCCGTCATGGCGCTGGAGGATCAAGGTTTGCAGCCGGGTCATGGCCCGGTGTTGGTCACAGGTGCCGCAGGAGGTGTCGGCTCGGTCGCGACGGCCATTTTGGCCCATCTGGGCTATGAGGTTGCAGCTGTGACCGGGCGTCCTGAAACCGAAGAATACCTGAAATCACTGGGTGCAACCACAATTGTCCCGCGTGACGAGTTGAACGAGACCACCAAGCGTCCGCTGGAAAGTGAAACTTGGTCCGGATGTGTTGATGCGGTGGGCGGAGCGATGCTTGCCCGCGTGCTGGGGCAGATGAAGTATGGGGCCTCGATCGCTGCGGTTGGCCTTGCCGGTGGTGCGGCGCTGCCCGCGACCGTGATCCCATTCCTGCTGCGCGGTGTTAATCTGTTGGGCATCGACAGCGTGATGCAGCCATACGACAACCGGGTCCGTGCCTGGAAGCGTATCGCAACCGATCTGCCCATGGATAAGCTTGAGGCGATGGTCCATGCAGCAACCCTTTCTGATCTGCCCCAGTTGGGAGCGGACATCCTGCAAGGTCAGGTAAAAGGGCGCGTCGTGGTAAACGTGAACGCTTGATAGACAAAACAGACAACGGATCGGCCGGAGCATGCATCCGACCGACCCAATTGTCGGGAATGCGGCCGAAATGCCGGAAACAGTTCTGGCCATTGCCACATTTCGTGACCATGATTGCTATACATCCCATTTGTGATGGCTTAAGACCCATCCGAACATCACCTGAAGACGGGGAGTGAGCAGCATGTCTGATGATTTCGAACTCGATACCGATGATCTGAAACGCCGCATGGACGGTGCCATGGCCAACCTCAGAACCGAATTCGCTTCGCTGCGGACCGGTCGTGCATCGGCTTCAATGCTTGAGCCCGTCATGGTCGATGCTTACGGCGCGATGACTCCGATCAATCAGGTTGGTACCGTGAACGTCCCTGAACCGCGCATGGTAACCGTGAATGTTTGGGACAAGGGCCTCGTAGGCAAAGTTGAAAAGGCCATTCGGGAAAGCGGTTTGGGTATAAACCCGCAACTGAATGGTACCATCATCATGCTGCCGATTCCCGAACTGAACGAAGAACGCCGTCGCGAGCTCGGCAAGGTCGCGGGTCAATATGCAGAAAGCGCACGGGTTTCGATCAGGAATGTGCGCCGTGATGGCATGGACCAGATCAAAAAGGCCAAGGCAGACGGCATGTCCGAGGACGATCAGAAATTCTGGGAAACCGAGGTTCAGGAGCTGACGGATACCATGATCAAATCCGTCGATGATGCGCTCGAGACCAAACAAGCCGAGATCATGCAGGTCTGAGCCTCGGATATGCCAAAGGATCCCGATACCTCTCCGATTGCAGGGCCGCGCCACGTTGCTATCATCATGGACGGCAACGGTCGCTGGGCACAGTCACGCGGGCGGCCTCGATTGTTTGGCCATCATGCAGGTGCGCGCCGCGTCCGTGAGGTGGTCGAGGCCTGCCCAGGTTTAGGGATCAAGTATCTGACAGTATTTGCGTTTTCGACTGAAAACTGGAAACGCACTCAGGTCGAAGTTGCAGGCCTGATGAGCTTGTTTCGCCGTTACATCGCCAAAGAGACCAAGACCTTGAAAGATAACGGCATTCGGGTCCGTTTCATTGGGGATAGAGTTCGGCTGGATGCCAAGCTGACCGAGCTGATGGATACGCTTGAACGCGAAACACAGAACAATGACCTGGTTCATCTAACCGTTGCCTTGAACTATGGCGGTCGTGACGAGGTGGCGCGCGCGACCAGACGTTTGGCACGTGACGTTGCCGATGGCATTCTGCGCCCCGAGGACGTGGACGAGGAAACTCTGCCTAAATATCTGGACACGCGCGTTCTGCCAGACCCCGATTTGGTGATCCGTACCAGTGGTGAAGCGCGGATTTCGAATTTCCTGCTGTGGCAGTCTGCCTATTCCGAATACGAATTCATCGATACTTTGTGGCCTGATTTCACAGCTGCAGAACTGGAACGGCTGTGCCGCAACTATGGATCGCGTGAACGGCGGTTTGGAGCGGTCCCGGCATGAGTGATGGCCGATGGTCTGATCTGACTGCCCGGGTTTTGTCGGCTTCGGTTCTTGTGACTATTGCGGCAGTCGAAGTTTGGCTAGGCGGCCTGTGGTTTGAGATATTTATCGGCACCGTCTGCGGTCTGATGATATGGGAACTGATCCGGATGATCGACCCAGAACGTCAGGGTGTCGCGTTTCAGCTGGCGATACTGACCGGGTTCGCCGTGGTCCTAAGCTATCATCTACCACCGCTATACAAGCTTCCATGTTTGGTGGCCCCGGCATTGGTAGGAGCAGGACAGATCAACCGTGCGCGCGGGATATACGTCCTGTTTGCCCTTTGGATCGCGATGTCGGGGCTGGGATTCATATCGATCCGAGAAAACCTGGGATTTGGATGGATGGTTTGGCTGATCCTTGTGGTCGTGGCCACGGATGTCGCCGGGTATTTTGTGGGCAAAACGCTTGGCGGACCTAAGTTCTGGCCCAGAGTTAGCCCCAAGAAGACATGGTCCGGTACGGTTGGAGGCTGGGTTGCTGCCGCGCTGGTCGGAACAGTTTTTGCGCACTATGCCGGTTTCGGCATTGCTTTTATCGTTGTCTCGGTTCTTGCCTCTATGGCCAGCCAGATCGGTGATATTGTTGAAAGCGCGACAAAACGTGGCTTTGGCGTTAAGGACAGCTCAAACCTTATACCCGGCCATGGCGGGTTTCTGGACCGGTTTGATGGGATGATGGGCGCGTCAGTCTTTGTGTTGCTCGCAGGGCTGTTTTACGCGCCCGGAGGTATGTGATGCGAAGGGTATCCATATTTGGTGCGACTGGTTCCATTGGCCAGAATACGATTGATCTGATCGCAAGAAATCCGAATGCCTATGACGTGGTCGCGTTGACCGGTGGACGCAACGTCGCGCAGCTTGCACGCGATGCAGTGCGCCTGGATGCAGACGTGGCGGTGACTGCGTTTGATGACAAACTCGATGATCTGCGTGACGCATTGGCCGGCAGCAGAGTGCGAGCGGCTGCGGGGCAGGCCGCTCTGATCGAGGCCGGGGCGCGACCGGCGGATTGGGTGATGTCTGCAATTGTCGGTTCCGCAGGACTGGCTCCGGGGATCGAAGCGTTGAAACAAGGGGCGACACTCGCGCTTGCCAACAAGGAAACGCTGGTTTGTGCCGGGCCGCTGGTTCTGGAAACGGCTCGGGCGCATGGCGCCACGCTATTACCCGTGGATAGCGAACATTCGGCAGTTTTTCAGGCGCTTGTGGGCGAGGATATGACAAGCGTCGAACGGATCATTATCACCGCAAGCGGTGGAGCGTTCCGGGATTGGCCGCTTGGCGATCTGGCCAAAGCAACTGTTGAACAGGCATCGAGTCATCCGAACTGGAACATGGGACAGCGGATTACGATCGACAGCGCATCTATGTTCAACAAGGCATTGGAAGTTATAGAAACCAAAGAATATTTTGGCGTTAACCCATCGAATATCGAAGTCCTCGTGCACCCCGAATCCATCGTTCACGCACTGGTCGGATTTCAGGACGGCGCCTTGATGGCGCATCTGGGGGCTCCGGATATGCGCCATGCCATCGGGTACGCGCTGCATTGGCCCGAACGGCGCGATTTACCTGTTGCGCGCCTGGATCTCGCGCAACTGGGTCAGTTGCGATTTCATGCACCGGATGAAGCGCGTTACCCGGCTTTGCGTCTTGCCCGCGAAGTGATGCAGCGCGGCGGCTTGTCCGGTGCGATCTTCAACGCCGCCAAAGAGCGCGCATTGGACCACTTTATAGAAAACCGGATACGTTTTTTGGATATGGCAGACACGGTGTCGGCCGTGTTGGAGCGCTTTGAGGCCTCAGACAGCCTGATTGATGCACCATTGACCCTTGATAATGTACAGCAAACGGACCATCTCGCACGTCAGTGGGTCGATGAAACCGTATTGGAACGAGCAGGATAGAACTTTTGGATATACTCTCTTTGATCCCGCAATTTGGCAATCTGCTCTACACGATAATAGCCTTTGTTATTGCGCTTTCCGTGATTGTCGCGGTGCACGAATACGGCCACTACATCGTTGGTCGGTGGTCTGGCATTCATGCCGAAGTGTTCTCGATCGGTTTCGGCCCGGTTCTATGGAGCCGCATAGATAAGCGCGGCACTCGCTGGCAGGTCGCGCTGCTGCCATTTGGCGGTTATGTCAAATTCCTCGGGGATGCCAATGCCGCGTCCGGCAAAGACGTAGACGCGATGAGTGAGATCTCCGCGCAAAGCCCGGAAGAGCTGCGCCGCACCATGCACGGCGCCCCGCTTTGGGCGCGTGCGGCTACTGTTGCGGCAGGGCCGGTCTTTAATTTCGTGATGTCGATATTGGTGTTTGGCCTGATTTTCTGGTCGCAGGGTGTTTCCCGTGAACCTTTGACAGTTGGTGCACTGCAGCCGTTGCCTGGTACAATTCAGGGTCTGCAGGAGGGCGATGAGATTATCGCCATCGCAGGCATTCCAACACCGGATTTCGATGACGCAAGCAACTGGTCCGATTTCATCAATTCGCTGCCTGTAGAACCAGAGCTGGACTATACGGTTATCCGAGATGGAGAGACCACTGATGTCGTGGCACCTTGGCTCTTTCCACCGCTAATCCAACAGGTTACGCCGCGCAGTGCCGCGATGGACATACAGTTGCAGCAAGGCGACGTAATCAGGGCGGTAGACGGTGATCCGATCTTTGCGTTCGAGCAGCTTAAGGAACATGTCGAAGGATCGAACGGGCGCGTATTGCTGCTGGATGTATGGCGCGACGGGGCGGATTTGGAATTTGCACTTGCGCCCCGACGCACGGACGAGCCGACGTCGGATGGTGGTTTCATCACCCATTGGCGCATCGGTATCGTAGGCGGCATGATGATCGATCCCGAAACCGTTCCAGCGGGCATTTGGGATTCGATCGAAGGTGGCGTGGTCCAAACCGGGCGCATCATCGAAGGCTCACTGTCGGGAATGTGGCACATGATCACCGGAGCGATCAGCACCTGCAACATTTCCGGGCCGATCGGTATTGCCGAAACCTCGGGTGCTATGGCCAGCCAGGGGGCACAGAACTTCATCTTCTTCATCGCCGTATTGTCAACGGCGGTCGGGTTGCTGAACCTGTTCCCGATCCCAGCCTTGGATGGGGGACACTTGCTATTCTACGCTTATGAAGCTGTGTCTGGCAGACCACCCAGTGATAAAGCGCTGAGGGTACTGATGGGGGTCGGTGTCACGCTAATCCTGTCATTGATGCTTTTCTCGGTCAGTAATGATCTGTTCTGCTGATTAAGGCGATCTTGGCACCGTTCCGACGCAAAATTGCCGCAATTCAAGCCTATCTTATCGGGGTGCATCGATAAGTGTAGGCTTGAGTTCAATGACCAAGGCGTTTCAAAAATCCTATCAGAGTGTCAGCGTCCTGTTCCAGTTGAACTGGGATATGCTGCTTAGCTTTGCCGTGACCGCACTGGCTCTAGCTGTTGGTGGTTATCTGCTCGGTTTGTGATTCTCCTGAATATGTCTGACTTACGTGCAACGGCCTGATGGGCCGTTTTTGCTTTTTCGTCTTTTGACATGGCCTCACAATCGGGCTACTCAGCAGCTAAAGGCTGAAAATTCTGGGTAGTGATAAAAATGACTGACAGCAGGCGCACGGGCACATACTGCGGCTCGCGGGGGCGGAAAAGCAACATTTTGTGGCAGGCACTAACGTTCTTTTTCCTTTTTGCCACACCGGGTTTACTGGTTCTGACGCAGCCCGCACAGGCGCAATCTTACACCATCAACAGCTTCGAAGTTGAGGGCAATCGACGGATCGAGACTTCGACGATTATCGCCCGCACCGGAATCGAACCGGGGCAGACTGTTACGGCAGGACAATTGAATGATGCCTTCCAGCGTTTGCTTGACAGTGGTGTTTTTGAAACAGTCGAACTTACACCACGTGGCAGTACGTTGGTCATCGCGGTCGAGGAATACCCGACCATCAACCAGATTAGCATCGAGGGCAATCGCCGCGTAAAAGATGATCTCCTGCTCGAAGCGATATCGTCCCAAACCCGCCGCGTATTCACGCCTCAACAGGCCGAAGCGGACGCTGACCTGATTGCCGAAGTATATTCGGCGCAGGGCCGCGTATCCGCGACGGTTATCCCGCGCATCATTCGTCGCAGCGATAACCGTGTCGATCTGGTGTTCGAAGTCGCCGAGGGAACGACAATCGAGGTCGAGCGAGTCAGTTTTGTAGGAAACCGCGCGTTTTCGGACCGTCGACTGCGCCGCGTGCTTGAAACAAAGCAGGCGAACATTCTGCGGACCTTCCTTCGCGGCGACACCTTCATTGCCGACAGAATCGAATTCGACAAACAGGTGATCCGTGATTTCTACCTGTCACGCGGTTATATCGATTTTCGCGTCAATAGTGCCAATGTCGAATTCACCCGCGAACGGGATGCATTCTTTCTGGTTATGAACGTCACAGAAGGACAGCGGTTCTCGTTCGGTCAGATTACGACCGTCAGTGAGATCCCGGGTGTGGACCCGGCGCCTTATCAGGCGGCTCTGAAAGTCAAACCAGGTGTAATTTACTCTCCGACGGTGCTTGAGAACTCGATCGCGCGGATGGAGCGTCTGGGGCTGAAAAACGGCGTTGATTTTCTGCGGGTCGAGCCCCGGGTAACGCGTAATCCCCGCGATCTGACATTGGATGTCCAGTTCGTGCTGACCCGTGGCCCGCGTATCTTTGTGGAACGCATCGATATCGAGGGGAACACAACCACGCTAGACCGTGTGATCCGCCGTCAATTCGATACCGTTGAAGGCGACCCCTTCAATCCCCGCGAAATCCGCCAGAGCGCCGAACGTATTCGCGCCTTGGGTTTCTTCTCGGTCGCTGATGTGGAAACCCGCGAGGGATCGTCGCCAAGCCAGGTTATCGTGGACGTGGATGTCGAAGAACAACCAACCGGTTCGTTGAGCCTGGGTGGTAGCTACTCGGTCTCGGACGGTTTCGGGATCGCAATCGGATTGAATGAATCGAACTTCCTCGGCCGCGGGCAAAACTTGGGTATCACGTTGTCGACAGCTCAGGATTCTGAGCAGTACGTTATCAACTTTACCGAGCCTTATCTGCTGGGCCGTAAGCTACGCTTTGATCTTGGGCTTGGTCTGGCCAGCACCAATTCGAGCTTTGCCAGCTACGACACAAAAACAGTGTTCTTCCGCCCACAGCTGAGCTACGCGATTGGTGAATTGTCGGCGTTGCGTCTTCGCTATGGTTGGGATCGCAGCGAAATGACCCAGCAGAGCAATGAGCGGAACGGCGCTGTCATCTCATCAGAGATCGATCAGGGGAAACGAACCAGCAGTTCTCTGGGTGTGTCCTACGTATACGATAGCCGTATTGGTGGCCTGAACCCCACAGCGGGCGTCTTGTTCGAAGTCGGCGTGGATGCTGCTGGTCTTGGCGGGGACAATGAATTTTTCAAAACCACGGCACGGGCGATAGCCCAGAAACGCGTCCTCAACGAAGAAGTCGTATTGCGCGCGACGCTTGAACTGGGTGCGCTGAACTGGACCGGGGACGATTTCAGCCGCACGCTCGACCGGTTTGTTCTAGGTCCCAGCACATTCCGCGGGTTTGAGCCTGCTGGTATCGGGCCGCGTGACCTTTCGAACGGGCAGGATGATGCCATCGGCGGCAACTACTACTGGGTTGCTCGTTTCGAATCGGACTTCCCGCTGGGGCTGCCCGAAGAACTGGGGCTGCGTGGCGGCGTCTTCTACGATGTTGGCAACCTCTACAATCTCAACAACGTCAACACCGCAGGCGCTGATATTGTTGGTGAAAGCGGTTCGATCCGGCATGTTGTAGGGGTATCCGTACTGTGGGAAACACCGTTTGGTCCGCTTCGCTTCAACTTCTCGCAAGCCCTCAAGAAAGAGGACTTCGATAAAGAGCAAAGCTTTGACCTGACCGTTCAAGCCAGGTTCTGATCGCGAATGATCACCGAAGTTAAGAACATCCTGCAGGGCCCGCTAAGGGCCCTGTGCGTTTTGGTACTGCTAGCTGTAGCAATGCCGCTGGGTGCGCAGCAATTGGGCGTGCCACAAACAGACGTTCTGACAATCTCCAGTGAGCGTTTGTTTGCAGATTCCGCCTTTGGGCAGCGCGTCTTTCGCGAGATTGAAGCCGAAAGCACCCTTTTGGCTGAAGAAAACGAACGGATTGTGGCGCAGTTGAGCAAGGAAGAAAAAGATCTGACCGAAAAGAGGTCAGATCTTTCGGCGGACGAGTTTCGCCCGCTTGCCGAAGCTTTTGACGAGAAAGTTCAATCACACCGTGACGGCCAGCGCGCCAAACTGGACGCATTAGCGCGGCGCGGCGAAGAGGCGCGTGGTCAGTTTTTTGAAATGGCGCAACCGGTGCTGATCGAACTGCTGCGCGAATTTGGCGCCTCGATTGTGATCGAGCGGTCCAATGTGGTTCTAAGCACGGACGCCTCAGATATTACCAACGCTGCGATCGCCAGGATCGATGCCGCAATCGGCGACGGCGCTACACTTGAAAACAATAACAACGAATAGGCTGGCTTGCCCTTAGGTACGGGTATTGCTAACCACGCTTGAAAGAGACATCCAGAACAGGACATCCGCACCATGACCACGGAAACCAAGAGCGCCGACATTCAGCTGATTCAGCGTATATTGCCGCATCGCTATCCGTTTTTGTTGGTCGACAAGGTTGTGGATATCGATGGCTATCAATCAGCGGTGGGCATCAAGAATGTCACCATGAACGAGCCGCACTTTCAGGGCCATTTCCCCGGAACTCCGATCATGCCTGGCGTGACCATTGTCGAGGCGATGGCGCAGACTGCAGGAGTTATGCTGGGTGTCGGCATGGATGTAATCGACAGCGAGTTGCTGATCTATTTCATGAATATCGACAAATGCAAATTCCGCCGCAAGGTCGTACCTGGCGATGTTCTCGAAATGCATGTCGAAACTGTACGCGGTAAGAAAGGTGGCAAGATCTTCAAGTTCAGCGGCCGCGCTACAGTCGAGGGCGAGGTTGCTGCCGAAGCTGAATTTTCGGCCTATGTCGACTGGGACATGGAAAAAACAACATGAGCGGTATTCATCCCAGCGCCATTATCGAAGACGGTGCGCAGATCGGGCAGGGTTGTACGATTGGTCCATTCTGCCATATCGGTCCGCAGGTCCGTCTGGGCGATCGGGTCGAACTGAAATCCCATGTCGTAGTCACCGGCGATACGTCAATTGGTGATGACACAGTGATTTTCAGCTTTGCTGTTGTCGGGGAAATTCCGCAAGACAAGAAATTCGGTGGTGAGAACACGCGCCTTGAAATCGGTGAGCGCAACCGTATCCGCGAACACGTCACTATCAACACCGGCACGGATGGCGGCGGTGGTATCACCCGGATTGGCGATGACTGCTTACTGATGGCCGGTGTCCACGTGGCGCATGATGTACAAATCGGCAACCGGGTCATTCTGGTGAATCACGCTGGCGCGGCTGGTCACTGTATTATCGAGGATGACGTCATCGTTGGCGGAATTTCGGGCTTACATCAGTTCGTGCGCGTAGGTCGCGGTGCCATCATTGGCGCGCTTACGATGGTCCCGAATGATGTGATTCCATATGGGCTTGTTCAGGCGCCTCGGGGCGAACTGGATGGCTTGAATCTGGTCGGTTTGAAACGGCGTGGTGTAACGCGTGAGGATATCTCGGCATTGCGCGCGGCCTTCAAGGAACTGTCAGAAGGAGACGGCACCTTCATGGATCGCGCCACCCGGCTGGGCGAGGATGCAGACAACGAATATGTGCGCCAGATCGTCGAATTTGTGACGGGGCAAACAGACCGTTCGTTCCTGACCCCGAGGAAGTAGGCCAATGCTGGCATTGATCGCAGGAACTGGCGCTTTACCAGACGAGGTGGTCACTTGTCTGCCAAACCGCCCGCTAATCTGCGCTCTGGAAGGGTTTGAGCCCGATACACTGACCACCGACTTGGTTTTTCCATTGGAGCAACTGGGTAGCTTCATCGCCGATCTCAAAGCCCGCGGCGTGACCGAGATTTGCATGGCAGGGGCAGTGCGTCGTCCGACTGTCAATCCAGCTCGCATTGATGCGGCGACGATGCCGCTGGTGCCGATCCTGCAAAAGGCCATCATGGCCGGTGACGACGGCGCATTGCGCGCGGTCATTGGAATATTTGAGGATGCCGGTTTGACGGTCCGTGCGGCGCATGAGATCGCGCCGGATTTGCTGCCGCCTCTTGGCTCATCGACCGAAGCCCAGCCTTCTGAAACTGATCACGCCGACGCAGATCGAGCGGCAGGAATCCTGCGCAACATGGGGACGGCGGATATCGGTCAGGCTTGCGTAGTACTGAAATCTCAAGCGTTGGCGATCGAGGGCATCTATGGCACCGCATGGATGCTGCAATCCTTGACTCAGCGCCCCGACGCGGGCGGTGGCATTCTGTACAAGGGTCCAAAACCAGATCAGGATCGCCGCGCAGATATGCCTGCCATCGGACCCGACACCGTTTCGGCGGCTGTCGCGGCGGGCCTGTCGGGCATTGTCATCGAAAAGGGCGGCGTCATCGTTTTGCAACGCGATCGCGTGATTGAAGAATGCAATCGCCTTGGTCTGTTTCTTTATGTCCGCGAGCGCACGGTCTGATGCGCGTATTTCTGGTCGCCGGTGAACCTTCGGGCGACCGTTTAGGGGCCGCGTTGATGGAAGGTCTGCGTACCCTTTTGCCAGAGGTGCAGTTTGATGGGGTTGGCGGGCCGCTAATGCAGGCGCAGGGGCTGACCAGCCGATTTCCCATGTCTGAACTCAGCATTATGGGGTTGGTCGAGGTTCTGCCCAAGTTCTTTCACCTAAAACGCCGTATCGCTGAGACTGCTCAGGCAGTTCTAGACACGAAGCCTGATGTACTGATCACTATCGACAGCCCGGATTTCTCGTTGCGTGTGGCTAAGCTGGTAAAGGCCTCCAGCGAGATTCGCACTGTCCACTACGTTGCCCCCAGCGTCTGGGCCTGGAGGCCGGGGCGCGCAGACAAGATGGCGAAAGTAATCGATCACGTACTTGCGCTGTTACCCTTTGAACCGCCTTATATGGAGCGGGCAGGGATGGAGTGTGACTTTGTCGGCCATCCGGTTGTGAACGAACCCATTGCGTCCGATCAGGATATCCAGCGATTCCGCGCGGCTCACGATCTGGGCGACGCGCCGATCGTGCTGGCTTTGCCCGGCTCTCGGCGGGGTGAGGTCGAACGGCTGGCTCCGATCTTTGGCGCTGCTTTGCAGGAATTTCTGAAAGACCGTCCCGATATGCGCGTGGTCGTGCCCGCAGTTGCACATATGGTTGATGCGGTCGTCGAACAGGTTCGGGACTGGCCGGGGAATCCGATAGTTGTCGATCCGCGGGAATTGCCCTCGGACGACGCGCAATCGCAGAAAAGGGCAGCGTTTGCCGCTGCTGATCTTGCATTGGCTGCATCCGGCACGGTCTCATTGGAACTGGCCGCGCAGGCAACACCGATGGTGATCGCCTATAACCTCAACTGGCTGACCACGCTGATCGCAAAACGAATGGTTAAGCTGGACACCGTCACACTGGTCAATCTGGTCTCGGAGACACACGCAGTACCCGAATGTCTGCTGGATGAATGCCAACCGGACAAGATCGCTTCGGCGTTGGAACAGGTGGCCGCCACCCCCGACGCCCAACATCAAGCCATGGCGACGACGATGGAGCGTCTTGGTCGCGGTGGCGAAGCACCGGGTTTGCGTGCGGCAAGGTCCGTTTTGGACAGAATGAAATCGTGATGCTGGATCATGTGATCTTTGCTGCTTCTGCCTTCATGGCGCAGGTTTTGACCAATCTCGACAACCTTGCAGCTCTTGTAGCGTTGATGATGGTGTCTGGTCCGCGCCGGACCGTTGCGGGGTTCCTGCTGGCGCAGATGTTAATCATCGCTGCCGCCTTATTGTTGGCCTTGGGCGTCGATGATGTGGTGCCACATTGGGCTGGATATCTGGGCGTGATACCACTTGGCCTCGGGCTGATCGGAGTTATCCGTCAGTTCCGCGGATCGGAGACCGAGGAGGCCCCTCAAATATCCACGGGTGCTTCGACATTCGTCACCATGCTGCTGTTCATAAGTCTGTCGATGGACACGTTCGCTGTGCTTGCGCCGCTATTGGCCGACTCAGCCCCCAGCTATCGGATTGCGGGTGTCACCGGCGCGGTGGCCGCAGCGCTGACGCTGACCATGCTGGGGCTTTGGGGTGCACAATCCCCAATCATGACCGGCGGTTTCGCACGTCGGCTTGAGAAACTGGTGCCTTACGTGATGATTTGTGCCGGGATCTATATCCTCAGCAACTCGTGGACTGACGCGATTTAGTAACCGCGCCAGATCCAGCCGCCGCCAAAGATACGGCTGCTATCGGTTTCGTAGAACACACAAGCCTGACCCGGAGAGATACCTTCCTCGGGCGTCAGCAATTCAACCTCGGCTGTTGTGTCGGAAAGGGGGCGAATAATCGCCTCACGCGGGGGGCGGGTCGAGCGGACTTTGACCGAAACATGCCATTCGTTCTTTGACGTGAACGGTTCGTCTCCCAGCCAATTGATCTCGCGCACGGGAACGGTTCTTGTGGCCAACATCTCTTTGGGGCCGACAACAACCTGTTTCTTGTCCACATCCAGCTTGACCACATACAAAGGTTCGCTGAGACCACCGATACCGAGCCCACGACGCTGACCGATCGTATAGTGAATCACCCCGTTATGCTGCGCCAGAACGCGGCCATCGGCGTGTACGATCTCACCGGGTTCTGCGGCTCCGGGGCGCAGTTTTTCGATCACGCTGGCATAGTTTCCGTTGGGCACAAAACAGATGTCCTGACTATCCGGCTTGTCCGCAACGGCCAGCCCATATTGTGCCGCCATCTCGCGCGTGGCGTCTTTGGAGGGCAGGTGGCCAAGCGGGAAACGCAGGAAATCCAACTGTTCCGGTGTGGTCGAAAATAGGAAATAGGACTGATCGCGATTTGCATCCTCAGCGCTATGAAGCTCGGCGCCGTTGGGGCCCATCTTGCGCTGAATATAGTGGCCCGTGGCCATGCAGTCGGCCTCAAGGTCCTTGGCGGTCTCAAGCAAGTCCTTGAACTTCACCCGTTCATTGCAACGGATGCAGGGCACCGGAGTCGCGCCGGCAAGATAGCTGTCGGCGAATTCGTCGATTACGGCGTCCTTGAAGATATTTTCATAGTCCAAGACGTAGTGAGGGAACCCGCGTTCTTCCGCCACGCGACGCGCATCGTGGATGTCGATCCCCGCACAGCACGCGCCTTTCTTGGCCAACGCCGCACCGTGATCGTAAAGCTGCAAAGTAACACCTACGACATCATAGCCTTGATCAGCGAGATGGGCCGCCACAACAGAGCTGTCCACACCGCCGGACATGGCCACGACAACCCGCGTTTCCGAGGGTGGTTTGGCAAAGCCAAGCGAGTTCAGCGGGGTCTCGGTATCGAGGGCCATAGGCGGTTCCTGTCCGGGTTAAGAAAGACCGGCAGAATATAAGAAAATTCTAGACACTCTCAAGGGGCGGTTTCACGCCCTTTTAAGTAGGCTGGGTGCAGCTTTGTCGCAGCAGCAGAAGGTATGAGAGATGTATTTGCACAAAGTGGAAGGTCCAAGGTCGGTCACCCTGCCTGACGGGAGCGTGCTGACACGCGCCGATTTGCCTCCTGCGGATACGCGGCGCTGGGTGGCGTCGCGCAAGGTGATCGTTGTGCGTGGTGTACTTTATGGGTTGATTTCGTTGTCCGAAGCCAAAAAGCGCTATGGCATCAGCGATGAAGAGTTCAACTCGTGGGTCTCAGCAGTTGCTGAGCACGGGATCGATGCATTGAAGGTGACGGCCTTAAAAAAATATCGACAACTTAAAGGTGAAAGTGAATAAATGATTCAACGGTAACGTCAGATTAACCATTTTTATTCAGGCTCAAATCAGTTGAAGAATTTGACCTAAATTGGAGCAGTGAACATGCGCATACTTCTTGTCGAGGATGATCCAACCACGTCCAAAAGCATCGAACTGATGCTGACACACGCCAATCTCAACGTGTATGCGACGGACCTTGGCGAAGAAGGCATCGATCTGGCCAAGCTATATGATTACGACCTCATCCTGTTGGACTTGAATCTGCCGGATATGAACGGCCATGAAGTGTTGCGCCAACTGCGCATAGCACGGGTAGAGACACCGATCCTGATTCTGTCGGGCGCTGATGACACCGAAAGCAAGATCAAGGGATTTGGATTTGGAGCAGACGATTATCTGACCAAACCTTTCCATCGCGAAGAGCTGGTGGCGCGCATTCATGCGATTATCCGCCGCTCTAAGGGGCATTCTCAATCCGTGATTCACACCGGGCAGGTCGCCGTAAATCTGGATGCCAAAACCGTAGAGGTGAACGGAAAAACCGTACACCTGACAGGCAAGGAATATCAGATGCTGGAACTTCTGAGCCTGCGGAAAGGAACAACACTGACCAAAGAAATGTTCCTGAACCATCTCTACGGCGGCATGGATGAGCCCGAGCTCAAGATTATCGACGTCTTCATCTGCAAGTTACGCAAGAAACTCAGCAATGCGACCGGTGGTGAGAATTATATCGAGACGGTCTGGGGCCGTGGATATGTCCTGCGTGATCCGCAAGCCAACAACATGGGTGAAACCCGCATGGCCGTGGGTGCCTAATCTGATCTGATTGCTACCGTCGATGGTCCGGGGCGGTAAATCCACTCGCGTGTCAGCACAACACTGGACCTGACCATGGCCTCGTCCTATCACTGGTTTTCAAGACGACGTGACAGGGCGGGGCCATGAGCGATACCACAGCAATCGCAGATCTGACAGAAGATGAAGCACGGGAAGAATTGGCCCGGCTCGCCAAGGAATTGCTGCGGGCAAACCAGCTTTATCACACTGAAGATGCTCCAGAAATTTCGGATGCCGACTATGATGCTCTCAAGCGTCGCAATGCCGAGATCGAGGCGCGATTCCCCGAACTGAAACGCTCCGACAGCCCTACTGAACAAGTGGGCGCACGCGTTTCAGATGGATTTGCAAAAGTGACCCACGCCGTGCGTATGATGTCACTGGGCAATGCGTTTGATGACACGGATGTTGCCGATTTTGACCGCTCGATCCGCAAATATCTGGGACTGGGAGATGAGGCACCGCTCGCCTATACAGCTGAGCCCAAAATCGACGGCCTGTCATTATCCCTGCGGTATGAGCAGGGTGAACTGATGCAGGCTGCAACACGTGGTGATGGTGAGACCGGTGAAAACGTTACCGCAAATGCGCGTACGCTTTCCGATATTCCACACCGAATTGAGGGTGCACCAGACGTTCTTGAGGTTCGCGGCGAGGTCTACATGTCTCACCATGATTTCGAGGCTTTGAACGCACGTCAGGTCGAAACAGGTGGAAAGACCTTTGCAAATCCGCGCAACGCTGCGGCTGGTTCGCTCCGTCAACTGGATTCCGAAATAACACGATCTCGCCCGCTGAAATTCTTTGCCTACGCCTGGGGTGAATTGTCTGCACCGCTAGCTGAGACTCAGATGGACGCAATTGATCGCCTCAAAACCTTGGGGTTCCAGGTCAATGCGCTGACAAGGCGTTGCTCAACGACTAATGAGATGTTGGAACATTACCGTCAGATTGAAGCTCAGCGCGCGACCTTGGGCTATGACATTGATGGGGTCGTATACAAGGTCGATGATCTGAGTCTGCAGGCCCGGCTGGGTTTCCGATCTACCACGCCCCGCTGGGCGATTGCGCACAAGTTTCCTGCCGAACTGGCTTGGACGCGGCTTGAAGCCATCGACATTCAGGTGGGCCGTACCGGCGCGCTTAGCCCGGTAGCGCGGCTGCATCCGGTAACCGTTGGCGGGGTAGTTGTTTCGAACGCGACCCTACACAATGAAGATTATATTGCAGGGCGGGACGCCAAAGGCGGAGTCATTCGTGAGGGCAAGGATATTCGCGTTGGAGATTGGGTTCAGGTCTATCGGGCCGGGGATGTGATCCCGAAAATCTCGGATGTTGATCTGTCGAAACGACCCGATGATGCGCGGCCCTTCGCTTTCCCGACGAAATGCCCGGAATGTGACAGCGACGCGATCCGGGAAGAGGGGGATGCGGTCCGCCGCTGCACAGGGGGGCTGATATGTCCCGCTCAGGCGGTTGAAAAACTCAAACATTTCGTATCGCGCAAGGCGTTCGATATCGAAGGGCTTGGCGCAAAACAAATCGAGATGTTTTATGGCGATCCTCTTCTGCCAATAAACACACCCGCTGATATATTTACATTGAAAGATCGCGACACCGAAAACCTGGCCCGGTTGAAAAACCGCGACGGCTGGGGCGAGACATCGGCAAGCAACCTGTTTGCAGCGATCGATGACAAGCGAACCATACCGTTTGCCCGTCTGTTGTTCGCTCTGGGGATTCGTCATGTGGGCGAAGTTGGTGCACGAGATTTGGCGTTGTTTTATCGGGAATGGGATGTAATGGCGGCCTCCATTGATACGGCCCGGCCTGCCGCGCTTGCGCAGCGTGCAGCCGATGAAGCGGAAGACGCCGAGAGGATCGCGGCTACTGCAGAAGCGAGGCGTGCGAAAGTTAAAGAAGTTCGGGATGCGGCTTTCGTGCGAATGGATGTTTCGACAGATGCCGCGAGCGCCTGGGCTGATCTGATTGGTATCGACGGAATCGGCGCCACGCTCGGGTTGTCACTATCTGATGCGTTTGCCAATTCGGAGGAACGCCAAGCATTTGATGATCTGCGTAAACATCTGACGGTTGTTCCACCAGAGGCTCCTGCGTCGGACAGTCCGGTCGCAGGAAAAACCGTCGTGTTTACGGGAACGCTTGAAAAGATGACACGCGCCGAGGCCAAGGCCCGCGCCGAAGCGTTGGGAGCCAAAGTGTCCGGCTCAGTCAGCCAGAAAACTGATTTGCTCGTGGCGGGCCCGGGTGCAGGGTCCAAGGCGAAAAAAGCGGCTGATCTGGGCATCGAAACCTTGGATGAAGATAGCTGGCTTCAACTGATTGGCGATCTATGAGCGGTAGGCCTGAACAGCTCTTTCCGCTGTTTGCGGGTCTTGAAACACTAGATGGTGTGGGGCCGAAGACCGCGCAGCTTCTGGGCCAATTGGGGATCGATTCACCGCGCGATGTATTGTTTTCGCTACCCTATGCGGTGATTGACCGGCGGCGACGCGATACGATTCAGGGCGCCGACCTTCCGACGACTCTGACTGTTGAGGTGACGATCGGCGCGCATCGACCACCGCGGAACAAAGGGGGCGCATATCGCATTCATGTTGAAGACAGTCAGGCGGATTTCCAACTGGTGTTTTTTCATGCCCGAGGGGACTATCTGAAGAAGCTGTTGCCGGAGGGCGCACGCCGGGTGGTATCGGGAAAGCTTGAGCTGTTCGATGGCATGGCTCAGATGGTACACCCCGATCATATGGTCGCGCCTGAAAACGCAGGCGAATTGCCCGAGTTTGAACCGGTTTATCATCTGACGCAGGGTGTGACGCAAAAAACTGCCTATAAAGCTGCTCAAAGTGCGTTGGCGCGAGTACCTGCATTGGCCGAATGGGCCGACCCCGCTCAGGTGGCACAACAGAATTGGCCAGATTGGACAACTGCTATTCACGCGGCGCATTACCCACAAGGGGCGGACGACGTAGCACCTTTTGCGCCTGCGCGGGAACGTCTGGCTTACGATGAGCTGCTCGCACATCAACTGACGCTGGCCCTGGCACGACAGCGTGAGCGTAAAGCGCGGGGGATCGTCAGTCTCGGCACCGGTGCTTTGCAATCCAAGGTGCTTGCAAGCCTTCCATATCGACCAACCGGAGCGCAGACACGCGCGATCGAGGAAATCTCGGCAGATATGGCCGCTGAGACGCGGATGAACCGGTTGCTTCAGGGCGATGTGGGGGCAGGAAAAACTCTAGTAGCATTTGTTTCGCTGCTCATAGCCGTTGAAGCTGGCGGGCAGGGGGTAATGATGGCCCCTACCGAAATCCTTGCCCGGCAGCATCTTGAAGGGCTGCGTCCATTGGCAGAAGAAGCCGGAGTTGTACTGGAAATCCTGACCGGGCGCGACAAGGGGGCTGAGCGTCGAGCGAAGCTGGCCGCGCTGAAGCAGGGAGATATTCAGATATTGGTCGGTACCCACGCGGTGTTTCAGGACGATGTTGAATTCAAAGCCCTAAGGCTGGCCATCGTTGATGAGCAGCACCGTTTTGGCGTCCGCCAACGCATGGAGCTGTCCGAAAAGGGCCAACGCGCTGATGTGCTGGTGATGACCGCTACGCCCATCCCGCGCAGTTTGGCGCTTGCGCAGTACGGCGATATGGACGTCTCGGTGCTGGATGAAAAGCCGCCGGGTCGTAAACCGATCAAGACCGCAGTCGTCAGCACGCAACGCATGGACGAAGTTGTGGCCCATCTGCGCGGTGCGATTGATGCAGGCAAACAATGCTATTGGGTGTGCCCATTAGTCGATGAATCCGAGGTCTCGGACCTGACTGCGGCTGAGGAGCGTTTCAAAAGGTTGCGCGCGATCTTGGGGGACGATGTGGTGGGCCTGGTACACGGCCAAATGCCGCCCGCCGATAAAGACGCGGCAATGGCGGCGTTTCAGAGTGGTAAGACCAAAGTCCTTGTCGCTACTACGGTGATCGAGGTTGGGGTGAACGTGCCGAACGCCACGATCATGGTGATTGAGCGGGCAGAGATTTTTGGTCTGGCGCAGTTGCATCAGCTTAGGGGCCGAGTTGGACGTGGTGAAGATGCCTCAACCTGTTTGTTGATGTATCAGACACCGCTTAGCGAGGGTGGTCGCAAACGGCTGGAGGTACTCCGAGAAACTGAAGACGGCTTCCGCATTGCCGAGACCGATCTGCAGATGCGCGGTGCGGGTGACTTGATCGGAACCGCACAATCTGGCCTGCCAAAGTTCCGGATAGCTGATCTTGAAAGGCAAGCTGGGCTGATGGCGGTGGCGCAATCAGATGCGCGCGCTTTGCTGTCCGCAGACCCCAAATTGACCTCGGATCGGGGGCAGGCTGCGCGTGTTCTTCTGTGGCTTATGAAGCAGGATCAGGCGATCCGTTTGATATCAGTGGGTTAGACCGAAAATCCCACTAAGTTCACAAATGTTCTCAAAAAGTTCTTTACCGGCTCGTTAAAATATGAGAACAAAAGGTCAACAAAGGATTAAACCTGACCGGAGGTGAGACCATGCTGAGCCAGATCAAAACTGCCTTTACCCGTTCACAATCCACGATTTTGCAGGATGCAGCGGGCGCGGTTTCACTGGTTGTGATGCTGGTGGTTGCCCTTCACCTGCCAACCGGGTTCTGAGCCTTTCTGCCTGCGATCTCGTGCCGATCACACCGCGCTTGTCTCCCCGTCATAGTCAAGGGTGACCTGCCTGTCCCATTTCCCTTGAAGGGGCCTGCCTCGGCCCCGTGCGGTGATCCGGACCCTACATGAGAAACGCATGACTTGCCGCCGCCCTTTCCGCCCGGAAGGTGCGGCGGTTCTTTTTACAGCTGTCCGGTTTTGATGATTTCGATCGTGGCGGATAGAACTGAATTTACGGCGACGGATGCAAGGATCATCCCCATCACGCGGCTGATGATCGCCGCGCCGGAATGCCCGATCAACCGGATGATCGGCTCGGCCAGCAGCATCAGCACAAACGCTATGGCAATAACGACCAACATAACCAGTGCAGTGATGCTCTGATCGGCGACGCTGTATCGGTTGTTGTCCGTTAGAACCACTATCGCCAGCATCGCGCCCGGTGACGCAAGCGAAGGGACGGCCAAAGGGAATATGGCCGGATTGGTCTTGTGCATTTTGTCGTCCAAGTCTTCTTCGGCCTGGCGCTGCTCGATCACCTGTTTGCTTTCGCCAAAGATCATGGTCAGAGCGAAGAGAAACAGAATAATTCCGCCTGCAACCTGAAACGAGTTTAGGCCGATATCCAAAGCCTCGATCACAAGTTGCCCGAAGATCAGAAAGAACAGCAGAATGCCTGCGCTGACCAACGCGGCCAGTAAAGCAGTTTTACGACGCGCACCCGTCGCGATCCCAGCAGTGACAGCGATAAAGACGGGGATGGTGCCGATCGGGTCGATCACGACCCAGAGCGTCACAAAATGTTCCAGCAAATTGTTCACGTTAGCCCCCCCAATCATTGGGGGCACCCTATACGGCTTTGTATGGAAAAGCCAATCAGGCGCAGTTGGCTTGTTCGGCCTGCTCCATCGCCTCGGCGGTCGCGTCAAGCGCCAGCAGGATTGACGCGTGGCGGTTCTTGTAGTCCCGCGCGGGCATCAGAACTTCGAGCCCGTCAAAGGGCGCCTCGGGGGCAGGGCCGTCTTTCTTCAGCATTGCGGAAAGCTGATCACGTGCGGTTTCGACCTGCGACCGCGTCGCCCCGATCACGGCGCTGCCTACGACCGAAGCCGAGGCCTGACCCAACGCACAGGCCTTGACGTCTTGCCCAAAGTCCACGATCCGCCCATCTTCAAGCTTGACGTCTACAGTCACGGTCGATCCACACAAAGGGGCTCGTTTCTTTACCGTCGCATCGGGATTATCCAAGCGATCCAGATGCGGAATATCCGCAGCTAGCGCCAAGATGCGTCCGGAATAGAGCTTGATCAGATCGGTTTCGCCGCTCATGGCTTTCCCTCGTTGTCCATTCCCCATACATAATGGCGGGATTCTGGGATGCAAAAGGTTTTTGCGATGGCTGACGCAGTCTTGTTCGATCCGTCGACACTGAAATTCAACGAGGCGGGTTTGATCCCTGCGATCGCACAGGACGAAGCGACGGGCGAGGTTCTGATGATGGCCTGGATGAATGTCCAATCCATCGAGCGCACGTTGGGAACCGGACGGGTTACGTATTGGTCGCGGTCGCGACAGGCGTTCTGGATCAAGGGCGAAAGCTCAGGCCACTTTCAGGCCCTGGTGGATTTTCGCGTCGATTGCGACAGGGATTGCCTGCTGATTGTGGTGAACCAAACGGGGCCAGCCTGTCACACCAATCGGCGAAGTTGTTTCTACACGGCCGTCCGCGATGGGACCGAAGTCGAGCTCATGAAGCCGATGGAATAGTTGGGCCTCTGATGGTGGTCAGGTCAAATGCCCACCATCTCTCTGATTTCAGCGGGAGATGCTCCTTGTTCGCGATAAAGCGAGATGGCGCGTGCGTCGTCACGTTTCGCGAGGCGTTTGCCGTTGTTGTCCCGGATCAGACGGTGATGATGATAAACAGGTGTCGGCAACCCAAGCAGCCCTTGTAAAAGGACATGTATCTGCGTGGCATCGAACAAATCCTCGCCCCGGACCACATGGGAGATGTTCTGATCCGCATCATCAACCACGACGGACAGGTGATACGAACTGCCCATATTGCGCCGAACGAGAATGATATCGCCAACCGCGTTCATGAGGTTGTGCGCATCAAGCTCATGCGTTCCCAAATACTTCGCACCAGTTTCACAAAATCCACGAAGTTCGGATGCCTTGATTGCCTTGTGCATGTTCAGGCGCAGAACATCACCAGCTGAAGCATCCGACAAAGGGCGGTCGCGGCACGTGCCTGGATAGATGCGCCCGTCAGGTCCGAACTGGGGTACACCTTCCTGCGGAGCACCGGCCGCGGTCTCGATATCGGCACGATTGCAGCTGCAAGGGTAGACCAGGCCCGTGTTTTTGAGAATCTCCAATGCCTCTCTGTATCGCGGCAGCCTGTCCGACTGGCGCATCACCGGGTGCGGCCAGCGCATTCCAAGCCAGTGCAGGTCGTCGTAGATCTGGGTTTCCCAACGGGACCTGGATCGCGATTGATCAATATCTTCGATCCGCAAAAGAAATGATCCACCCGCAGCCCGTGCCTGATCAAACGCAAGAAGCGCGGAATAGGCATGCCCTAGATGCAGCGGACCTGTTGGAGATGGTGCGAAACGCGTTGTGAATGTCACGTTTTTTCAACAACATAAACGTCTGATTTCATGTCCATACCCGGTAGATGCGGACCGTATTCGCGGAATAACAGCCTTGCGTGACCCATGTCCAGCCAGTCGTTCAGCCGCCCGGTGTAAGTGCGGTCAGCCAAAGTGTGATCGTTGAAGGAAAACGCCAGATATCCGCCACGTGGCAGCGCGTTCATAAGTAGATCAAAGGTTTCAGGCGGCGCGGCACCAACGCCGATGACGCCAATGCATGTTATGGCTGAGTAAGCCTCGGCCTCAATGGGGTTGGGATCAGTAACTTCGAAGTTTATCAAGTTGCGATAAACCCCCTTGGCAGCGGCACCTTCCAGCATCTTTGGTGTTGGATCCATCCCATCGATGACACGAAAACCCGCCTTGCGAAGTGCTAAACCCGACAACCCGGTACCGCATCCGTAGTCCAGCACCGGCACAACAGCATCTGAGACAAAGGATTTCAATGCTGCCGCAACACGGTCCGGGGTGACATATCCGTGCTCACCGACTTCATCATCGTATGAGGCTGCCCATTTTTGGTAGTGATCGTGCGTTTCCTGGGCAGAATTCAGATTGTATGTGTCTTTCAGAAACTTATCGCTCATACCTTACATGTTAGGCGCAGGCTGGGGGCGACGTCCAGTCAACACTGCTTTACCCAATCGCTCCAGACTTCTTTTGCGCGATCGGTATAGGCCTTGTAGCGGTCCTTGCGGCCTCGGCGCCCCCCTTTCAGGCCGTCGACCGGGCGAAACAGACCAAAATTCACGTTCATCGGCTGGAAGGTCTTGGCTTCGGCGCCGCCCGTGATGTGGTGGATCAATGCGCCCATCGCACTGTCTTGCGGTACGTCAGGAAGGGATCGGCCTAGTATTTCGGCAGCGGCCAAACGGCCTGCCAAAAGGCCCATCGCTGCGCTTTCCACATAGCCTTCCACCCCCGTGATTTGCCCCGCAAAACGAATATTTGGCCTAGACTTGAGCCGCATCTGCGCGTCCAGCAAAGTCGGAGAGTTGATGAAAGTATTGCGGTGAATGCCACCCAATCGCGCAAAGCTGGCATTTTCCAGACCCGGTATCATACGAAATACCTCGGTCTGCGCTCCGTATTTCATCTTGGTTTGAAAACCGACGATATTGAACAACGTGCCCAAGGCATTGTCGCGCCGCAATTGGACGACGGCATAAGGTTTTACGTCCGGTTGATGCGGATTTGTCAGGCCAACAGGTTTCATCGGGCCATGGCGTAAAGTTTCACGACCGCGCTCGGCCATAACCTCGATCGGCAGACAGCCGTCGAAATAACCAGCGGTCTCTCCCTCGTGGAATTCGGTCTTATCTGCAGCCAGCAGCGCATCAATGAAGGCTTCGTGCTGGTCACGATCCATCGGACAGTTGAGGTAGGCGGTGCGCTCTTCCTCAGTCTCGCCCTTATCGTAGCGTGACTGCATCCAGGCTTTGCTCATATCAATGCTGTCTGCATAGACGATGGGGGCGATCGCGTCGAAAAAGGCCAGCGCCTCGGCACCAGTTTCTGCGCGAATGGCTTCCCCCAATGCGGGCGAGGTCAACGGCCCGGTTGCAAAGATCCACTTTCCGTCTTGGGGTAGACTGGTAACTTCTTCCGCTGAGACCGAGACCCGTGGATGGGCCTTCAGCTTGGCAGTTACGGCTTCGGCAAAAGGATCACGGTCAACCGCAAGCGCGCCACCCGCAGGCAGGCGATGGCTATCTGCGGTCGTCATGATCAACCCGTTTGCCGCGCGCATTTCCCAATGCAGCAAGCCGACTGCGTTCTGTTCATCATCATCCGATCGGAATGAGTTCGAACACACCATCTCGGCCAGATTGCCGGTCTGGTGTGCAAACGTGCCCACATTAGGACGCATTTCGTGGATCACAACATCCACGCCCATTTCCGCTGCCTGCCAGGCGGCCTCGGACCCGGCCATGCCGCCGCCCACGATATGCAATGTCTCTGTCATGTGCTGCCAAATAGGGCAGAGCAGCGCCATGCGCAATGCGCAGTAATCGCTTTAGTTCTGAGGGGGATTCTTGGGGTCGCCGCTGCGGGAATGTCAACGCCGGTGAGAGAAACCAGCTTGGAGGGACCTTCCGCCCACGGCGACCCAAAAGTATGGTCAGGCCTTGGCCTTGACCCAGCTTTGCCACAGTGTCGCCCTTTTGAAAAGTGAAAAAATGCGAACAGTCGGCAAAAATGTATTAAATAATTGCGTTACTGGTGCCAATCAGGCGGGCGCTTTTCGATAAAGGCACTAATCCCTTCCTCAGTATTCCGGTCCATCATATTCTGTGCCATTACCTCGGCGGTATAATCGTATGCCTGATCAGTCCGCATTGTAATCTGTTGATAAAAAGCGGTTTTACCGATTTTCACGGCACTGCTGAGCTTGCCTGCCAACTTCTCGGCCAACGCATTGGTTTCATCTTCCAACAAGTTCTCGGGAACCGCTCGATTGATCAGACCCAGCTCAGCCGCGCGTTCGGCGGTGATAAAATCACCGGTCGTGAGCATTTCAAACGCCTGTTTCCGCGGTATATTCCGGCTGAGAGCCACCATCGGAGTGGAGCAGAACAAGCCGATATTGACACCATTTACGCCGAACCGTGTGCCCTCGGCCGCGATTGCCAGGTCACAGGTTGCTACAAGCTGACACCCTGCGGCAGTGGCGATCCCGTGCGCTTGGGCGATCACGGGTTGGGGCAGGGACTGAATGGACATCATCATCTTGGCACATCGGTCGAACAGATCCTGAAAATAGGAAAGCCCACCATCGGGTGCCTGCCGCCCTTGGGTCATCTGTTTCAGATCGTGCCCCGCGCAAAACGCTTTCCCCGCACCGGAAAGAACAACAACACGAATCGACTTGTCTTCGCGCAGCGCATCGAACTCTGCCTGCAGGGCCGCCAGCATTTCATCGCTGAGGGCGTTCAACCGCTCAGGCGCGTTCATTCGAAGCCGTGCAATCGCACCTGTGTCGTGACGTTCCAGAATTGCCATCTTGCCCTCCCGCTGGCGTTCAGGCCAACTCTAGGCGGGCAGAGCGACGAGGGGAAGCATGTCATTAGCACTGAATAAACAAGAATTGACGGAATACCTGGCGCAGGTGTTTCCACAGGTTCATAACGACTTTGTCGTCGAGGATCTGACAGAAGCAAACATCACCATGCGCCTGAGGGTCGAAGACCGTCACCTGCGCCCCGGAGGCACAGTATCTGGTCCGTCCATGTTCGGGCTGGCCGATGTCAGTGTATATGCAATGGTATTGGCGCGGAAAGGTCGGCAATCTCTGGCTGTCACGACCAACAGTTCTCTGGATTTCTTGCGCAAGCCGGAAGGCGGGGCGGACCTGATTGCTGAGTGTAAGTTGTTGAAATTAGGTCGAACACTGGCTGTCGGGGATGTGCTGATTTACTCGGAAGGCTCTGACAAACCCGTCGCGCGGGCCAGCATGACCTATTCGCTTCCTCCAGAAGGCTCAGCCGCAGCTGCCTTTGGGTAAAAAAGGCCGGGGATAAACCCCGGCCAGGAAGAGGTCCCTTAGATGGGACTGGGGATAGTCTATTTCATCCAGAAATAGCGGCTGACTTCTGCATCTGCCCGATGGCGGGTCAGCCCGACATCGCGGAGCAGCCTGTCATCCAGCTTACCTAAGTTTACCCGGCTGCGGCGGCGTTGTTCCCATTGTGTGACCGACGCCGCAAACCGCACGGCCAGCGCGGCGATCAGCGGCAGCCGGGGGCTGTCGTTCAGCAGCAAGAGGGCGGGGTTGTGCATTGCGCGTGTCATCTTGGGTATCCTTTCAAATTGTATTGACACAAAGTAAAAATGTTCGGTACACTACTTTGATACATTCAGCATTGTGTCGAAATCAAAGGAAGAATTGTAATGGATACAATTTGGCCAGAGGCGTTACCGAAATCCAAAGGTCCAAAATATACTCTGGTCGCTGACACGATCCGAAAAGCGATAGAAAACAAAACACTGGAGGTTGGAAAGAAACTACCTCCGGTGCGTGAGTTAGCGTATCGATTAAAGATTACACCAGGCACTGTCGCGCGCGCCTATACGATCCTGACCGATGAAGGTTTGCTACAAGCCGTGGTCGGGCGTGGTACATTTGTAGCCCCGCCGAGATCGCCCATTCTGGATGATGTCTGGTCGCGGCAGCTACATCTGAGGGACGACAAATATGAATCCAATGTCAGCCTGTTCAGCCCACGCTTGCCAGATGTGGGGCAGGTGACATTAATCCGCGAATGCCTTGAAAAGGTTGCAAAAGGCGATCCGCGGATGTTTATGAACTATCCGACCCGAGATGCCTACCTACCCGTGCGCCAGGTTGTGGCCGACTGGTTGTCAGATCTTCCTCTGGGCTCATTGAATGCAGATGACATTGTACTGACACACGGTGGGCAAAGTGGCATTTGCGTCGTGTTCCAGACCGTTCTGAAAGATCCGAAACCCATCGTGTTGGTTGAGGACTTGTCTTATGCCGGGTTCAGACGGGCAGGTGAGTTGATGCGCGCCGAGGTTGTCGGGGTAAAAATGGACAAATGGGGCATAAGCCCCGATGCGCTGGACCACATCCTCAGGCAAACGAAGGCACAGGCGATCTGCGTCTCACCCGAAGTGCAGAACCCAACGGGCGGGCATTCGCCGTTGGAACGGCGCAAAGAAGTTGTCGAGATTGCGCGAAAGCATGAATTACAGATCATCGAAGACGATTGCTATCGCATGGGCGAGGCCCGCGCGCCCAGCTATCGTGCTTTGGCACCCGAACGGGGATGGCATGTTTCGTCAATTTCGAAAACCCTTACACCAGCGTTGCGGGTCGGCTTCGCCATTGCACCGAAAGAGCAGAGCGTCGATCTGCGGCGTTCTGCAGAATACGGGTATTTCGGGCTCGCCCAGCCTTTGGCTGAGTTGACGCGGTTGCTGTTGGGACATCCAGAGGCGAGGCAACTTGCAAAAAACGTTCGCTCCAAGATGGGCGAATATGTACGTGTGGCGGTAAACGCCCTGGGTGGCTTCGATCTAAACTGGGATTCTGAGATTCCCTTCGTCTGGCTTCATCTGCCTTCCGGTTGGCGGTCTGCTGCGTTCAGCCGGGCGGCCGAGCGGGAAGGTATTCAGCTGCGATCGGCCGATGAATTCGCGCTGCGGGATGGTCGCGCGCCAAATGCCGTTCGTATAGCGGTGAATGGGCATGTCTCGCTTGAGATGTTCGAAGACGCCATGCTGCGTCTGCGCGCATTGCTGGACAACCCGCCCGAGCAAATAAGCGTCTAGTACCTATTGCAATGGGGCAGGGTCGCCAAAAAAGCCCGCCAAATGTGCAATCTTGCCATCGGCATCGAGACGAATGAAATCATGCCCGGTAACCATAATGGACCCATCGGAAGCAATCATATGCCAGGTGAAGTGGACCACATCATGGTGTGAATTCGGCTCACTGGTCAGCTCAACTCGGCCCTTTGTATCACTCAGAACCGCTCCGATATGGGCATTGAGTTGATCTCTGCCGGAAACTTCTGCAGTTGGATCGACGTAACGACCAGTTTGTGCAAAACACTGCTCAAGAAGGCTCAGTCGCCTTTCGGGATCGGTCGACTGCCATGCCGCACCATAGGCAGCGATAACCTGTTCCAATTCTTGCATAGCCACCTCCGACATTGGATGATCTTGGTTGAGTCTAGCTTAACTAAGCTACGCAAAATTGGATATGCCGAAGAAATTTTGGGGTAAAATAATACCTATTTTATAAGTTATTGTTATTGATAGATATATTATACTTTGCCTGTATTGACCTGCATAACTAGTAGGTCTAAACCCCCTCCATCGAATTCGGGCCGCTCCGCCAAGGGGCGGTCTTTCACATCAAACAGGACTATCCTGCCATGAAAACCTTTTCTGCAACACCTGCAGACATCGACAAGAAATGGATCCTGATCGACGCCGAGGGCGTTGTTCTGGGCCGTCTTGCCTCGATCGTCGCCATGCGCCTGCGTGGCAAGCACAAAGCGTCGTTCACACCCAACATGGACATGGGCGACAATGTCATCGTGATCAACGCTGACAAAATCCAGATGACCGGCAAGAAGCGCGAAGAGAACTTCTACTGGCACACTGGCCACCCGGGCGGCATCAAGTCGCGCACCAAGCAGCAGATCCTGGAAGGTGCACACCCCGAGCGCGTCGTGACCCAAGCGGTCAAGCGCATGCTGCCGGGCAACCGTCTGGCGCGTCAGCAGATGACCAACCTGCGCGTTTATGCTGGTGCCGAGCATCCTCATGAGGCGCAAGCGCCCGAAGTTCTGGACGTAAAGTCCATGAACAAGAAAAACACCCGGAGCTAATGACCGATGGCTGATCAGATCAATACTCTCGAAGAGCTGAGCGCCGTCGCAGGCGTTGAAACCGTGGCCGAAGAAGTTATCGTACGTGAACCCGTACGTGACGAGCTGGGTCGTTCCTACGCCACCGGCAAGCGTAAAGACGCTGTTGCCCGCGTCTGGATCAAGCCGGGTTCCGGCAAGGTCACCGTAAACGGCAAGGATCAGGACAAGTATTTTGCGCGTCCCGTTCTCCAGCTGATCCTGCGCCAGCCGTTCCAGGTTGCTGGTGTGGAAGGTGAGTTCGACGTTGTTGCAACCGTCAAAGGCGGTGGCCTGACCGGTCAGGCCGGTGCGGTCAAGCACGGCATCTCGAAAGCGCTGCAACTGTACGATCCGTCGCTGCGTGGCGCTCTGAAAGCCGCTGGCTTCCTGACCCGCGACAGTCGCGTTGTGGAACGTAAGAAATACGGTAAGCGCAAAGCGCGTCGTTCGTTCCAGTTCTCGAAGCGTTAATCGCTACGGATACCGAATTGGAAAGGGCTCGCAACTGCGAGCCCTTTTTCTTTGGTCGGTTTATTCTTCGTAAACCAGTTTCCACGCACCATTTTCGACGACGCTGACAAATACAGAGTCAGCACCCTGATGATCATCGGGCCCATATGTGATCTGATTGCCGACCAACTCATCCATGTAATCCAGAGATTCCATCGCGGCAATGAAGCTATCATGCGTCAGATCAGGACCTGCAGCTTCAAGTGCTTTGACCATCATCTCGGCCGCTGAATAGCCCAGCATTGAAAATCCGACCGGGTCTTCCCCCGTAGCCTCTTTGTATTCAGCAATAAATGCTGCCGGGGCGGGCTCTTCGGCGCGCGCCCAGAGATCCAGCCACGAGGCCGCCGCATAGAAACCGTCGGTCACACCACCGGGCACCTGTGCGACCACGGTTAGGAAGCTGGCCGAGGTGCCGAGAAACTTCATGTCGGTCAGGCCCATTTTCTTGGCCGTTCCAACAACAGTGATTGCCTGACGCACGCCGAGCGCCATCGTGACGATGTCACAACCTTCTTCTTTAAGCTTGCTCAAGGACCCCACGAAATCCGTCTCGTCCGGTTTATGGGTGGTCTCAGCGCCGAAAGTGATGCCAGCCTCTTCGGCTCCCGCTTTGCTGCCTTCCAGAATTTCCTCACCGAAATCAGTAGGCAGGTACATGGTGCAAACGGTTTGCGATCCAAATTCACCGTTCAGATACTTCACCCCAATCCGAGCTTGATCGTAATAGGTCGAGAACGAGGTGAACTTGTTCTTCATCGGCTCTTGCAGCATTTGCCGCGCGGCGGTCAGAGGGGCGACGTTGGGAATACCTTTCGGGTCCAGCAGCTTGAACCCAGCAACATTCATCGGCGTACCCAGCGACTGCAACATCGCGAAAACCTTGTCACGGTTCAGCAGCTTGTTATAGCCCTGCATCGCGCGTGGCATCTGATAGCCGTTATCCTCGACGACAAAGCGGATCTTGCGGCCATGCACGCCACCCTCGGCGTTGACGCGATCAAAGACCACATTTGCGCCTTTGGTGGCCGGAACGCCCACGGCAGCGAAGATGCCGCTGAGGTCGTTGACTGAGCCAATGACGATCTCGTCATCTGTCACGCCTTGTGTTTGCGCCCAGCTGATCGTGGCGGATGCAGTCAATGCCGTCGCTGCGGCAAGGCCCTTAAATAAGTGTTTCATACTTCTCCTCCCTGTTGGGTCGCCCCTTAACTAATTGTACATATCTTCAATGAGATGTGCGTGTTTCTTTTCCACCAGACCACGTTTGAGTTTCATCGTCGCAGTCAGCTCCTCATCTTCGGCAGTGAGCAACACGTCGATCAGCCGGAAATCCTTGATCTGTTCAACCCGCGCAAAGTCCTTATTAACCGCTGCGATTTCCTCGCCGATCAGCTCCGTCACTTCGGAAGCAGCACAAAGGGAAGAAAAGTTCGAAAAGGGGATCTTGCGCTCTTGTGCGAATTTCTCGACATTTTCCTGATCGATCATGATTAGCGCCGTTAGATACTTGCGCCGATCCCCGATGATCACCGCGTCCGAGATATACTGGCTGAACTTCAACCCGCTCTCGATCTCTGCGGGCGTGACGTTCTTACCGCCCGCAGTGATGATGATGTCCTTGAGGCGCCCTGTGATGGTGACAAAACCTTCCTCGTCGATATGCCCCATATCCCCAGTGCGCAGCCAGCCGTCGCAGGTGAAGCTTTCGGCTGTTTTGGCATTGTTGCGCCAGTAGCCCTGAAAGACGTTCAGGCCTTTGACCTGAATTTCTCCGTCATCCGAGATGCGCAGGTCGTTGCCAGGAACAGGTTTCCCAATGGTGCCGATCTTGTTGGCCTCAAGCGTGTTCAGCGCTGCTATGCCGGCGGTTTCGGTCATACCGAAGCCCTCTACTATGGGCACACCAATTGCCCAATACCACCTGAGCAAATCGGGAGAGATCGGCGCTGCACCAGAGCCGCCTCGGCGGAGACGATCTAAGCCCAGCATCCGGCGCAGGTTGCGCAGAACAAGCCGATCCCAAAGCCAGAACTGCATAGCGATCGGTGCTGGAACAGGTTTGCCTGCAAGGATAAATTCAGCCCGCGCCATTCCAGACTTAAGCGCTTGTGCAAAGGCGAAACGCCCTGTGGGCGTTGCTTCTTTCGCCATGAACATGACCTGCGAGTAGATCTTCTCCCACACGCGCGGGACGGCAGTGAAGGTGGCGGGAGAGACCTCTTGCAGGTTGGAGAACACTGTCTCGGGGCTTTCAGCGAAATTCACAGTAGTCTTCATCGCAAGCGGGTAGTAAATCGACACGTCGCGTTCGAGGATATGACAGAGCGGTAGAAAACATAGCTGTTCGTCGGTTGATTGGGAGGGCAGGGAATGCGCCCCTGCCTCTATCGCGGCCATAATGTTCTCATGGCTCAGCATGGCGCCTTTGGGATTACCGGTGGTACCTGACGTATATATGAGCAGGGCGGTGTCTTGTGACGTGGTTTCAGCGATTTCTGCTTCGAATGCGCCGGGTTCATCGACCTGAGCCTGCTGCCCCAGAGCATACAAGTCCTCGATCATCATGCATCGCGGATGATCCAGGTCGTGCAGGCCTTCATCCTCAAGGATAATGACCCTGAGCAGATCGGGCAGATCCGCCTCGACTTCGAAGAACTTGTCCAACTGCTCTTCATCTTCAACGATCAGAAACCGGCTGCCACTATCATTGATCAGGTATTTTAACTGGCTCGCCGAATCTGTGGTGTAGACGCCCGAAGCAATCCCTCCGACACACTGGATGCCCATGTCGAACCACGCCCATTCCTTGCGGTCTTCGGACAGGATCGAGACAACCTCGCCACGTTGCAGACCCAGCTTGCGCAGGGCCAGCCCGATCCATTTGGCGTGTTGCCAGTAGTCGGCCCATGAGTAGGATTTCCAGATGCCGAAGTCCTTCTCGCGATGCGCCGTACGCGGTCCCAGTTCGGCACAGCGTTTCTGGAATAACTCGCATATCGTGACACAGCCATCGACTCGCAGGGGTCTCTGACCTGGCGCAGCGTTGAACTGCACACCGTTGATACTGGTCTGAGGGGGCAGGGGGCTTGCGTCCATCCAGCTCACCTCCACGTCTTTTTGCGTTTCCAGCGGCGGTTTTCTCGCGCGCCTTCTTCCTGAACGCCCAGATAGAAGTTCTGAATGTCCTCGGATTGCAGCAAGGTTTCAGCCGCACCATCCATAACGATCCGTCCGATCTCCATTACATAGCCATGATGGGCGAGTTCCAGTGCCGCATTGGCGTTCTGCTCGACCAGCATCATTGTCATGCTCTGTTCGTCATTCAGGCGTTTGAGAATGCCAAAAATCTCTTGCACCAGCAGCGGCGATAGGCCCAGCGAGGGCTCATCCAGCAGCATGATACGCGGGTTAGCCATCAGGCCGCGCCCAATCGCCAGCATCTGCTGTTGCCCGCCGGACAGAGTGCCAGCTTCCTGATTGCGGCGGTCTTTCAACACAGGAAAGTAGGAAAACACCAGATCGCGGTCATGATCGATCTGTCCTTTATCCGACAGGGTATAAGCCCCAAGGTTCAGGTTCTCGTCGACTGTCAAAAGTGGAAAGACCTCGCGTCCCTCGGGCACATGGACGATGCCTTTTTGCACGACCTTGTGAGGTTCCGATCCCTGTATTTGCTGACCGTCAAATGTGATTGAACCTTTTTCGGGATCCATCACGCCTGAGATTGTTTTCATCAGCGTTGTCTTGCCCGCGCCATTTGCGCCCAGGATTGAAACGACCTGCCCTCGATGCACGTCCAATGACACGCCACGAATGGCCATGATCGGGCCATAAAAGCTTTCAACATTGCGAATGCTAAGGATCGGTTGGTTCATGAAGCTTTGCCCAAATAGGCCTCTACCACAGCAGGATGAGATTGAACTTCGGCTGGGGTTCCAAGGGCAAGCTTCGCTCCGTCGGCCATGGCAAGAACCCGGTCGGACACGCCCGAGACCAGACCCATATCGTGCTCTACCATAAGCACGGTAATGCCCATCTGACGCCGGATGTCATCGATCCACCAACGCATATCTGTGGTCTCTTCCACCGATAGGCCCGAGGCGGGTTCATCCAACAGCAGGAGTTTTGGATCGGTGGCCAACGCTCGAGCGACTTCGACCACCTTACGCACGCCATAGGGTAAGCCCGAGATCATCTTGTCACGAAAGGCCTGGAGGTCGAGGAAGTCGATGATCTCTTCAACCTTTTCTCGGTTGTCGATCTCCTGCCTGCGAGCTGAGGGCGAGAACAGAATTTCCGAGATCAGATTGGTTTTGCGGTGCCGGTGGCGCCCGACCAGGAGGTTCTGCAAAACGGTCGCATGTTCGAACAGTTCAATGTTCTGGAATGTCCGCGCGACGCCATAGGCCGCGACACCCGAGGGCTTGATACGCAGCAGATCATGCCCGTCAAAGTGGATCGCCCCTGCATAAGGATCATAGAAGCGCGAAATCAGGTTGAAGACCGTTGATTTGCCGGCGCCGTTGGGACCGACGATGGCGAACACCTCACCTTCTTGCACGTTGAAGGACAGATCATCCACAGCAGTCAGACCGCCGAATTTCAGGGTAACGTTTTCAAACTCCAGCAAGCTCATCTCAGACGCTCCGTCTTGAGATAGGACTTTTGTCTTTTGAACATGTCCTTGCGGTAGAAGGGGAACAGTTCGAACCACGTCCGGATTTTTAGCCATCGACCATACAAACCCATCGGTTCGAACAGGATGAAGGCGATCAGGATCATGCCAAAGATGCCGAATTCGAGCCCCGGAATGGCGACCGTATTGCCGCCAAACAGGGCTGCTGCGTATTCCTTTGAAATCGACAGAAACTGCGGCAGGAAACCGATCACGATTGCGCCCAAAAACGCGCCATGGATTGAGCCCAGACCTCCGATAACGATCATCATCAGCAATTGGATGGAAATTACGACACTGAAGGTCTCGTTATTGAACGCCCCAGAGAACATACCCATCAATGCGCCTGCTAGTCCGGTGACCGCGCAGGAGAGGGCGAAAGAGATCGTCTTGGTTCGCGCGATATCCACACCCATCGCCTGCGCTGAGACCTCAGAGTCTCGTACAGCGATGAAGCTACGGCCTAAGGGCGCGCGCAATAGGTTGATATAGCCCAGTGTCACGACAACGGCGACGGCCAGCACCAGCCAGAAAAACGGGACCGGGGTGGCCCAACGATCGACCAGATATCCGAAGATTTCGACACCACCCAGATATTTACCCGCGACACCTCCGGTGACGGGTTCGGCCAGAACGATGATGTCGTCCATGAGCACAGACAGAGCCAGGGTGAAGATCGCAAGATAGATGCCATGCAGGCGCAGGGCAGGGATGGCGACGGTTGCTCCGACGATGCCGGTCAACAGGCCCGCCAACGGGAACGCCAGCAGAAAGGGCACCCCAGCCTCAATCAGGATGACATTGGCATAGCACCCAACGGCCAGAAAGGCGGCATGGCCAAGGCTGGCCTGCCCGGTGTGGCCGGTTAGGATCATCAAGCCCAAACCCGCGATGGCCCAGATCAGAACATTGGTCAGTTCCCCAAGATAGAAATCATCCAGCCACCACGGCGCAGCGGCTACGACCGCCAACAGGATCAGATAGAGGCTAAGCTGATAGCCATCCTTCCACGGGCGAATGTCCTGCATATAGTTTGTTTTGAAAACAATCCGCATGCGATCAGACCTTCTTGACCCGCACCTGGCTGAACAGCCCATGCGGTCGAAAGATCAGAACTGCCAGCAACAGCGCATAAGGCGCGATCTGACTGTACCCGGCTGCGATATAGCGGCTGGCAAAGGGCTCGATTACGCCGACGATTAGCCCGCCGGCCAAAGCGCCGGGCAGGCTGCCGAATCCGCCTATCACAGCTGCTGCAAATGCCTTGATCCCCAGAAGCCCAGTTGTGGGATCGACCGAGCCTTTGGCCGCGAACAAAATTCCGGCAATCCCAGCGACAACCCCGGCCAATGCCCAGATTAAGCCCTGAACCCGCTTGACCGGGATCCCCATGTAATATGCCGCCAACTGGTTTTGAGACGCACCTTGCATGGCAAGCCCCAGCTTGGTCTTGCTGAAGAACACATAAAGACCCCAGGTCAGTAGGACGGTGACAACAATCACGGCCACGTCCTCCATCCCCAGCACAAGACCACCGAACCGGATTTCTTTACCAGCCAATGGGTTCTGCAGCGTTTGCGGCTCGTGCCCCCAGATCAGACCAGCTGCAAACCTGATCACAAAGCCCAAGGCGATGGTTAGGATCACCACGGCAGTCTGACTTTCGCCAAAGACGCGGCGGATGATCAGCCGATCGATCAGATACCCAAGTGCGCCCATAATCCCCAGTGAAATCGGTAGCGCCAGCCAGAAGGGCAGCCCCATATATTCCGTATTCGTAAGGCCAATGGTGACAAACGCACCCAGCATCATGAAATCGCCCTGCGCAAAATTCACTGCCTCGGTGGCTTTGTAAATCAGTACAAAGCCAAGGGCGATCAGGCCGTAGACACAACCATTCGCCAGCCCGCTAATCAGCAGCTGTGCGTTATCCAATCTCACCCTCCCTAAGCCGGTTAAGTCCGGCGCTTTGTTCTACTATGGAGTGATTATCACCTTCCCGTCACTCTTTTTCAGAGCATCCGCCAGATTTGGCAGCACTTCTCGTAGCGAAAGCCGTGCGGAAACATCTGTGCGCCAGCGCCCATCTGCAAATCGCGCCTGCACTTCGCTGACAACTCGCATTTGATCAGCCGGGGGGGTGTCCATCATCCAGCGGGTCAGCCAGAAGCCCTCGATCCGATTGCTCATGAAGATCAACTGGCCCATCTGAGTCAACTTCGGCATTTCCGTACTGAGTTTCCCATAGCAAACCCACCGCGCGCCATTGGGCATCGCGCAGAACACCTGCTCTGACAGTTGGTCGGCAACCGCGTCGAGAAAAACACGAGGTTTCAGATCTGCACTGATCGTGGCAAACCGCGTCGGCGCATCCGTATCGCTGGTCACGACCACCTCTGCCGCACCCAGGCCTTTTAACATCTCGACCGTTTCGGCGCGCCGCACCAGAGCGATCGGTTTCAACCCAAGATCCCGTCCAAGGCTGCACATCAACTTACCAAGCTGGCTGGTGGCGGCAGAGACCACAAAAGCCTCGCCCTCAGCCCGTGCGATATCCACCATCGCCATTGCGGTTAGCGGGTTTACGATCTGCGCCGCCCCGTCCTCATCCGAGATTTCGGGGCGCAAGGGGATACACATCTGGGCCTGCGTCACAACATACTCGGCCCAGGCACCAGAGCCTGCTGCCACAAAGGCCACGCGCTGATCCAGCAGGGCGTCAGCCCCGGTACCGGTGGCAACAACATCTCCGCACCCCTCGAACCCTGCTGCGGCGCCTTTGACCCGCGGCTGACCATATTCTCCTTTGATAAAATGGATATCTGAAGGATTCACCGAGGCAGTGCGCACTTTGATCAACACTTGTCCCGCCTTTGGGACAGGTACAGGCAGTTCAGCCTCCGCTAACCAGTCCGAGGCATTCTCCAGCGTCGGTCCCGTGGCTGTGCCGGAATATCCGTCCTGCGTCTGAACAACGGCAAACATGGTGTCGGGCAGGGTGGTCATCGTTCGATCCTTCTTTGATGCGAGTTCAGCACGAGGCCTTCATCGTCACAATGTAACACACTGACAAAAGGTTTTATTTTTTCAAAACAATCTCAAGAAAGCAATCAAACACGGTGAGCTATGTCAATTGGGTAATGCCGTAATGTGACGCAAATTAAGTCGCATCCCGACCGGGTGAACCAGCCCTCTTAGGGCTGGTTCTGGAATTGATCACTGCTGCGTCATCAGATTGCGCAGATCCTGTATCTTCGCGACAACCAGCTCAGGCGACGCTTTGATCTCGTCGAGGATCTTCATAACCTGTGTTTTGATGTCCTGAGACAAGGCGCTTTCCTGAACCGACGTGACGATTGCGTCATAGTCGAAATTCTGCGCGGTCAGCATGCCGTCCTGAACCCACGAGTTGAACAGTTCCTGCCCCTGACCGGCAAGCGCTGCGACCTGATCGCCAGCTGCTGAGGCTGCATCATTGGCCTGCTCGGTCAAAGAAGTAGCAGCGTCGCTGGCCTGTTCCGATACCGAAGATGCAGCTTCCGAGGCCTGATCAGCAATCGAGGACGCAGCCTCGGATGCTTGTTCAGTCGCCGCCTCAACGGCATCAGCAGCGCCCTCTTGTATTGCCGAGGCTGCTTCACCAACCGCCTCTGAGGCATCTTCAGCCGCCGATTGCAACTGCTCGGCAGGGGTTGGTTCAGGTTTTGTGGCGAAATAGTAAGCGCCTCCGCCGATAACGGCGATGGCTACGATAAGTAAAAGACGCGACATTGGATGTCTCCTTCAAATGATGTGTCGCTCAGATGGGGTTAAGGTACGTTAAAGCAAAGGGGAAAACACGTGAGTTTGCAGCATATTGCGGGTTTGAGCCACACTGCGCTGATTGACACTGCAGGCAGTGGCAACATCATGCCATCCATTGCAGGAATCGCAACACAAGCAAAGAAACAGCCTTGAAGGATGAATTGATTGATGACGAAGTAAAAGGGAATCGAACCCTGGGTGGGCTTGCACTCACAACGATTTCCGAGACCGTGTTCTACATCAAAACAGAAGTCCTTGCATTAAGAGACAAGAGCTTTGTGGCGGCAAGATGGGCAGGTTCGGCACAGAAAGCGGGCAGCAATCTGAACAAAGGCGATAGGAGCTCGGGAAAACGCTTCATTCTTGCTATCTACCTGTATTGACGTTGTTTCGGTGTGAGTACCCAAGAATAGTTTCTTCTTCACAATGGCTTGACGATCTGAAGCCACCTTTGAAACCGCCCCATGTGCCGACGGCAGCAGTATTCCAGACGAAATTTCGCTTACGCAAAACCTGTTGTTTGTTGACCTTCCAGCGCGGGAACCGGGCATACAGCCCAAATGAGTCGTAAAGCAAGAATACACGTTTGGGGTGGCAGGCATGAAACCGAACAGGGATAGAAAGGCTGTTACGCGACGCGGAGTGATTGCCGCGTTTGCTGCGACAACTCTTTTTCCAGCACCGGCCGTTTGGGCCCAATCGATGACAACCGAGGGGACGCGCCGGAATGTTTCCTCATTCCGCGTTGCTAAATGGCAGGATCACTTTGATACGCTTAAGAATGGTGTGATCCTGTCCGATACACAGTCCAAGGTCCTGCAATATTGGTCAGAAGACGAGAGCGTCTATCGGATGTATCCAACCAGCGTGCCGCTGACGGAAGACCTTACAAGGCTGGGCTACACCACAGTAACTCGCAAGGTTGAGGGGCCATCTTGGCGACCGACACCAGCAATGAAAAAGCGCAACCCCGCTTGGCCCGACTATGTGGGCCCGGGTCCGGAGAATCCTCTGGGGACACATGCACTTTATTTGAGCTGGCAATACTACCGGATCCACGGCACCAACGACACACGCAAGATCGGAAGAAGATCCTCCAATGGCTGCATCGGCTTGTACAATGAGCAGATCGCGGACTTGTTCGAACTGGCCACCGTGGGCACGCAGGTAAAATTGATCTGACCATGGTCAAGATGGCTTTTCTGGACAGGTGCTTAAGCTCGGTAACTGACAACGACGTGAAATAGTAAAATGGATAAACTTACACTCATGATAGGCGGTGTGGCGATCGCAGGTGCCGTCGCAATCGTCTACAATCTAAATCAGCAACCAGCTGGCCATTCGATGACGACACCTGATACGTCGACGCTGGCGTCAGGAGACCCAATCCAAAACGTCAATCTACCGGACCAGCTAAGCGAATTTGCGGCCGTCGGCAAAGTGGCATTCGACGCAAAATGCTCGGCGTGCCATGGCGGGAATGCAACAGGTCTGGAGGGCCTTGCACCACCTTTGGTGCATAAAATCTATGAACCTGGCCACCATTCGGACGAGGCATTTTACGTGGCCGTCCAGAATGGTGTTCGGGCACACCATTGGAAGTTCGGTAACATGCCGCCGGTCGATGGTTTAACTCGCGCGGATGTGAAAGGCATCGTGACGTACATAAGAGAGTTGCAACAAGAAAACGGGATTTTCTGAAGGTGACGAGTCTAGTGAGCACAGCAATTCGTTACTCCATCCTGTCAATTGCGCTGGCTATTGGCGGGCTACTTGTGACGGCCGATTCTGCTCATGCACATGGCGGTGATTCACAGCATGTGATTGACCAAACCGACTCTGCGGACGTCGAACATGTCAAGCAGGGTCATCCCGGGCATTGTCATGGCGGAGCGATCTGCAACGCTGTTGGACTATTTTTGATGGGTCCAACACCGCCGGGTCCCCAAGGCACGGAACGAAGATACTCGATCCCGCGAGCTCAATACCGGGTTCTTGGTATTATCGCGTTTGACCCACCACCGCCGCGTGTCCTGATCTGACGAGTCGAATTGCGCTCAAGATGGGCGCGTCGAAGCAGACGAAAAGGACAAGGAAATGAACTTTCTAAAAATGACTACAGGCGTGGCCCTGGTTTCTCTATTTGCGGCGGCCGCCTTGGCGCATGGTGGCGCAACCGGCGTCGTCAAAGAACGCATGGACGGTATGTCCGCGATGAAGGACAGCATGAAGGTCCTTACACCGATGATGCAGGGGAAAACGCCCTACAATGCGCAAACGGTACGAAGCGAAGCCAAGAAAATCGGAAGCCACGCCGGTGAAAGCATGACAAAGCTGTTTCCAGAGGGATCTGATGGCAAACCCTCGGAGGCCAAATCGCAAATCTGGCAGGATTGGGGTTCCTTTACAGAAATAGCCAGACAGTTGGAAATCTACTCAGAAGGCCTTGCGCTTTCGGCAGACAACGGGCTGATGGCGTCCGGATCGGGTCATGGTTCCGGCATGATGGGCGGCAAATCCATGATGGGAGGTCGTTCCATGATGGGAGGTGGTTCCATGATGGGCAGCGGGATGATGGCTGGCAGTCCAAACTTAGCACAGCTATCTGAAATGCCGGCAGATGGTGTGTTCATGATGCTGAGCCAGACATGCTCGGCGTGTCACACGCGATTTCGGTCGGAATAGGAATGCATCATGAAGCCGATAATACGGTTGGGTCTTGCTACCGCCGTTACGGCGTCAGCAGGGTTTGTTGCTGTGATGGCTTGGCCGATTGGCCAGCCCTTACAAGCTCTCGACATTCAAGGTGACGTTAACCGCGGGGCGTATCTGGCAAGGGCAAGCGGCTGTATCGCCTGCCACACAGACTTTGCCAAAGGAGGTGCGCCCTTGGCCGGTGGGGTGGAGTTGGATACCCCGTTCGGCACGCTCTTTTCGCCGAACCTGACCACAGATCCCGATCACGGGATCGGTGATTGGACCATCGAGGAATTTGCCCGCGCTGTGCGTCAGGGTGTGTCGCCCGACGGACAACCCTACTACCCGGCCTTTCCTTATCCGTTCTATGCCAACTTCACGGATCAGGACATCGCCGATCTTTGGGCCGCCTGGCAAACGGTTCCGCCAGTAGCGGAACCGTCAAAAGAGCAGGAAATGGTGTTCCCCTTCAATCAGAGATGGGGCCTGAAGCTGTGGCGGGCGGCATTTTTGGAACAGCCGCGGACCGATCCCGTGCCGGGCAATGATGATGTATGGAACCGGGGCCGGTTACTCGTTGAAGGTGCCACGCATTGTGCCGCCTGTCACACCGGGAGAAACCTGGCTGGCGCAAGAAATTCTGACACGGAACACTTCAAGGGAAGTGACTCACTGCCGGGCGGTGACAAGGCACCGGCCATCGACTTTGAGACCCTGCAAATGCGTGGGTGGACAGTTGATGATCTGGCCTACGCGTTGCGCACCGGCGTCATGCCTGATGGCGATGTCTTCGGCGGCGCCATGGGAGAGGTCGTAAACTATGGCACCAGCTTTCTGACAGACGAAGACCTGAAGGCAATGGCGACCTATCTGCTGGATGTGCACGACGGGGGATAATCCAGTGAGAGATCAAGTATTCTTTGGAAGGAAGTCCTAATGAAGCTTAATCGCAGGCAATTTGTTGTAGGCACGTCGGCACTAATCGCAGTGCCGACTATTGGGAGGTCGGCTACCGCCCCCCGAATAATCGAGGCGCGTTCAGGATTGGCGCGTGTTGCCCCCAACAACTATCCGGAAACCGAGATATGGGGATATGATGGCGGTGTTCCAGGCCCTGAAATTCGTGCCCGGCAAGGCGAAACGGTTCGCCGGACACTCCTGAACTCGCTACCTCAGCCTACAGCAATCCATTGGCACGGATTGCGGGTTCCGAACAATATGGACGGGGTGCCGGGCCTTACGCAGGAGGCTGTACCAACCGGCGGCAAATTTCAGTATGACTTGCCTCTGAAGGACGCGGGGACCTTCTGGTATCACTCTCACAACCAGTCAACGGTACAAGTAGCCAAGGGCCTTTACGGCGCGTTCATCGTCGACGAAACGGACCCGCCGGACACGGACCATGACATCACGATCCTTCTGGATGATTGGCGGTTGGGTAAGGACGCTCAAATAGTAGATGATTTTGGTGCAATGCATGATTGGACCCATGCAGGTCGCATGGGAAACTACGTTCACGCGCGCATATCGCCAATGACCGAAGTTTTGACGAACCAGCGATTGCGAATTCGAATGGTCAACGTGGCAACTGATCGGATCATGTATGTGTCAGTAGGTGGCGCAAACGGGAAACTGGTCGCTTATGATGGCATGCCTGTAAGGCAGCCAGAAGATTTCGAAACACTTGTTTTCGGACCTGCGCAGCGAGCAGATTTGATCGTCGACGTCACAGCGGAATCGAACGAAGCCGTTCAAATAACTCTTCACGAACGCGATGAATCATTTGTTATCGCTGAGATCCCGGTTTCGGGAAGCGGTACATCTGCCAGCCGCGGTGAGATTGAAGCTCTGCCACCCAACCCTGTTTCTTTTCTTGAAGATGTTTCTGACGCCTTAAAGGTTCAATTGGTGATGGAAGGCGGGGCGATGGGCGGACTGCGTCAAGGTACTTACAACGGCCAAGTCATGAGCGCTAATGAGTTGGTTCAGGAAGGACAGATCTGGACATTCAACGGAGTCGCAGGGTTACCCGAAGACCCGCTCGCTTCTGTTTCGCGTGGCGACATAGTCCGTATTCAGATGCAGAACGACACTGTCTTTGCGCACGCCATGCACTTGCACGGGACGCACTTTCAGGAAGTACTGTCGAACGGGAGCCTGGGACCGCTGCGAGACACGATACTGGTTGACCGGATGGAAACGCGGGAGATTGCGTTCGTTGCGGATAACCCGGGGGACTGGCTGTTTCATTGCCATATGCTGTCGCATCAGGCCGCTGGAATGAAGACCTGGCTGAGCGTGGCGTGATGAACAAGAGCGCGGCGAAATGGGTGTCACTAGCTGCTGTGGTGATCATTGTCGCGGTCGCTGGCTGGGGCCTGAGCGGGCGTGCACAAAACAGTGCATCAGCGGATTCGGCACGTGGTGCAGTTTTGTATGCCGAAAACTGCGCGTCATGCCACGGGGCAAATTTGGAGGGTCAACCAGATTGGCAGACACCTGATCCAGATGGCGTCTTGCGAGCTCCCCCGCATGACCGAACAGGGCACACCTGGCATCACGGCGACAAGCTGTTGTTCGATTATACAAAGCTTGGCGGGTACCAAACACTAAAACAGATGGGCGTCGCTGATGTCAAAAGCGGTATGCCAGGTTTCGAGGACACTCTGTCGGATCAGGAAATCTGGGACATCCTTGCCTTCATCAAGGAGAGTTGGCCGGATCGGGAACGCAAGCTGCAAGAGCAGCGCACCGAGGCAGAACAAACGGAAGGAAACTGACGTGAAACGATTTTTTGCAGGCTTAATTGCCATCACTATGTCGATTGGTGCTGCTATGGCGAGTGCTGACGAATTGTCTGACTCCGATGTAAAACGGCTGGCTCTGGAAGCCATTATGGAAAACCCTGAAATCATCATGCAGGCGATTCAATTGCTTCAACAGCGCGAGGATCAGGCAAAAGCCGAAGCCATTGGAAACGTCTTGGAAAATCAGCGTGAATTGCTGGAACAGGATCCGAATGCGCCTGTCATCGGAAACCCGGAAGGTGATGTAACCGTAGTCGAGTTTTTTGACTATAACTGCCCATATTGCAAACGCGCGGCCCCGGTCGTGAAAAACGTAATCGCAGGCGATTCCGATGTCCGAGTTGTTTACCGAGAATGGCCCATACTCGGAGAAGGTTCCGACTTTGCGGCACGCGCCGCGCTTGCCTCACGAAACCAGGGAAAATATGAAGAATTCCATTGGGCGCTTATGGCGCTGAACGGTCGTGCGACTGAGGCCAGCGTCCTGAAAGTTGTTCGGGAACTCGGCCTGGACGAGGATCAATTGCGCGCAGACATGGAGGCGCCGGAAGTCGACGCGCATATTCAAGTGTCCATGGAATTGGCCCGGCAGCTTGGCTTCAGTGGCACCCCTTCGTTTGTGATTGGAGATGCGCTTGCCCCGGGGCTGATCGCCGAAGATGAAATGACCCGGCTAATCGAGGCAGTCAGAGACGCAAGATAGAACTAAGGGACGACAGCATGTGCGCTCCTAAACTTCTGTTGCGACCGTGGCTTCGCATCCCTCGGACTCAGAGCTGCAAGGATATGATCAAGTTGATTAGCGCTTAAGACACGTAGCCTGCGGTTTTTCATGTCAAAGTTCAACTGTGCGGAGGAACTTACTGTGTCAATGGCTTTGTCTATAACTAACTTGCGGAGCCCGCAGCTCATATCCGGGATACTTAGCGTCGTCATGGATGATGAGAAAGAAAGTCAGCCTCATCCCTTGACCTTCCACTTGCTGGAACCCTTATGTTGCCCGTCAGCAGAACATACGTGGTGACAATATGACTGAAAATTCACATGCGCGGTTCCAGGTTCAGGGTATGAGCTGTGCTTCCTGCGTTGGGCGCGTCGAGCGCGCTTTGAAAGATGTTCCAGGGGTAGATACCGCTTCGGTTAATCTCGCCAGTGAAAGCGTTCAGGTCGATTTCCGCGATCCAGCCGATAAAGCGGCCATTGCTGATGCGTTAAACCGCGCCGGATATCCGGCGCGGACGGCAGAGGTCACTCTGGATATTCAGAACATGTCCTGCGCATCCTGTGTAGGGCGCGTTGAACGAGCCCTGGAAGCCGATGGCGGCGTTTTGTCCGCGTCGGTCAATCTGGCCACTGAAAGTGCAACTGTGCGTTATGCTGAGGGAGTCACAACACCCGAAGCCATAGCGGCGCATGCGGCGTCTGCTGGCTATCCGGCGAGCCTGCGATCCGCAACGCAGACCGAACCACACGACCGTAAAGCGGCAGAGATCAGCCATTTGGCGTGGCGAACAAGCTTCGCCGCCTTGCTCGCATTGCCGGTATTCATTCTCGAAATGGGCTCGCATGTTATTCCGGGCATGCACCACCTGATAGCGAGCACCATCGGCATCCAGAACAGCTATTACCTGCAATTCCTTCTGACCACGATCGTTCTTTTTGGGCCAGGCTTGCAGTTCTACACCAAGGGATTCCCTTCCTTGGTCAAAGGCGCGCCGGACATGAACTCTCTGGTGGCCCTGGGCACTTCGGCGGCATATGGGTTCTCACTGATCTCGACCTTTGCGCCGCATATTCTTCCTGCCGGAACCGCAAATGTCTACTACGAGGCCGCAGCGGTAATCGTGGTTCTTATATTGCTTGGGCGGTTCCTCGAGGCGCGCGCCAAGGGCCGAACGGGTGAAGCGATCCGAAAACTGGTCGGTCTGCAGGCAAAAACAGCACGAGTTGAGCGCGACGGATCGGTTGTCGAGCTACCGATTGAGCAGATCGTTGAAGGGGATATTGTGCACGTTCGACCGGGCGAAAAAATCGCGGTGGATGGTGCCGTAATGACCGGCGCGTCATATGTCGATGAAAGCATGATCACCGGAGAGCCGGTTCCCGTCGAAAAAACCGAGGGCGCAACTGTGGTCGGGGGGACCGTAAATGGCGCGGGTGCATTGACGTACCGTGCTGAAAAGATCGGCGCAGACACTATGTTGGCCCAGATCATTCAGATGGTCGAACAAGCACAGGGTGCCAAGCTTCCGATTCAAGGCCTGGTCGACCGCATCACGCTGTGGTTTGTGCCGGTAGTGATCGCAGTGGCCGTTGTGACAGTGCTGGTATGGATGTTGTTCGGACCCGATCCCGCGCTTAGCCTGGCGTTGGTGGCCGGGGTTGCGGTACTGATCATTGCTTGCCCCTGCGCCATGGGGTTGGCCACACCTACTTCCATCATGGTCGGCACTGGCCGCGCTGCCGAGATGGGCGTCCTGTTCCGAAAGGGCGATGCCTTGCAAATGCTGCAGGAAACCACCGTTGTTGCGGTGGACAAGACGGGCACCCTGACCGAAGGGCGTCCGGAGCTGACCGACCTGATTGTGGCCGAAGGAATGACCGAAGACGAGGTTCTGCACCTTGTTGCTGCCGTTGAGGTCACTTCCGAACATCCAATCGCCACAGCCATCGTGCGCGCGGCAGAAACCCGTGGTCTGGAGCTTTCCAAGCCAGAAGACTTCACGTCGATCACCGGTTACGGGGTAAGCGCCTCAGTCGAAGGCCATAAAATCCTGATCGGGGCCGACCGCCTGATGAGTCGCGAAGGGGTAGAAATGGGCGCGTTGTCTGATCGGGGCGCTGAACTCGCAATCAACGGAAAGACTCCACTTTATGCTGCCGTAGACGGGGCTATCGCGGCCGTAATCGCTGTGGCGGACCCAATCAAAACCACCACGCCGGACGCAATCGAAGCTCTGCACGGGCTGGGCCTGAAAGTAGCGATGATCACCGGTGACAATGCCGCTACTGCCAAATCCATTGCGGCGCAGCTTGGCATCGATCATGTCGTGGCTGAAGTTCTGCCCGAGGGTAAAGTATCCGCGCTACAGGATTTGCGTTCAAATGGCGGAAAACTGGCCTTTGTGGGTGATGGCATCAATGATGCGCCTGCTTTGGCGGCAGCTGAGGTAGGAATTGCGATCGGGACAGGCACTGACATTGCCATCGAAGCGGCTGACGTCGTTCTGATGTCAGGCGACCTGACGGGCGTGGTCAATGCCTTCGATATTAGTCAGCGCACCATGCATAACATCCGCCAAAACCTGTTCTGGGCGTTCGGCTACAACACACTGCTCATACCGGTTGCGGCAGGGGTGCTTTATCCGTTTGGCGGCCCGCTGCTGTCGCCGGTTTTGGCCGCAGGTGCCATGGCGCTGTCCAGCGTATTTGTCCTGACCAATGCGCTGCGGTTGCGCTGGGTAAAGCCGATCAAAGTTGGGCGAGAACAGATCTCGCAGAACACCGAGCAAACGCTGCGTTCAGTGCATGCTGGATAGTATAGGAGAACCGCTGTGAATATCGGAGATGTAGCAGAACGTTCGGGTCTGCCTGCCAAAACCATCCGCTATTACGAGGATATCGGGTTCATCAAACCCAAGCGGAGCCTCAATGGGTATCGCCATTTCGACGAAAAGGAACTGCACAAGCTGGCTTTCATCGGGCGAGCCCGCTCATTGGGCTTTACCATTGAGGATTGTCGTTCACTACTGGCGTTGTACGAGGACAAAGAACGTGCCAGCGCGGACGTGAAAGAAATTGCAAAACAGAATCTGAAAGAGATCGACGATAAGATTGCCGATCTGAAGGCGATGCATGAAACACTGTCTCATCTGATCGAAGAATGCGCTGGCGACCACCGCCCAGACTGTCCAATTCTAAAAAACTTGGGCCAAGCGTAGTTAACCTTGTTGTTTGATCTGCCTCCAAGTTTGGCAATCTTTTTCTTCAGACGTGGCAATCCGCTCTTCTCTAGTGCGCGCCGCACTATCAATTGTAGTTTTGTTGGCTTCGGGTCAGCACGTTGCCACGATCACACTACGTCCGCAGTACGGTGAATGAGTTGATCCCTGTTTTAAGAGAAACGCTTTTAGTGCGCGTCTGTCTTACGGTGACAATCATCGGCTCTGTTGCTTTTGCAAACAACGACTTTGAGATCGCAGACAGCCACAGACAGTATGGCGTTTCGATCGCGTCAAAAGCATCTGAATTCAAACACAACAATCGCCGTTCGCATTCTACCACCGATCAAGATTGCGCGGACGACTGCGTGAGTTGTGGCGGGGCATGCCACACCGGAACCTGTTGCGTTGGTGAAAACCCGACCCAATTAGGACTTGCGGTTTTGGTGGAAGCTTATGGCCAGAGAAACCGTAACATGGACACGGATAACCATAATTCTCAAGCGCCTCTGACGCCCAATCTTCCTCCACAAGTATCCTAACACCCAAAGTCCCGAAAGTGCGGGTTTTCAAATTGTTTCTGTTCGAGCATGCACTGCGGTCGTAAGGAGATTATTATGTGTGGAAGAGAGGCTAAACTATCAGTATTTGCCTTGGCGCTCATCGTATCCAAGCGGTTGCGACATGCGTGCGCTATGCACCGAAAGCGAACAGAAACAGGGCTGGTCATGATCGCGTGCTTGACACAAATCATAGCACTTGCCTGCGATTTCGGTCACAAGACCGAATATCACAGCGCAGGCGTAAACCCGGAAAGGAAATGACATGACCACCACGAAACTTGACCGACGCCTTTTCCTGGCTGGCCTCAGCGCCTCCGGCATCGCCCTGGCTTCACCTACATTTGCAACGACCAAACCGCTGGTGCAGGTTCTCAAGGACCCCGCATGCGGGTGTTGTGGCGCGTGGATTGATATTATGCAACGCGAAGGATTCGAGATGGAAGTGCAGAATGCCTCCTGGGAGACTTTGTCCGAATACAAAGCTAACAAGGGTATTCCAGAAGAGATGGCGTCCTGTCACACGGGCTTGCTCGAGGGCTATGTCATAGAAGGTCATGTGCCCCCGGCGGACATCCGGCGCTTGTTGGCCGAACGCCCTGATGCGGTCGGGCTGACAGTGCCAGGTATGCCCTATGGCTCACCTGGTATGGGGCCGGAGAGTGAGCGGGAAGCCTATTCGGTTTTCCTGATCGGTAAGGATGGCACCACGGAAGTGTTCAACCATTACGAGGCAGCTTGATCGGCAACCTAAACGTATACCGCAAACGAAACCGCCGTGCGTTTGAATCTCTTTACGGTTGCTGTGAATGGCGGCGATTGAAGCGTAACTCGAGATGTACAGTTGGTTGAGAATAGTTCGGTAAGTCACCAGCAAAAAAGAAAGCCAAGCCGCTAAAATGTGTTGGTCGCCTTCTTTTTTCGTGATTTCAGCCAATACTGCCTTCCGCGGACTAAAAGGAAGGCAGATAGGCAAACCCGGCAGAGCAGTCTTTCGAAGAGTGCTTTCGCTACTTTAAGTTGGTGGAGCGTGGAGATATGACGGTCGAAAGAAAGGAACACTGGGACGTCGTCTATGGCGAGAAGTCCGAGGCCCAGTTGAGTTGGCATCAAGATGATCCACGTCTCTCTCTCGAACTGATCGAGATGTCTGGCGCAACTGCGAATTCATCAGTCATCGACATTGGCGGAGGAACATCCCGCCTTGCGAGCTCTATACTCGCTATGGGGCTCCACGATATTACAGTCCTCGATCTATCGCAGGTCGCTCTGGATATAGCGCGGAACCGGCTTGGACAAGCCTGTGAAACAGTGAAATGGATTTCGGCAGACATCACTTCTTGGGTGCCTGATCGCCATTACGATCTGTGGCACGATAGGGCGGTGTTCCATTTCCTCGTCGATCCAGCAGAGCAGGCGGCCTATTTGAAAAGTCTCCGGCGTGGGGTGAGTGTCGGCGGACATGTGATCATTGCCACCTTTGCGCCAGATGGACCAGAGAAATGCAGCGGCCTCCAAGTCGCCCGATATAGTCCAAGCGACCTCTCCAGGCTACTGCAAGAAAGCTTCGAACTCATCGCACATCGCCATCATCTGCATCAAACTCCCTTGGGCAAAAGACAGTCATTTCAGTTCAGTCTTTTTCGCCGCTTCCGGTGAAGCCGCAGATGAAACTGGTCGTTAGCCGACCTGCCCATCACGCTTCTGAGGATTGGCTAAGAAAAAAACTTGCCTGATATCTAATCGGCAAATCGCTTTTGTTCTATCTCCAAATTTGAATGAACGGAGGAAAAGCCGCAAAGATCTAAAGGGATCCTGCAGGCGTAGGCCCCTTTTTCGATTGCCTGAACGAATTTGGAATGGCCCAAAGGTGACGTAGTGTGCACCAATAGGAGCATAGCTGGCATAATCAGAAGGCCTGAGAATGGGCATAGTATTACACTTTTGGCCTCCTGAAACGCCAATCCTAAAGCTGTACCAAGTCCTGAGACCAGACAATTTTCACTGTTTTTTAGGGCATAGTGGCGGAGAGACAGGGATTCGAACCCTGGGTGGGCTTGCACCCACAACGGTTTTCGAGACCGCCCCGTTCGACCACTCCGGCACCTCTCCGCGGGGGTCTGTGAGGGGGGGATTTAGTGGTGAACGGGCAGGGGTGCAAGCAGAAAATACCGGATTTTGACGATAGTGGGATTTTCCATTGCCAGAGGTAAGAAAACACCTAGGCTGATATGTATGACTTACTTTATACGCCAGTTCGCAATCAGCCTCATCCTTCCAATTTTCTCGCTTGGTGTCATGGCCTCGCCATCCCAGGCCGCTAGTCAGGATCAGATTGAGGCGTTTCTGACCACGACAGGTTTTGACGTTGCCTTGGAAAGCATAGCGCAGGCCTCTGCTTCGGCCCCGCAGATGCTGGGTATCGACCCTGACGGCTTCGGATCGGATTGGGCGCGTCTGACCGAAGAGGTGTTTGATACCGCTTTGATGCACGAAACGGCCGTCTTGATCCTTGAACAGACGCTTAGCGAAGAGGCGCTGGTCCACGCGGTCTCGTTTTATGCCTCGGAGTTGGGGCAAAGACTGGTCGTTGCTGAAAACGCCGCTCATATGGATGACGATGATGATGCCAAACAACTGGCCGGGCAGGAAATCGTCTCGAAGTTGATAAAAGTAGGCTCATCGCGCGTTGAAAGCCTGAAGCGCATGAACCGTGCGGTGGACGCCAGCGGAACCTCGCTGCGCGCGCTGCAAGAGATTCAGGTGCGGTTTTTACTGGCCGCAAGTGCGTCTGGCATTATCGACATGCAACTGAGCGGAGATGAACTGCGCGCGATGATCCAACGCAATGAAGGTGAGTTGCGTCGATCTCTGCAACTGTCAGCTTTGGCAGGGGCGGCTTACACCTACCAGGATTTCTCGGATGAGGATGTCGACGCCTATGTTGACGCTCTGGAACAGCCTCTGATGCAGGAGGTCTATGAGCTGTTGAATGCGATCCAATATGAAATCATGGCGATGCGGTTTGAAGTATTAGCCGCCCGCATGGCCGAATTGCGCCCGGCGCAGGATATCTGATGCGAGTTTTAGCTACGGCACTCTGTTTGACGATCTGGGCGCTGCCTCTGGCCGCAAGCGAGCGTGCTGAAAGACTGATGCAGGCGATGCATATTTTGGATTTTATGAAAATTCTTAGTGAAGAAGGCGTGGCGCAAGGGCATGCAATCAACGAGTCGATGCTGGGCAGCTCAGCAGGAGCCTATTTTTTGGCGCAAGTTGAGGATTTGTACGATCCGAGCACGATGCACCAACAACTTTCGCTGTCGGTTGGCGAGATGATGTCCGATGCGCAGCTAGAACAAGCTTCGATCTTTTTTGAAAGCGAACTGGGGCAAAGCATCGTTTCTCTGGAAAACTCGGCGCGCCGGGCCATTGCAGATGACGCGATCGAAGAGATGGCACGCAGCGCTTACGAACAGGCTGATCGCGAGGGCATGTTTTTTCGTCTTGTAGATGAATATGTGCAGGTCAACGACCTGATCGAGAAAAATGTGCAAGGCACCATCAGCGCTGATTATAGTTTTTACCAAGGACTTGCCTCTGGGCAAAGCGCCCTGTTTGACGATGCATCCGTGTTGCAGGAACTGCTATCTCAGCATGAGAACACCAGGGCTGAGACAACTGAATGGATGTACTCGTTCCTTTTATTGGCCTATCAGCCGTTGAACGAGTCTCAGATGCGAGAGAACATCGCCTTTTCCCGCACCGATGCGGGTCGGGCCTTGAATTCCGCCTTGTTCATGGGTTTTGATGAGATGCTAAACGGCATCTCTTACCAGCTTGGGCAATCCGTCGCGCAAGCCATGAAAGCTTCGGATCTCTGAGCCGCAGATTTTCGGATCTCAAAGCTGCGGATTTTTGGTTGACTTTCTTCATGAATGCTTCGATAAGCGCGCATCCCGGCCGGCTTTCCGCGCCGGGTATCGTTATTCTTTGACCTGATGGCATGTGCCAAAGGTCATTCACACAGCCCGAAAAGGGCGCGCTGTTCGAGGTGGCGAAAGCCAGTAACACCCAATCGGGGACCACAGAACGCGGTTAGACAAAGGAAAGACGCATGTTTGCGGTCCTCAAGACTGGCGGCAAGCAGTACAAGGTTCATGCGGGCGATGTGCTCCGTGTTGAAAAGCTGGCTGCTGACGCAGGTGAAAAAGTTCAATTCAACGATGTTCTGATGCTGGGCGGCGACGCACCGGTTGTTGGTGCACCTTTCGTTGAAGGCGCAGGTGTACAGGCCGAAGTGATCGAACAGATCAAAGGTGACAAGGTCATCAAGTTCGTCAAGCGCCGTCGTAAGCACAGCTCGAAGCGTACTGTTGGTCACCGTCAGAAACTGACTCTGGTCAAAATCACCGACATCCTGTCGTCGGGCGCTGACAAGTCGGGCATCAAAGCTGCAACCGGTTCGGCACCGGCTGGCGAAGCTGCTCCGGTAGCGAAAAAGCCTGCCAAGAAAGCTGAAGCCAAAGCAGAGGCACCCGCCGCAGCTGCTGCCGCTGACGATCTGACAGCCCTTAACGGTGTCGGCCCTGCCGCTGCCAAAAAGCTGGTTGAAGCCGGTATCGAAAGCTTTGCCGCTCTGGCCGCCTTGTCGGACGAGCAGATTGCTGCTATCGACACTATCAAAGTGAAACCCGAATGGGTTGAGCAAGCCAAAGAGCTGGCTCAGGGCTAAGGAGAGAGAGAATGGCACATAAGAAAGCTGGCGGTTCCTCCCGTAACGGTCGCGACTCAGCTGGTCGTCGCCTTGGCGTGAAACTGTATGGTGGCCAGGCCGCCATCGCAGGCAACATCATCGTGCGTCAGCGCGGCACCAAGTTCTGGCCGGGCGAAGGCGTAGGCATGGGCAAAGACCATACCATCTTTGCAACTGTCGATGGCGCCGTGAAGTTCCATAAGGGACTTAAAAACCGCACCTTTATTTCGGTCCTGCCAGTGGCGGAGGCCGCAGAGTAAGCCGAAACCCAGAAGGTTTAAGAAAAATTCATGGGGGACCGGCACAAAGTGCCGGTCCCTTTTTCGTTTTAACGCAGTCGTGATCACCAGAACCGATGACAGTCGCAACCACCAGTTTCCTGATTTTTGCCGCTTCGCAGGTCGGCACGCCCGGACCGGCCAATATGGTCCTGCTGGGAACAGGTGCGCGTTATGGCTTTCGGTCGGCTCTACCCTTTGTGGGCGGGGTCATTCTGGGCAAACAGCTGATCATCTGGCCGGTTGGTTTTGGCCTGATGCAACTGGCCGATCAGGTGCCGTTGGTGTTCGAGACACTCAAATATGCTTCTGCTGCATATATTTGCTGGCTCGCGTGGAAAATTGCCAATCTGCGGCTTTCCCGAGGTCAATCGGATAAGCAAGTGCCCGGTTTTCTGGCGGGGTTAATAGTGCATCCGCTTAACCCTAAGGCTTGGGCAATGATTATCGCAGGTTTCACCGGGTTTGTGGCAACAGGAACACCCAGTTTTGAGGCGACCCTCACGATCGCTCTCTGTTTGTTAATCTGCCAGATCGTATTGCACCCGATCTGGACATTTGCAGGAGATCGGATCGCCCATGCGGTTGAAGGTCGGCCTGCAGAAAAATATCTGATGTGGACGTTAGCCAGTTTGACAGTTGCGTCCGTACTTTTTGTGTTGTTCGGAGGAGGAACGCACTCATGAAGATTGAGGCAATAATAAATCAGCCGGTCATTGAAACCGAGCGGTTCGACCTTCGCCCTCTGCGTCGGTCGGATTTGGGTCTCATTGAGCATTACGCAGGCGATGAGCGTGTGGCGCGCATGACGACATCGATCCCGCATCCATTGCCACCCGGCTCGATTGAGGCGTTTGTGATGCGCGCGATGGCCGAAGACCGGGACGAGGATGTCTGGGCAATGGATGCCACAAAGGATGGTGGCCCGGAGCTGATCGGACTGATTTCATTGACTCGGCTGGATCGCAACCAGTCCGAGGTCGGCTATTGGGTCGCCCCGGTGTATTGGAACACCGGCATTGCATCGCTGGCCGTTGAAACGCTGGTCAACGCCAATCCGCTGGAAAACGCGACCATGTTCGCCAGCGTGTTCCAGGACAACCCGGCCTCGGCCCGGGTTCTGACCCATTGCGGATTCCAGTATCTTGGCGATGCGGAAACCTATTCGGTGGCGCGCGATGCGAATGTGCCCACCTGGACCTATACAAAGAAACTCTGACTTGTGGCCGATGGGGCCTTTGCAGTAGGGGACAGCTATGAAATTTCTCGATCTTGCAAAGGTCTACATCCGGTCCGGGGCCGGAGGTGGCGGCTGCGTCAGCTTTAGACGTGAAAAGTACATCGAATACGGCGGACCCGATGGTGGGGACGGCGGTAAGGGTGGGTCTGTTTGGGCCGAGGTTGTGGACGGGCTGAACACCCTGATCGACTTTCGCTATCAACAGCATTTCTTCGCCAAGAACGGCCAACCCGGTCGCGGTCAGCAACGCACCGGTAAGGATGGTGACGACATCATCCTGCGCGTTCCCGTCGGAACCGAGATTCTGGACGAAGACGAAGAGACCGTGATTTGTGACCTGACCGAGGTTGGCCAGAGGTTTTTGCTGGCAAAAGGCGGCAACGGCGGCTTTGGCAACCTGCATTTCAAATCCGCGACCAATCAGGCCCCGCGCCGCGCCAATCCTGGGCAGGCGGGGATCGACCGCACCATCTGGCTGCGGCTGAAGCTGATTGCGGATGTGGGTCTTTTGGGCATGCCCAACGCCGGGAAATCAACTTTCTTGGCTGCCACATCCAATGCACGGCCCAAAATCGCCGACTATCCCTTTACTACGCTGCACCCCAATCTGGGCGTTGTCGGTGTCGATAACGTGGAGTTCGTCGTTGCCGACATTCCAGGTCTGATCGAAGGCGCGCATGAGGGGCGTGGAATCGGTGACCGGTTTCTTGGCCACGTGGAACGCTGCGCGGTACTGTTGCATCTGGTCGACGGCACCTCGGAAACTGTGGTCGATGACTATCGCACAATCATCACCGAGCTTGAGGCCTATGGCGGAGAGCTGGCGGATAAGCCGCGTATCACCGTATTGAACAAGATCGACGCTCTGGACGATGAGGAACGCGAACTGATCAAGGCCGAACTGGAAGAAGCCGTTCGCGGCCCGGTCATAACCATGTCAGGCGTTGCGCATTTGGGCGTGACCGAGGTGCTGCGGTCCTTGCGGGCTCAGATCGATGAAAACCGCCTGCGCCAGAAACCCGCCGAGGAGGCCACGCCTTGGCAACCCTGACCCATGCCCGCCGCCTGGTGGTCAAGATCGGATCGGCCTTGTTGGTCGACCGGGATACGGGATTGCTCAGGTCGGATTGGCTGAAATCGCTGGCGCAGGACGTGGCTTGGCTGAAAGGGCAGGGGACGGATGTTGTTCTGGTTTCGTCCGGGTCAATCGCGTTGGGTCGAGGTGTACTTGGCCTGCCGATGCAGAATCTGCCGCTGGAACAGTCACAGGCCGCTGCGGCGGTTGGACAAATTCGGCTGGCCCGTGCGTATGAAGAAGCGTTGACGCCGCATGAGATCAAAACCGCTCAGGTGCTGGTCACGTTGGAAGACAGCGCGGATCGGCGGCGTTATCTGAATTCCCGTGCAACGCTGGAAACGCTGCTGAGCCTGGGTGTTGTTCCGATTGTCAACGAAAACGATACAGTCGCCACGGATGAGATCCGGTATGGCGACAATGACCGGCTGGCAGCGCAAATCGCCGTGACCATCGGCGCGGATCAGTTGATCCTGCTTTCAGATGTCGACGGGTTCTATTCGGGCAATCCCAACGAGGACACGACAGCCACCCGATATGACGTGATCAAACAGATCACGCCCGAGATCGAGGCCATGGCAGGTGACGCGGGATCGGGGCTGTCAAAGGGCGGCATGAAGACCAAGCTGTTGGCTGCCAAGATGGCAACCGCAGCTGGCTGCGATATGGCGATAACTGAAGGATCACCCCTGAACCCGCTGAAAACGCTCGAAAATGGAGCGAGCTGCACTTGGTTCACGGCCACGCTCGATCCGCATGCAGCCCGGAAACGCTGGATTTCGGCGATGAAACCGCGCGGAGAGATCGTGATCGATGACGGCGCGGCAAGGGCGCTTTCCAATGGCAAAAGCCTGTTGCCCGCTGGCATTGTCGAGGTCACGGGTGATTTCGGTCGCGGCGATCCCGTCGCTGTTCTGGATGCGCAGGCGCGGAGGCTGGCACAGGGGCTAAGTCGCTATACCGCGCAAGAGGCGGATGCGATCAAAGGACGTAAATCGTCTGAAATCGAGGCGACGCTAGGCTATCCAGGCCGCGCGGCCCTGATCCACCGGGACGATCTGGCGCTATAAGGGCGTGATTTGATAAACTGAGACCGAAAGGCGCATGAGATGAAGGATTTCGACAACATTCCCGCAATGATGGCCGACCTTGGTGCGCGCGCCAAAGCAGCCTCGCAAGAGCTTGCCTTTGCCACCGCCGAACGCAAGCACGCCGCGCTGATCGCAGCCGCAGACGCCGTTTGGCACAAACGTGCCGACATTATCGAAGCGAACAAGAAGGATTTGGAGTTCGGGCGAGAAAAGGGTTTGAGCCCCGCGATGATGGACCGCTTGATGCTGGATGAAGCACGCGTTCAGGGCATGGTTGACGGGCTGCGCACCGTTGCCGATCAGACCGATCCTGTGGGTGAGGTGTTGGCCGAATGGGACATGGCCTCGGGCCTCAACATTCAGCGTGTGCGCACGCCTTTGGGTGTGATCGGCGTGATCTACGAAAGCCGTCCCAACGTGACGGCGGATGCGGGTGCATTGTGCCTGAAATCCGGAAACGCCGTGATCTTGCGAGGCGGGTCTGAGAGTTTTCATTCGTCAACCGCGATCCATGCCTGTCTGGTTGAGGGGCTAGCAGCTGCTAGCTTGCCCGAAGACGCCATTCAACTGGTGCCGACTCGCGACCGGGCTGCGGTGCAAGAGCTTTTGAGCATGACTGATTATGTCGACGTCATCGTTCCCCGAGGTGGCAAAGGATTGGTGGGTCTTGTGCAACGCGAGGCGCGCGTGCCCGTCTTTGCGCATCTCGAAGGCATCGTTCATATTTATGTTGATAAAGCCGCCGATCCACAGAAGACGCTGGATGTTGTGTTGAACGCCAAAACCCGGCGCACCGGTATCTGTGGCGCGGCAGAATGCTTGCTGATCCATCAAGACGTTGCAGAAACACTGGGCCGTGATCTAATCGCTGCTCTTCAAGCTGCGGGTGTTGAAGTGCATGCCGAAGGCATTTTGGCCAATGAAAACACCATTCCTGCGTCGGATGATGACTGGGGCAAAGAGTACCTAGATAGTATCATCGCTGCACGGCCCGTAGCAGATATCGACGCCGCGATTGCGCATATCCGGCAGTTTGGCTCAAGCCACACCGATAGTATCATGACCGAGGATTCCGCGGCCGCCGAGCACTTCTTCGAACGGCTCGACAGCGCTATCCTGATGCATAATGCCTCGACGCAATTCGCGGATGGCGGTGAGTTTGGCATGGGTGCTGAGATTGGTATCGCCACCGGCAAGATGCACGCGCGCGGTCCCGTCGGTGCCGCTCAGTTGACCAGTTTTAAGTATCTGGTACGCGGAAACGGGACCACGCGGCACTAAAACCGCAGTGTCACCTGGGTTGCGGTCGTTTCTACCGTGATTCTGCGACCCATCGTCGAGGCTGTATCCGGCAGCAGGGCAAATTGAACCTGCGCCGGGCTTAGTTTTTCGGTAAATCGCCCCGAGCCAATCCCTTTCCACAGACCCGTATTGAGGTTCAGCTTGTCAGCAACGCCAGTCACCGTCCATGCGTCGCCCTGAGTTTCGATTTCCACTTCGCCGCCGAAGGGCATCGCATTTTCACAGCACATCACAGCCAGAAACGCGAGTTTAACCTGATTGCGCGGGACAGGTTCGGTCAGGTTCCAACTGATCCGCAGACGCCCGGCCTTTTCCACATCTTTAAGAAGCTCGACCACTTCGGTGCGACCCAATGGCTGATCGCTTGCTGATCCAAAGGCAACGCGGAAAAACCGGATGCGGGCGCCTGCACTGCCAACGCTGCCTGAAATCAGCTCCATTTCAGGGCCTTGGACTGCGCCAACCATCTCCAACAGCTCAAGCCCGTTGGTAATTGCCCCAATGGGGCTAATCAGATCATGACAGATCCGAGAGCCGATCAATTCGGCCAGGTTGACGTCTGACGCGCCCATGCGTACCTCCTGCTGCACCTGCCATTGGACCCGGAGCCCAACATGACAGATCTGAATGCCATTCTTGCACCGGGCATGTATGTCCGCCACCCCGATTTCCCCGATTGGGGCGTTGGACAAGTGCAGTCCAATATCGGAGGCAAGATCACCGTTAACTTTCGCGAGCAGGGGAAAGTGGTGATCGACGGGACACGTATAGCCCTGATGCCGGTCTTTGATCCGTGAAACTGGTTTAGGAAAGGTTAACAACTCGGGCAAAACGCGGGCTTGTTGCCTTTGGCCGAGCAATCGCGTTATCAGCGCGCAACAGCGATCGATGGAATTTTCTTGATGCCCGACGAAGGCCCCTCATTCACTGTCAAATTGGCCAATACCGAGGTTGAACTGCGGGCGGCCCAACGACTGCGCTACGACGTATTTGTTCAGGAATTGGGCGGTGGCGGCGAGATGGTGGATCATGAGGCGGGGCTCGAGAAGGATCGGTTCGATCCATACTTCGATCATATGCTCGCCATCGACGATTCATCTGGAGAGGTGATCGGCGTCTATCGACTGCTTCCTGGTGAGCGAGCTGCCGAACTGGGGCAATTCTACTCCGAGGATGAATACGATCTCACCGTCCTGAAACAAAGCGGGCGCAAGCTGTTGGAGCTTGGACGCTCGTGCGTGCATCCGGATTATCGTGGTGGCACGGCGATGTATCATCTGTGGAATGGTCTGGCTGCATACGTCACTGAGCGTGGTATTGAGATCTTGTTCGGGGTCGCGAGTTTCCACGGAACCGACGTGAGCAAATTGGCGCAGCCGCTGTCGATGCTGCATCACAACCATCTTGCCCCGCTGGATTTGCGGGTTCGGGCCCAGCCAGAGGTATTTCAATCAATGGACCTTTTGGCACCCGACGCGCTGGATCGGCGCGCGGCGATGGTTCAAGTGCCGTCTCTCATCAAGGCCTACCTTCGCCTCGGTGGATTCGTGGGCGATGGGGCATTTATCGATCATGCCTTCAACACAACCGATGTGTGTCTGATCCTTGACACAGCCCGCATGAATGAGCGTCAGCGGCGTATTTATGGTGGAGCATAACCCTGTGAGCGACCCATCGTGGCAAAGTGAAGACGCGCCTGATCCAATTGAGCTTGGTTTCTTAGGTTGGGTCCTGGTGATACTTCGCGGTCTGCCGCTGGCCCTTCTGGTTTTTGGGGGGCTGTTCGTCTTATTGGCCATACGTCTCATCGAACGACCGCTTTATGGCGTTCAACGGCCGGTGACACCGTTCATTTCTCAGTTCGTTTGTCGCAATGCATTTCGAATTCTCGGGATCAGATTTCGCACCTCTGGCGCGCTCATGCAGGAACGCGGCGCTGTGGTTGCAAACCATACGTCGTGGTTGGATATCTTTGCGCTGAATGCCCGTAAGCGCGTGTATTTCGTATCGAAAGCCGAAGTTGCAAAATGGCCCGGCATCGGCTGGCTGGCACGCGCGACGGGTACGGTCTTCATCGAACGTGATCGCAATAAAGCCCGCGAGCAGACCCGGATTTTCGAGGAACGTCTGAAAGCCGGGCACAAGCTGTTGTTCTTTCCAGAAGGCACCTCGACCGACGGACAGCGAGTTTTACCCTTTAAAACAACACTCTTTGCCGCGTTCTTCACTGAAGAGCTGCGGGAATTCATGTATGTTCAACCGGTTTCGGTCATCTTTCACGCTCCCCAAGGTCAGCCCGATAGGTTTTATGGCTGGTGGGGCGACATGGATTTCGGACCGCATTTGCTTAAGACTTTGGGGGCACGTCGACAAGGCACCGTGGAATTGATCTACCACGCGCCAGCCAAGGTTAGCGACTTTGAAAACCGCAAAGCTCTGGCAGCCCATTGCGAAGACGCGGTACGTCATGCGCATTCACTGGCGCGGCTTGAAAAATAGGGGCATTTGGCCCTTGCGCTGATGCTAAACCTGCCGTATACGCGCGCCATTCAAACCCGCAGGCGGGGTTTGGGCTTTTTGAGGGAGACATCCTTATCTGGCCCGCCGGTTGGAGCATCCGCTTCTTTCACCCCCGCCGAGGCGTAAACCGGAAAAGGAAAGTAAAGCATGGCTCTTCCCGAGTTCACCATGCGTCAGCTGCTGGAAGCTGGCGTTCACTTTGGTCACCAGACACAGCGTTGGAATCCCCGCATGGGCCCGTTCATCTACGGCTCGCGCAATGGCATCCACATCATGGACCTGACTCAGACCGTTCCGATGCTGGATCAGGCTCTGCAGGCTGTTCGTGACACCGTCGCAAAAGGTGGCCGCGTTCTGTTCGTAGGCACCAAGCGTCAGGCAGCTCAGCCGATCGCAGATGCCGCTGAAAAGTCAGCTCAGTACTACATGAACCACCGCTGGCTGGGCGGCACGCTGACCAACTGGAAAACCGTTTCCCAGTCGATCAACCGTCTGAACCAGATCGACGAAGCCATGGAATCGGGTGCCGAAGGCCTGACCAAGAAAGAGCGTCTGGGCATGGAACGTGACCAGGCCAAGCTGCAGGCTTCACTGGGCGGTATCCGCGAGATGGGTGGCGTTCCGGATCTGCTGTTCGTCATCGACGTCAAGAAAGAAGCACTGGCTATCGCCGAAGCCAACAAGCTGGGTATCCCGGTTGTGGCTGTTGTCGACACCAACTGCTCGCCCGATGGTGTTGACTACATCATCCCCGGCAACGACGACGCAGCGCGCGCAATCGCTCTGTATTGCGATCTGGCCGCACGTGCCGCTCTGGACGGCATGACCGCTCAGATGGGTGCTGCTGGCGTTGACCTGGGTGCATTCGAAGAAGCTCCGGTTGAAGAAGTCGTAGCCGAAGAAACACCCGCTGAAGAAGCCGCGCCGGAAGCCAAAGCCGAAGCGTAAGCTGCCCGTCACGTAAATGACATATGGGGCAGGGTAGACCTGCCCCAATTCCGTTTGAATTGAGGAGAGCCAAAAGATGGCAATCACAGCAGCAATGGTAAAAGAACTGCGCGACTCGACCGGCGCAGGCATGATGGACGCAAAAAAAGCGCTGACCGAAACCGGCGGCAACATGGACGAAGCCGTTGACTGGCTGCGCACCAAAGGCCTGGCCAAGGCGGCCAAGAAATCGGGCCGTACCGCAGCCGAAGGTCTGGTTGCTGTTCACGTCAACGGCGGCAACGGTGTTGCTGTCGAAGTGAACTCGGAAACCGACTTCGTTGCGAAAAACAGTGAATTCCAGGAGATGGTCGGCAAGATCACCTACGCAGCCGAGGGTGTTGATGACGTCGATGCGCTACTGGCTGCTGATCTGGGCGGCAAGTCTGTTGCAGATACCCTGACTGACAAGATCGCCACCATTGGTGAAAACATGTCGGTCCGCCGCATGTCGAAACTGTCGGGCGATACCGTCGTGTCATACGTTCACAACGCGGCGACAACCGGCATGGGCAAAATCGGCGTTCTGGTTGCTCTGTCCGGCGGCGATGAAGCCTTCGGCAAGCAGGTTGCAATGCACATTGCGGCTGTGAACCCGGCGGCCCTGTCCGAGGCGGACATGGATCCGGAAGTTGTCGAGAAAGAGAAGCAGGTCCAGATGGACATCGCTCGCGAATCCGGCAAGCCGGAGCAGGTGATCGAAAAGATGATCGTCGGTCGCATGAAGAAATTCGTCGCCGAAGCGACCCTTCTGAACCAGGACTTCGTTGTGAATCCTGACCTGACCGTCGAAGCGGCCGCCAAAGAAGCGGGTGCGACCATCACCGGTTTTGTCCGCATGGAAGTAGGCGAAGGCATCGTGGTCGAAAAAGAAGACTTCGCTGCCGAAGTTGCAAAGGCAGCCCAAGGCTAAAATCTTTTGCAGCTTCAGTTAGAGGCTGCAACAAATACCGAGCCCGGTTGCATAGCGCAGCCGGGTTTTTTCATGTCAAAAGCCTGTGAACCGATGCTTGCGAAGATTGGTGAATTGAGGGGCCCTGCATGATGGGGATGGAAGGGCCCCTCAATAATCCCGACAAAGAGACGTGGACGAATAGACGCCTCGGTGTCAGAGCGATCAGAGAGCTTTGGTATTACAAAGATCCGATCAAAACGTTCCCTGGCTAAAGCCACCACTCACGGAACAATATCAATTTGCAATTTTATCGGGAGATTCGGAAAGTCATGTATTCCTTACCCTAGGTCAATTTGATGCTAATTAGCATCAAAATAGGGTCATGCTTCCATCACAAACATCTGATTCTGCAACGCGGCCTTCAACACGGCCTGTGCCGTTGTTTCAACCGAAAGAGCCTCGCGCGCGAGTCTCAGATGTTTTTCCACCGTTGCCGAAGTCAAACCCATCAATAGCGCGATGTCTTGCGTGGTCTTTCCGTCGCCGACCCATTGCAAAGCTTCGCGCTGGCGTTTGGTCAGCGCGCGGTTCGGGGCATGATATGGCAAGGTCAGGATTTTGAGATGGGCAACATTGTTCATCAGAAGGATGTCGTCGCCGTGCTCGTTCCAGACCTCGTCCATCTCCTCCTGGCTGTGATTACGTGCCGCAAGCGAAATCGCCCCTTTGGAACGCATCGACACCGAGTTGAAGCTGACCGTATAACCTACTGTAATATCGCGCGACTTATTGAACTCAAAAACCCGAAGCTCTTCGTTCGACATGACCCCGCTGGTCATCATGTCCTGTATCATGCTCCAACTTGCAGCGCCTTCGTTGTTCAGCGCCCATTTCAGCATGGGGGCGTGAAAATACAGGCCAGATTGAAGGAACCCTTCCAAGTAATCCGAGCAGTGATTGGTCAGGATTACAAAGTCTTCTGGATCGCCGAGCGAAGTCGCCGTTCGGTATTGCGTATACCCATACAACAGCCGGTCGAAGCCATACTTTTCCATCTGGCGGCAATGTGCATCCCAAAGCTCTTCCAGAGTTTTCGTGTAGCTTAGAAAATTCAGATACTCTTTGAGGGTCATCCTGTGTCCCTCTCAGCCAGATGCGCGGCAATCGCGTTCAGTGCAAGAACATAGCTTTGCGCGCCAAAACCACAGATCTGTCCAATCGCGACTGGTGCGATATGCGATTTGTGACGAAACGCCTCGCGCGCGTGAATGTTAGATAAATGAACTTCGACCACGGGTACTTCGGCCGAAGATATCGCATCCATCAGCGCAATCGATGTATGCGTGAATGCGCCTGCATTCAGCACGATACCATCCTGAGCGCCGCGTGCCGCGTGGATCGCATCAATTAGCGCGCCTTCGTGATTGGATTGGAGATGGGTTATGTTTTGACCCAGCGTTTCACCATGCGCAACGCACAGGTCCTCGATCATCTGCAACGTCGTTGCGCCGTAGACCTCGGGTTGCCGTGTACCAAGCAAATTCAGGTTCGGACCATTCAGAACCAGGATATTGTGCATATTCAAACTGTCCCCATCTTCCCTTTTTCATAAACATGAATTTAAAGGTCGTCCAGCGACCTTCGCTCTTATGGGTAGAGCTTCATTGACGCATGCAGGTTGCTGGATCGGCGCAATCCCATCCCCTATTCAATTATCTTCCATCGTGACCACAACTTTACCGAGAGCCTCGCGCCGTTCGAGCATGCCAATTGCCTCTGCCGCCTGGGTTAGCGGAAATCGTGCACTGATACGGGGTGAAATCACTCCCGAACCATATAGGCGGAACAACTCGGCCAGGTTCTGTGCGTGCCCTTTCGGGTCGCGAAATACGGACGCGCCCCAGAACACCCCGACGATCTGACAGCCCTTGAGCAAAGTCAGGTTCAGCGGAATGCTGGGGATGCCGGCAGGAAAGCCAACAACCAGATAACGCCCACCCCATGCCATACTTCGCAAGGCGGGCTCAGCGTAGTCTCCGCCGACCGCGTCGTAGACCACATCCACACCTTCGCCCCGGGCCAGTGCCTTTATCTCGGCGGACAGGGCCTTTTGCGCTTCGCGGTCCAGATCGCGTGGATAGATCAGCGTCTGGTCTGCGCCAATATCTCTGCAAAACAATGCTTTACCTTCAGACGAGACCGCCGCGATCACATGTGCCCCCATCGCTTTGGCTAGCTCGATCGCCGCAGACCCAACGCCACCGGCGGCCCCCAGAACAAGTACTTTTTCGCCGGACTTAAGTAGCGCACGGTCCTTGAGGGCGTGGTATGAAGTGCCGTAGGTGAAGACAAAGCTGGCCGCATCTTCAAACGGCATCACGTCGGGTATCGTGACGGCAGTCGCTGGTTTGAGCTTCAGATGCGTAGCGAACCCTCCGTGCCCTGTGAGCGCCAGAACCCGATCACCAGGCGCGAAGTCTGTGACGCCTTCTCCGACCGAGACAACTTCTCCGGCGATTTCACCACCTGGCGCAAAGGGGCGGGGTGGTTTTATCTGATAGAGGTCCCGGATCATCAGCGTATCAGGGAAGTTCACCCCGGCGGCGCGGATACGCAATACAATTTCATCTGACTCAGGGGTTGGATCGGGCAGGGTGGTCAGTTCCAAACTCTCGGGGCCGCCTGGTGTGACGCTGAGTAATGCCTGCATGTTTTTCATTTGCCTCTTGCTTCACCTGTTTTGAAATCGTTGGATTGTCAGCACGTATTGTCAAGAAGACCTCACGCCAGAATCCCAGATCGCCTGAATGGAGTGCACATGACGCCCGAGACTTTGTTTTCGCTCAGTGGAAAGACGGCACTGGTAACGGGGGGTGCCACCGGTATCGGTCGAATGGCGGCCGAGGCGTTGGTACGTGCCGGGGCGCATGTACTGATCGCTTCTCGCAAAGGCGAGGCATGCGAGGAGGTTGCAACAGAGTTGAACGCTCTGGACGCGCCAGGCTCGGCCGAAGGGTTTGCTGGCGACATCAGCAGTGAGGCGGGTATAGATGCGCTGGTAGATGAAGTCAAAAGTCGCACTCAAGCGATTGATATACTGATGAATAATGCAGGTGTGTCTTGGGGCGCGCCGATGGGGCAGTTCCCTCATTTCGCTTGGGACAAAGTCATGTCGGTTAATGTCGCAGGCGTATTTGATCTGACCCAAAAATTGCTGCCACTTCTGATGAAATCCGCAACCGACGAGGATCCTGCGCGGGTCATCAATGTAGGTTCGGTCATGGGTGAAGTTCCGATGGGTGACGGGGCCTACAGCTATTCCGCGTCCAAAGCGGCGGTTATTCACCTGTCCAAAATCATGGCTAAAGAATTGGCACCCTACAGAGTTACGGTGAATGCGCTGGCCCCGGGACCATTCGTATCGCGCATGACGGCCTTTGCTACCGAGGACGAAACCAAGCGCGCGCGGGTCGGCAAAGGTGTTCCACTGGGCCGGGTTGGCCAGGCCGAGGATATCGCTGGTTGCATGTTGTTTCTATGCGGTCGCGGAGGCAGCTATGTCACTGGCGCGGTCATCCCTGTCTCCGGCGGGATAAATGTGCAGACCGGTGGCAATATCTTTGCCGATGCCCTTTAGCCGTGGGTTCATACGCAGGCTGAATATATGACACACACTGAAAACACTCTGGATATCAAGTCCGTCGACGCTTATCTAAACACGCATCTTGTTGGGTATCATGGCCCTCTTGAGGCTACAAAATTCACCGTGGGTCAGTCGAACCCAACCTATCTGCTGCGTACGCCGGCCAAATCCTATGTTCTGAGACGCAAGCCGCCGGGCATATTGCTGAAATCCGCACATGCAGTGGATCGGGAATTTCGCGTACAAGCGGCGCTGGCTGGTAGCAAAGTGCCCGTCCCGCAAGTACATCTGCTTTGTGAAGATGACAGCGTCATAGGCTCTGCCTTTTACGTGATGGAGCATCTGAAAGGGCGCACATTTGTCGACCCTGTCATGAAAGGCGAAAACAATGCGACGCGCACGGGTGTACTGAAAGAGATGAACCGCGTACTGGCCGAACTGCACATGGTCGATATCGATGCGGTGGGTCTTTCGGATTTCGGACCTCCAGGCAACTATTTTGAGCGGCAAATTGCTCGCTGGACCAAACAATATCGCGCCTCTGAGACCGAAAAAATCGCCGAGATGGATCAGCTGATCGCCGAGCTTGAGCGCCAGATCCCCGAGGATGACAATCAAAGAACACTGGTTCATGGGGACTACCGAATCGACAATCTGATGTTCGAGGCGCATGGCACCGCCTGCATCGGAGTGCTGGATTGGGAGCTATCGACCATCGGTCACCCATATGCGGACCTGGCAGCCGTCATCATGCAATGGCAGCTGCCCCCGGGCAAGGAGGGTCGGGGGTTGGCTGGCGTAGATCGGTTAAGCCTTGGGCTACCGTCAGATCAGGACTTCATCGCCGAGTATTGCGCGCGCCGCGGCCTAACGGGGATTGAGAATTTTGGCTTCTACCTTGCTTTCAACTTCTTTCGGATGGCCGGCATTCTGCAAGGTGTCTACAAGCGGGCCTTGGATGGAAACGCATCAGACCCGGCACGCGCTAAGGCTTTCGGTGCCTATGTGCCGGTCTTCGCCCAACACGGATTATCTGCGCTGCAAAAAACGTAGGCAGTATTCTCGGCGCCCTTCAACAAATCCAGCAAAAATCAGCAGAATTCGCTGTTGCCTCGGATCTCACGAAGGCAAGATCGGCCTGATCAAGATGGAGTTGCCTCATGGGATTTGATCCGACCGCGCAGACCCACATCCGCCAATGGATGCACAGATATGTTGAGCAGCAGAAATACGCAGGCAGCGCCCTTCTGATCCACCAGAACGGGCAAGAGGCATTCTTTCACGCATTTGGCCGCCGCTGCATTGAAACCGACCTCGCGTTCCAACGCGATAGCCTGGTTCGGATCTATTCGATGACTAAGCCTGTGACGTCCGTTGCCTTGATGATGCTGGTGGAACAGGGGTTGTTTCATCTAGATGCCCCGGTTTCCGAATTCCTGCCAGAGTTTGCAACCATGCAAGCTTTGGTCCCGGGTGCAACGCAGTTGAACCAGACCAAGGACGCGCCGACACCCAGCCTGCATCAGTTGCTGACGCACACCAGCGGGCTGAGCTACCCGTTCAATCCCGGCCTTTTGCCAATGGCCATGGATGAGCTCGATCTGATCTTTTCCCCGAAACAAGGCCCGCTGGCGGGTCGGGTTAAAGTGCTGGCAGGGTTGCCGCTGGCTTTTCAGCCAGGTAGTCGCTGGGAGTACTCGGTCGGGATCGACGTGATTGGCCGCGTGATTGAAGTCGTATCAGGCAAACCGCTGGACGTGTTTCTAACCGAACACATCTTTCGACCACTTGGGATGAGTGAAACCGCGTTTTCAGTACCTGAAGGGGCAGGGGACCGATTTGCCTCGCTCTACACCCCACTCGAAGGCGATGCCATGGCGCTGAATGCCGCAAAATCGGGTGGCGAAACACTGCGGTTGGTGGATCGGGCCGGAGAGTCCCCGTTTGAGGCGGCAACGACCTTTTCTGGCGGTGGCGGATTGATCAGTACCATCGACGATTACAGCAAGTTCGCCGAGATGTTGCGAAACAAAGGAACCGCAAATGGCGCGCGATTGCTTGGGCCGAAGACTGTAGAATTCATGTTTCGCAACCATTTACCGGACGATATTGCATCCATGGGTCCACAAAGCTTTGCCGAGCAACCCATGGAAGGCACAGGCTTTGGCATCGGAGGCGCGGTGGTACTGAACCCGGCGCGCACCCGAGCCCCAAGCTCGGTTGGCGACTATGGCTGGGGCGGGATGGCCTCGACCTACTTCTGGATCGATCCGGTCAACGCGCTGTCGACTGTGTTTTTTACACAGCTCTCGCCATCCAGCTCTTATCCATCCCGAGCCGAGTTAAAGGCGCTTGTTCACGCGGCGCTCGTTGAATGATCGGTGTTTGAGTGATACCGGAAAAGGCCAAGACGCCGGAGAGCCCCGAATGACCGAAGCCGAACGCATATTGCTTGATCTGCTGAATATCGAACCGCTTGAGGTCGATTTGTTTCGCGGAACCGGTTCTGGTGGCGAGACACCAACGCGTATCTTTGGCGGGCAGGTGATCGCGCAAGCGCTTGCGGCAGCGTACAGGACGGTCGAGGATCGTCTATGCCATTCCTTGCACGCCTATTTCATAAGGCCCGGAGATCCGTCAATTCCGGTTATATATCAAGTGGATCGCGCGCGCGATGGTGGTTCTTTCACAACCCGCCGCGTGGTTGCGATCCAGCATGGCAAGCAAATTTTGAACATGTCGGCCTCGTTTCACAAGCAGGATGACGGATGGAAACATCAGCATCCGATTCCGGACGTTCAAGCGCCCGAGTACCATCCATCGCGTGACGAATTGCGCGAGAAATACCTGGATCGCGTTCCCGAAAAGCTGAAAGCTGAATTGCTGCGCGAGCGCCCGATCGAAGTGCGCGAAATCGATCCGCTGGACCTGTTTGCACCCGCAAAGGCAGATGACAAGAATCACGTCTGGTTTCGCATGGGCGCAGCGAACCACGCGGACACCGTCACACAACATCTTCTATTGGCCTATGCCTCGGATATGAGCTTGCTCAGTTCCGGAATGCGGCCCCATGGGCTGAGCTGGTTCACTGGTGAAATTGATGGGGCCAGTCTGGACCATGCAATCTGGTTTCATGCACCCGTGCAGTTTCAAAACTGGCATCTGTATTCGATGGAGTCGCCGTGGACAGGGCAGGGGCGCAGCTTCAATCGGGGTTCGATCTTTTCGCAGGATGGCAAACTGGTTGCGTCCGTCGCGCAGGAAGGCCTACTCAGACGACGGAAGCAACGCTAAGTACTGCCAGCAAACCTTTGATTAAGCTTCATCATTCCACCTAACCATCGGTCGTAGTCTTCTGTTTTTAAACGCATATAGTCAAGCACTTGTGGATGCGGAAGAATCAAGAAACGTTCATCCGCCAGCGCCTCGACACAGGCTTGGGCGACCTCATCAGGTTCAATTATTCCGTCAATCGCGGCGACCGAATCCTCATGTCCACGTATCATCTCGGACCGAACGGCCTGCGGACACAGAACTGAGACCCTGAGACCTTTGTCGCCATAGGTCATCGCAACCCATTCAGCAAAACCCACAGCCGCATGTTTGGTTACGCCATAAGGGGCTGCGCCGGGTTGATTGAGCAATCCAGCCGCTGAAGCTGTGATCATCAAATAACCACCATCACGCGCAACCATCCTTGGGATCAGGTGCCGCGCGGTCCAGACATGAGACATAACGTTGATCTGCCAGATGCGGTCCCATTCAGCATTCGGCACTTCAAATCCACCTAGGGTGAGTATTCCCGCATTGGCAAAGAATAAATCAATCGGAGCGATCGTATCCTCGACAGTCTCAATCAGATTTCGAATATCACTTTCCTTGGACACATCACAGCTGAGTGCATCACCGCCAATTTGCGCCGCCACGGCCTGCGCGCCGGCAAGGTCGATATCGGCGCAGACTACATGCGCACCTTCTTCTGAGAACCGCTTGGCAAGACCTTTACCTATGCCATTTGCAGCGCCAGTGATGACGACGGTCTTCCCAATCAGAACCATTGCATAGCTCGTGTCTTACTTCTCAAACACAGCGTAACATATTGGCAAGCCTCGACCAATGTGTGTTCTATAGTCGTGGCTCGCTTGCTAAGTTTTTTACATAATACCGATTATACGATTAATAGATGTAGCCGCAAAGCTAAAATGTCACCCGTAAGCAAAGCAGAAGTGTCACTCTGCCCTCAAAACAAGAAGAGGACGAGCTGGCATGGGATGGGTGATGATGAGCGAACGCGAGTTGAATCGTGTGGAAGTGTTGGCGCAAGTCGATGATGGTCGGCTGACGGTTGATAACGCGGCGAATCTGTTGGATCTGACGCGGCGCCAGATTTTCCGGCTGTTGAAGCGGTATCGTCGAGACGGCGCGTCAGCGATACGGCACAAGGCGCGCGGCAAACCTCCGAACAACCGCATCCACAAAGCTAAGCGCGACTATGCTCTGAGCCTGATCCGGGAGAGCTATGCGGATTTCGGGCCGACCTTGGCAGCCGAGATGCTGGCCGAGCATCACGGGTTCAGGGTTTCACGCGAGACGGTTCGCAAATGGATGCAGGAAGATGGCCTCTGGCTGTCGCGCAAGCAGCGTCGAACGTTTCATCAACCGCGGCTGCGGCGGGAATGTTTTGGCGAGCTCATCCAGATCGACGGTTCGGATCATCGTTGGTTTGAGGATCGGGGCGATCCCTGCACCCTTCTCGTCTTCATCGACGATGCGACTAGCACGCTCATGGAACTGCGGTTCGTCAAATCCGAGAGCACGTTCAGCTATTTCGAAGCGCTCAAGGGCTACCTGGTTCAGCATGGTCGCCCGGTGGCGTTTTACAGCGACAAACACACGGTGTTTCGTGTGGCCAAGGAAGATGCCAAGGGCGGCGCGCGCATGACCCAGTTCGGCCGGGCGTTAAACGAGTTGAACATCGAGATTCTCTGCGCCAATTCCTCGCAGGCCAAGGGGCGTGTTGAACGTGCGAACCGTACGTTGCAGGATCGTTTGGTGAAGGAGCTGAGGCTCGCCGGTATCTCGGACATGGCGGCCGGAAACGACTATCTGCAAGGGTTCAAGGAACGTTATAACGCCAAGTTCGCAAGGACCCCAGCCAAGTCCGACAACCTGCACCGCGCTCTCAATGTCGAACCGGATCGGCTTGCGGATGTGCTGTGCTGGCGTGAGAACCGCTATGTCGGCAAGCAGCTGACATTCTCCTATGATCGCAAGCGCATCATGCTGGAAGAGAATGACATCACGCGCGGGCTGGTAGGCAAATATGTGGACACCTACGCTTATGTGGATGGCCGGTTCGAGGTGCGCTGGAAAGGCCGGCCCCTACCCTATAGCATCTTCGACATGGACCAGCGCGTGACCCATGCCGCGATCACCGAGAACAAACGCCTCGGCGCGGTGCTGGCGCATATCAAGGACATCCAGGACAAGGCGCCACCCAAATATCCGGTCAGGACAAACTCCGAGAAGATGGGCTATAGGCCGCGAGACAGAAAGCCCGGCCGCCCCTCCGGATCACACGCCAAAAAGACGATTGTGCAGGCGGCGGAATAGCCCCAAGATTGGCGTCATGGATGCCGAAGACGACCCAGAGATTATATTCTCCGATTACACGCAATCCGTTGTCATCGACGGGCATCATTTCGACGTTGAGATCTACAAGACCAGCATCGATCCCGGCTGGATCCTGTCCGTGGAGAACCAGTTCGGCACGTTGACGATTTCCGATAACCCACCCTTCTTTGGCGATGGCCTCGCCTGGCGCGCCTTCGAAGAGCTTGTGCGCGAAGAAGGCATCAAAGCGTTTTACAGCAAGAAAGAACGCCGAAAGCTCGGTCTGTGACCTGACCCCCGCAAGGCTTTTCAGCCCTGCGATATGTGAGGTCTCCGGGCTGCAAAGCCTTGCTCCCGTCCCGCCCTCCGGTGACACTTCTGCTTTGCAGAACCAGTGACATTTCTACTTGGTTGCAACAATAGATGCGATCTCAGTAAAATGCCTGTAGCCCGGTTTGCGCCCGCCCCAGGATCAATGCATGAACGTCGTGCGTGCCCTCATAGGTGTTGACTGTCTCAAGATTGATCATGTGACGCACCACCTGGAACTCAAGTGAGATACCGTTGCCGCCGTGCATGTCACGCGACATCCGCGCAATGTCCAATGCCTTGCCGCAATTGTTACGTTTGATGATCGAGATCATCTCAGGCGCAGCTTCAGCCTGATCCATCAGACGACCGACGCGCAAGCTTGCTTGCAGTCCCAAAGAGATTTCGGTTTGCATCTCAGCCAGTTTGCGTTGAAACAACTGGGTCTGCGCAAGTGGTCGATTGAACTGTTTACGATCCAAGCCGTATTGACGCGCTGCGTGCCAGCAGCATTCCGCGGCCCCCATCGCACCCCAGCTGATACCATAGCGTGCGCGGTTCAGGCAGCCGAACGGCCCCTTGAGACCCTGAACATGTGGAAGCAAAGCGCCCTCGTCCACCTCAACGCCATCCATGACAATTTCACCTGTGATCGAAGTACGCAGGCTCAGCTTGTTCTCGATCTTCGGTGCGCTCAGGCACTTGGTGCCTTTATCCAGCACGAACCCACGAATCTTGCCGTCATGTGCATCAGACTTGGCCCAGACCACATAGACATCTGCGATCGGTGCGTTTGAAATCCACATCTTGCTGCCGGTCAGACGATACCCGCCATCAATTTTCTCGGCGCGGGTCTTCATCGCCGCCGGATCCGAACCCGCATCCGGCTCTGTCAGGCCAAAACACCCAATCCATTCGCCGCTTGCCAGTTTCGGCAGATATTTGCGACGCTGTTCTTCGCTGCCATAGGCGAAAATCGGGTACATCACCAACGAGCTTTGCACCGACATCATCGAGCGATAGCCGGAATCCACACGTTCAACTTCCCGCGCCACAAGTCCATAAGATACGTAGCTTGCACCGATCCCACCATATTCTTCGGGGACTGTCGTGCCCAACAGGCCCATTTCACCCATTTCACGAAAGATCTCGGGATCGGTTTCTTCGTTTGCAAAAGCCTTGGTGACACGCGGCTGCAATTTCTCCTGGGCGTAAGCGCGCGCGCTGTCGGCAATCAGGCGTTCATCCTCTTCCAACTGGTCCGACAAGCGAAATGGGTCGTCCCAGTTGAAACGTCCAAGGTCAGGCGCATCTTTTGCGCGCAGGACAGGCTTTGTATCTGGAGCGTTCATTTTGCTTCTCCGAATTGAATAGGTTTGGGCAAGTATAATCTGAGAAATATTCAAAAAACAGCGAGACATTTGCATTGTTTCATGATCAAAACGCATAGATGGACACCAAGCGCCCTATCCTGCCGCCTATATCCGCGCTGCGCGCGCTTGAAGCTTTGGATCGCCTTGGATCAGCCTCGGCAGTCGCGGAAGAAATGGCACTGACGCAGAGCGCGGTCAGTCGGCAACTGCAGACGCTTGAAGCGCATTTGGACGCAGAATTGGTCAGCCGTGATCGCAAGCGATTGTCACTGACAAAGGCTGGACAAGACTATGTACAAGAAATTCGGCCAGCCTTGTCTCAGATCGCGCAGGCGGCGTTGAAACTGCACATTTCCCCTGTCGGTGGGACATTGAATCTGGCGATTCTGCCGACATTCGGAATGCGCTGGCTGGTACCGCGTCTGCCGGATTTCGCCCGCCGCCATCCGGATATCACAATCAACATGACCACGCGGTTGCGACCGTTTAGTTTTGCTTCGGAACCCTTTGATGCGGCTTTACATTTTGGGGAACCTGATTGGCCCGGAACTGATCGCTTGCCATTAAGTGTCGAGCGGGTTTTGCCCGTCTGCGCACCCGAGCTTTTACCCAAAGGCACTCCGACCTCACCCCGCGATCTGCTAAAACTGCCGCTGCTGCATATCCAGACACGACCGCGCGCCTGGCAGGACTGGTTTCAACAGATGGGTGTCACGCACCCGCATCCCCTGCCCGGCACCGTCCACGACCAGTTCAACACGATCAACCAAGCCGCGCTGCACGGCCTGGGTGTTGCCCTGTTGCCAAACTATCTTGTGGAACAAGACCTAGCGACAGGTAGGCTGGTTGCAGCCTTCCCTGACGCGATAGAGACGATGGGGGCATATTATCTGGTTTGGCCGCGCGAAAAATCGGATGACGGATCATTGCGAGAGTTTCGACACTGGCTTGCTTCTCAGGCCCAAACCGAAGAGTCATTGCCGCGTTAGCCGAGCGCATACCCTGCCCCGCGCACTGTTCGCACCGGATCTTCGCCGCCATGTTGGGTCAACGCTTTGCGCAGACGACCGATATGAACATCAACAGTACGCGTGTCGACGTAGATATCGCGGCCCCAGACGCGGTCAAGCAACTGCTCTCGGCTCCAGACCCGGCCGGGCTTTTCCATGAATGTGCTCAGCAACCGGAACTCGGTCGGGCCCAGTTTTAACAGCTTGTTGTCGCGGCTGACCTTGTGGGTCTCAGAGTCCAGTATGATATCGTCAAACTCCAACCGGATGCCCACGGTCGCTGGACGGACTCTGCGCAATTGTGTCCGTACACGTGCCATCAATTCGACAACCGAGTAAGGCTTAACCACATAATCATCGGCACCGGTTTCAAGGCCGCGCACTTTATCAACCTCTTCTGAGCGCGCCGACAGCATGATGATCGGAATTGATCGGGTGTCCGGCCGCGTTTTCAGGCGGCGGCAGACCTCGATACCGCTGAGATTGGGCATCATCCAATCCAGAACGATGATATCCGGGCGGTCTTCTTCGACCAGCAACAAAGCTTCGTCGCCATTAGCGGCACGGATTACCCGGAACCCTTCGGCGTCCAGATTATAGGCCAGTACCTCTCTTTGGGCCAACTCATCCTCAACAACCAGTACCGTCGGTTGATCAGCGGACATGACTTAGATCTCCTAGATCGTTTGCGACGTGTTGTCGGCTTTGGGGCGCGCTTCGCTGGGTCTCTCGCCGGTGACGAGATAGACGACCTGCTCGGCAATGGCGGTGACGTGATCGCCCATGCGTTCGATATTTTTTGCGATGAAATGCAGGTGCATGCACGATGAGATATTGCGCGGATCCTCCGCCATGAAGGTCAGGAACTCGCGAAACAGGCCGTTATACATCTGGTCCACTTCTAGATCCCGTTCGATCACGTCCTGCGCCAGCTCAGCATCACGCTGGATATAGGCATCCAGCGCGTCGCGCAGCATCCGCTCGACCTCGCGCGCCATTCGGCGCAGAGCGGCGGCACTGCCGTTGATTTCGCCGGCATTCACCAGAACGGTCGTTCGCTTGGCGATGTTCTTGGAGTAATCTCCAATCCGTTCAAGGTTGGTCGCAACCTTCAGCACGGACAGCACCAGCCGCAAATCGCTGGCCGTCGGTGCACGCAAGGCAATCAGGCGCGCGGTCTCTTCGTCAATCAGTTCTTCCAGTGCGTCGATGGCCTTGTCGCCTTGACGCACTTCATTTGCCAGTTCTTCGTCGCGGGTCTCCAGCGACCGGGCCGCGCCCATAATGGCGGCTTCGACCAGTCCACCCATCTTCATGATGTGTGCTTGGATGGCCTCAAGGTCGCGGTCGAACGCGGATGCAATATGTTGTTCGCTCATTGCAGTTATCCTGTGCTCAGCCAATCCGGCCGGTGATGTAACTTTCGGTTCGGGGATCTTCGGGGTTGGTGAAGATCTGCCCGGTTTCGCCGAACTCAACCAAGTTCCCCAGATGGAAAAACGCTGTCTTCTGACTGACCCGCGCGGCCTGTTGCATCGAATGGGTTACGATCACCACTGAATAGCGTGAACGCAGTTCGTCAATCAGTTCCTCGACCTGCGCGGTTGCGATTGGGTCGAGCGCCGAACAGGGTTCGTCCATCAATAGCACCTCAGGCTCGGTGGCTACGGCGCGCGCGATGCAAAGACGCTGTTGCTGACCACCAGAAAGGCCGGTACCGGGGGCATCCAGACGGTCCTTGACCTCATCCCAGATCGCACCACGACGCAGAGATTTCTCTACGATTTCATCCAGTTCTGCCTTATTCTTGGCAAGGCCGTGGATACGCGGACCGTAAGCCACGTTGTCATAGATCGATTTGGGGAACGGGTTCGGTTTTTGAAAAACCATGCCGACCTTGGCACGCAACTGTACCGGATCGACGCGCTTGTCGTAAATGTCTTCACCGTCCAGCAGGATATCACCCTGCACCCGGCAAATGTCGATTGTGTCGTTCATCCGGTTCAGACAGCGTAAGAAGGTGGATTTACCGCAGCCAGAGGGACCGATGAAAGCCGTCACAGTCTTGTCTTCGATATCGACGCTCACGTCCTTAATGGCGTGGGTCTCACCGTAGTAGACCTGAACCTGCTTGGCGTTGATCTTGATGTCTTTGGAGTCCACGGTTCTCTCCACTCGTGTCATATCGTTCATTTTAAACCCCTCCTACCAGCGGCGTTCAAAGCGGCGGCGCAGGATGATAGCGATGATATTCATGGTCAGCAGGAACATCAAAAGGATGATGATGCCGCCCCAGGCTTTCTCGTAGAAACCCACATCGGCACGCGCGGCCCATGTGTAGATCTGTGCCGGCATGGCCGAGTTCGGCTCGGTGAAGCCCGCTAAAAAGCCATCGGGATAGCCTCGGGCGACAAAGCCCACCATGCCGATCAACAGCAACGGAGCAGTTTCACCCAGCGCCTGCGCCAGACCAATGATGGTACCAGTCAGGATACCGGGCGCGGCCAACGGCAGCACGTGGTGGAAGACGGCCTGCATCTTCGAGGCCCCTACCCCCAACGCCGCGTCGCGGATAGACGGGGGAACCGCCTTTAGCGAGGCTCGGGTCGAGATGATGATCGTTGGCAACGTCATCAGGGTCAGGACCAGACCACCCACCAGCGGCGCCGATTGCGGCAGGTGCATAAATTGGATGAACACGGCCAGACCCAGGATACCGAACACGATAGACGGAACGGCGGCCAGGTTCGAAATATTCACCTCAATCAGGTCGGTAAATTTGTTCTGCGGCGCGAATTCTTCCAGATAGATCGAGGCGGCGACCCCAATGGGCAGCGATAGGCACAGCACCACCAGCATCATGAAGAACGAGCCAACAACTGAGGCACCAATACCCGCGCCACCGGGGTTATCCACGCCCGAGTCCGCACCAGTGATGAACGGCCAGTTGAATGCCTGCTTGATGATCCCTGCCTCTTTCAACGCGTCCACCAGATCCAGATCGCTGAGTTGCAGGAAGCGGCTGTCCTGCAGGGTGTCACGAGACACCCGACCCTTGAAGTAGCCATCCACACGGCTTGAAGCCGCCAGATCGAACATGATCGGCTCACCCAGCTTGCTAGGATTATCGGCATAGAAGGTTCGGATCGTACCGCCGATTTTGCCCAACAGACGCTCGATGGCATCCTGATCGAAATCCACGGTGATGCCACTTTCGGCTAGTTGTTCATTCAGTTCCGCAATGAACATATTGGAGTAGGCCTTTGTCTTGAACATCGTGCCTTCGGCTTCATCGCGCTGCGCTTCGCTCAGCGTGAATTCTAAACTGATCACTGTGCGCTGGAAGGCCGGGATGCCCTGCGACAGGATTGAGGCAAACAGCACAATCAGAAAGAACAGTCCGGTCGCGATAGCGACGATCCCGTAGGCGCGAAAACGCTTTTCGGCAGCCGCGCGTTTTTTGGTCCGGGCATCGGATGCAGTCAGCGAGGTCGAGGTATTTTGCATGCTGGCGTCGGTCATTCGTACTGCTCCCGATACTTGCGCACGATATAAAGGGCGAAAACGTTCAGCCCCAGAGTGAGGATGAACAGCGTCATGCCAAGCGCGAAGGCGACGAGGGCCTCGGGCGAGGCGAAATCGGCGTCGCCCGTCAGCTGGCTGACGATCTTGGCGGTGACGGTGGTCATGGCCTCGAACGGGTTCAGGTCCAGACGCGCGGCGGCCCCTGCCCCCAGAACCACGATCATGGTCTCACCGATGGCGCGCGATGCTGCCAGCAGGATCGCTCCCACGATCCCGGGCAAGGCTGCGGGCAAAACGACCTGCCGGATGGTCTCGGATTGTGTGGCCCCCAGCCCGTAAGAGCCATCACGCATGGCCTGAGGCACCGCGTTGATGATGTCGTCGGAAAGCGACGAAACGAACGGGATTAGCATGATGCCCATGACAAGACCGGCGGTCATCACTGCCGTACCGGCTTTCATCCAGCCCAATCCGTCATCCCCGAACACGCTCAGCAACAGCGGGCCAACGGTCAGCAGAGCGAAAAGGCCGTAAACGATGGTCGGGATACCGGCCAGCACCTCAAGCATCGGTTTGGCGATCGAGCGCACGCGTGAAGAAGCGTACTCACTGAGATAAATCGCAGCGAAAAGACCGATTGGCACGGCCACCAACAACGCCACCAACGAGATATAGAACGTGCCCCACAGCAAAGGGATGATACCCAGATCTGATGCCCCACCACGGCCCGAGAAACTGGGCGCCCAGGTGGTACCGAAAAAGAATTCTGATGCCGGGTAAAGCTTGAAGAACTCCCACGTATTGAAAACCAGCGAAAGGACGATGCCGACCGTTGTCAGGATCGCAATCGACGCAGCCGCCAGCAGCATCACACGAATTCCCTGCTCAACCACATTGCGGGCACGATATTCAGAATGCGTCTGTAACCAACTGAACACAGCCCCGGCCAAGGCGACCAGTATCACAGCGGCGGACATTATCGCGTAACCGGTTGAATTTATCGCCCGATAGGCTTGAGCTGCATGCAAAACCGTCTGCGTGATGTCCGAGGTTACGACTTGACCCGCGTCCTTCAACTTTTGGGTCATCTCGGAAATATCCGCCCGCGCATCCTGTGCGAGCGTTTCGGTGAGATGTCCCTGCGCAACGGCACTGTCCAGACCATTTGCGGTCCGACGCACCTCGGCCATAACAAGACTGCGCGACGATCCTTCCTTGATCGCCGTTTCGGGAACCATCTCCGAGACCTGAGAGTTAACGTAGAGCGGCTGAACCAGCAGCCAGACGATCAACAAACCTAAGGCGGGAACTATGACTTTCAGTGCGACGTTAGCGCCATAAAACGAGGGAAGAGAATGCAGATTGCGGCTGTCCCCTCCGGCACTTTGCAAGGCGCGCATTCGCCCCAAAACATATCCGACTGCCGCGATCGCAAGCACGATCAGAATGAGCCAAAGAATTGGCATGACGCCCCCATAGGTCTTGATCGGGATTAGGGAAAAATTGGGGGCGACAGAAAACGCCGCCCCCAGTCAATTCGATCGGGGTGAGGGATTAGCTGCCCGAACCCAAGGTTACTTCGTTGGCAATCGCGTCCTGCGTTTTTGCCAGTTCAGGATCGGCAACCAGACCGTAGTTGGCCAGCGGGCCCGAGGGACCAGCAATTTCTTCATGAGTGAAGAACTGGGCGTATTCTTTCAGACCGGGGATCACGCCGATATGCGCTTTCTTGACGTAGAAAAACAGCGGACGCGAGACGGGGTATTCACCCGACGCGATGCTCTCGGTCGACGGTGCGATACCACCCATCGTAGCCACTTTCAGCTTGTCGGTGTTGTTCTCGTAGAACGCCAGACCAAACACGCCGATACCATTGGTGTTGGTGTCGATGCGGGCCAGAGTTTCGGTGTAGTCACCGTCGATATCGACCGATTTGCCGTCGGTGCGCACGTCCAGGCATGCATCTTCGGCGTCATCTTCGCTTAGGCCGCCCGCGACCATGGCTTCCATCGCGCCCGTCGCTTCACAACCTGCCAGCAGAACTTTGTCTTCGAACACTTCGCGGGTGCCGTGCTTGGTGCCCGGGATGAACATTGCGATTTCCACATCCGGCAGGTCAGCGTTGAACTCGGCCCAGCTGTTGAAGCTGTTGTCGACCAGCGCGCCATCTTTCATCACTTTCGATCCGATGGCGTTGTAAATATCCGCAGGCTCAAACGCAGTGAACGCAGGACCCGACTGCTGGCTTGCAAATACGATGCCGTCATAACCGATGCGGACTTCCATGATGTCGGTCACACCGTTTTCGGCGCATGCTTTAATCTCTTTTTCACGGATGGCACGCGATGCGTTTGCAACGTCGATCGTGTTTTCACCGACGCCTTCGCAGAAGCGTTTCAGACCGGCGGACGAGCCGCCTGATTCAACAACCGGTGTGGGGAAGTCGGTATTTTCACCGAACAGTTCTGCAACGATTGACGCATAAGGCAGAACGGTGGAAGAGCCAGCAACTTGAACGTTGTCACGCGCAGCAGCAGTGGTTGCCGAGACGGCAGCGATAGCCAGCGCAGAAGCCGACAGTTTTACAAAGGACATTTCAGTCTCCTTGAAAAGGATGGGTACTGATCATCCCCATGATGATCTGAGCGCAGCACTATGACGCCTGCGTAAGCCTTTTGTGACAGGTATGTAACGGTTTCATGACAACTCATGAATTTCTCAGAAATTCTTAACTTGACGAAGCGTCACCCCAGTAAAGCCTGCGTTTGGCACGACCTCAGCGTGGTAGAATGACCGTAAACGTCGCGCCCTGCCCCGGCTCACTTTCCACCCGCAACCTGCCCCGATGGCGATTGACGATATGCTTCACGATTGCAAGCCCCAGTCCGGTTCCGCCCAACTCGCGCGAGCGGTGACTGTCTGCGCGATAGAACCGTTCGGTCAACCTGGGCAGGTGTTTGGCATCAATACCGGGCCCTTGATCAATGATCTTGATACGTACCGCAGGACCGCGCATCGCCGTATCCCGCTCAGACAGGGTAACGACCACACCGACCTTGCCACCGCTGCCCCCGTATTTGATCGCGTTTTCAACGAGATTGGTTATCACCTGACGAAGCTGATCGCTGTCTCCGACCATCTCGATCGACTCGTTTGGGGCATCCAACGAAACAACAACACTGGCATCATCCGCCAGCGGTCGCAGAGTGTTTAAGGTCGATTGAATCAGACCTGTCAGTTCCAATGGCTCTTTGGGTCTGACCCGTTCTTCACTTTCCACTCGATTCAGCGACAGCAAATCCCCCACAAGCCGGTTCATCCGATTGGCCTCATCCGCCATGATCTGAAGAAAACGGTCGCGGGCGGCGGTGTCATCGCGGGCGGGGCCTCGCAATGTTTCGATAAACCCCATCAAGGCCGTTAGCGGCGTGCGCAATTCATGGCTGACATTGGCCACAAAATCGCGCCGCATCTGACCTGCCTGTTCCAGATGCGTGATATCTTGAAATACCGCCAATACCGCCTCGGTCCCACCGACGAATCTGCACTGCACCTCAAACGTCGTATCCTGAGCACCATCATTGGAAAGATGCCGCGCTTTGCCGGGTTGTTTCGAGCGCAGGCATTGTTCGACGGCATCGATGACCTGAGGCTGGCGCAGGATTGTGGCAAAATGCCTGCCTTCGATTGCGTGCCCCAAAAGCGTCCGCGCCTCGCTATTTGCGGCGACAATACGCTCGGTCTGACCGACCAGCACGGCGGGCATCGGAATGGCTGAAACCAATTCGGCAAGCAGGGTATCCGTCATGCGCGTTTAGACCGGACGCAATGTTTGGCGAAACTTACGCATATTGTCCTGATAGTGCAGCGCACTCAGCGTTAGTTTCTGGGCCGCCGCCTCATCAAGCTGCCGCACAACTTTGCCCGGCGAGCCCATGACCAACGAATTATCGGGAACCTCTTTGCCTTCGGTGATCAGCGCCCCTGCCCCGATCAGACAGTTCTTTCCGATCTTCGCCCCGTTTAGAACGATAGCCCCCATACCGATCAGCGTATTGTCTCCGATCGTGCAACCATGCAGCATGACCTTGTGACCAATTGTGCAGTTCTTCCCAATGGTCAGCGGATAGCCCGCATCGATGTGCATCACGCAGTTTTCCTGCACATTGCTGCCTGCGCCCACACGGATTTCTTCGTGATCGGCCCGGATGGTGCACCCGAACCAGACCGAAGCGCCTTGTTCCAGGACCACTTTGCCGATCAAGTTGGCGTCGGGGGCTACCCAGGTGTCTTCGTGAATTTGCGGCGAGTGATCGCCCAAAGCATAGATGGTCATGACAAGCCCTCGAACTCGGTCTGCAACGAGCGGATGTGGTTCTGCAGGCTGGGCTGTTGGATGCGACGCATGCGTTCTGCGCTGACGATGGTTTTTAGCCTTTCCTCCGTGGTATCCAAATCATCGTTGATCAGAACATAGTCGTAGTAGCCCCAATGGCTGATCTCATCCCAGCTTTTCAACATGCGCTTGGCGATCACGTCTTCGCTGTCCTGCCCACGCCCTTCCAGCCTGCGGCGTAGTTCACGGATCGAGGGAGGGAGGATGAAAATCGACAACGCATGCTTGCCCAAATCTGAATTGCGGATCTGCACTTCACCCTGCCAATCAACATCAAACAGCACATCGCGCCCCTGTGTGATGGACTCGCGGACCGGTCCAGCAGGAGAGCCGTAGAAGTTGCCGAACACATGCGCGTGTTCCAGCATCTGCCCATCCGCCACCTGCTGTTTGAACTCGTCCTCGGATAGGAAGTAGTACTCCCGGCCATGCTCCTCACCCGGGCGCGGAGCGCGGGTGGTGGCCGAGATCGAGAATTCCAAACCGACATCCCACCGCATCAAACGGCGGGCCAGAGTGGATTTACCTGCACCCGAAGGCGAGGACAGTATGATTAATAGACCGCGGCGATCCGCCATGTGATGTTCCCGTCCTTATTCCACGTTCTGCACTTGCTCGCGCATCTGATCGATGACCGCCTTTAGCTCCAAACCAACCGCCGTCAGTTCAGCATTCTGCGATTTCGAGCAGAGCGTGTTGGCCTCACGATTGAACTCCTGCATCAGGAAATCCAGCTTACGCCCAACCGGGCCGTCTTGCGTTAAAAGGGAACGCGCCGCAGTGACATGGGCCTTCAACCGGTCAATTTCTTCGGTAATATCGGCCTTGACCGCGATCAGGGCCAGTTCTTGTGCAACACGATCAGGGTCCGCACCTTGCGTATTGTCGAGAACGCGCGTCAGATTTTCGCGCATGTTTTGCGCCATTTCCTCGCGGCGACGCTCGGCCAGATCAGCGGCCTGATCCGTCAACTTTGCGACTTGGTCGAGTTGTCCCGCAAGAATGCCTGACAGAGCTTCACCTTCGGAACCGCGCATCTCAATGAATGAAGCAAGCAAGCCACCGAACTCAGATTTCAGGTGCTCGACAAGTTGGGCTGGATCATCCGCGTCAGCTCCGGCTTCCAACATCCCTTTCAACGCAAGAAGATCACTTGCTTTGGACGGAGCCAACAATACGCCCCGCGCGCCTGCAAGCGCTTCGGTCTGGGCCAGTGCATCCAGCGCAGTTTCCATCGCTGGGGTATTCAACCGGACATCCGCGGCGGATTCTTCCCGTCCCATCCGAAGGGACAGCGTGATGTTCCCTCGGTTGACCTGCTTCGACAGATCGCCTCTCAGCGCGGCCTCTAACCCTGTCAACCAATCGGGGAGCCGCAGTCGCAAATCCAGCCCCTTGCCATTGACGCTGCGCAATTCCCAAGTCCAGCTATGGGGACCAAACGCCCCCTTGCCCGAGGCGAAACCGGTCATGGATTTGATCATGCCTGCCCTTTCCGTCAAATTCACTGGTCGCACCTAATGCCATTGACCAGCAAGGGGCAAGACCTTGCTCATTCCCCAATCAATGCCAAGAGGTTAACCATTCGTTAAAGAATTGCTCCAAAATTGTATTAACCCGTGTCAATCTGACAGTCAGAAAAGCCGGCGGATCGCAGCTTTGCCCATTAGATGGCATTTTAGGAAAATCGCGAGTGATTGACGGTAGGGTGATGAAATGAAAACCTTTTTCGGGACTGGTTCCGGCTCAGAACTTGGAAAGATCATCGCAATGGACCGATTTGACAGCGGGCGAAGCCTTTCTCCCATCCGTCAGGCCGAAGCCTATTGGACCGCCTTGCTGACAGGTGAAGGCATTCCGATGCGCTCGCAGATCGATCCGCGCGGCCTGGAGAATATTCTCGAATACACTTTCATACTGGAACGCATCGCGCCGGGTTTGGCCCGGTTTCGGCTGGCGGGAAGTCACCTGAACAATCTGGCGGGCATGGAAGTTCGCGGTATGCCTCTAACGGCTTTTTTCGAACCGAGCGCCCGCGATGATGTCAAATCCATTCTGGACCAAGTTCTCACCGGCTCCGCGGTTGCCGAACTGGGCTTGCTTTCGAAAGGCAAGCTGGGACGAACCAGCCTTCAGGCCCGCATGATCCTGCTGCCGCTTAAAAGCGATCTGGGCGACGTCAGCCGCATTCTTGGGGTCATGGTCAGCGACGGAACCATCGGGGCGACACCGCGTCGCTTCATCGTCTCGGATCGCCGCGTCAACACGATCTCTGATTTGCAACAGCCTCCAAGGCCTGTCCAACAGCAAGCAGAGGGGTTCGCTGAAGACCAGACCACGTTCAAAGGGGCACCGCACTTAAGGTTGGTATCATCACGTGACGACTAAATGAAAACGGCGGGCATGAGGCCCGCCGTCTTACTAATTCAGGATGTATTCGAAGTCAGCTTGCAGCGCGCTTGCTGCGGTCACGACGTAGGTTGGTCAGTTCTTCCGCGACAAGGAATGCAAGTTCCAGCGACTGCGAGGCGTTCAGGCGCGGGTCACAAGCTGTGTGATAGCGATCCGAAAGATCCTCTTCGGTCACCGCGCGCACACCTCCGGTGCATTCGGTGACATCCAGCCCTGTCATCTCGAAATGAACACCACCGGGGATCGTGCCTTCAGCCTGATGTACGCCAAAGAAATCGCGTACTTCGCGCAGCACGGAATCAAACGGCCGGGTCTTGTAGCCGGTCGCGGATTTGATCGTGTTGCCATGCATCGGATCGCAGACCCAAGTAACCTGTGCGCCCTCTTCCTTCACGGCTTTGACCAGACGCGGCAGATGCTCACCCGCTTTACCTGCACCAAAGCGCGCGATCAGAGTCAGACGCCCCTCTTCGTTTTCGGGATTCAACTTGGACATCAGAACCTTGAGGTCTTCGGCACTAGTTGTCGGGCCACATTTCAGACCAATCGGGTTCAGAACACCCCGGCAGAACTCGACATGCGCGCCGTCGGGCTGACGGGTCCGATCGCCGATCCAGATCATGTGCCCAGAACCGGCCAACCAATTGCCCGAGGTCGAATCCAGACGGGTCAACGCCTCTTCGTACTCAAGCAACAGGCTCTCGTGGCTGGTATAAAACTCCACCGATGAGAATTCGTGGGTGGTGTCGGCGGTGATGCCTGCAGCCCCCATGAAGTCAATCGAATCCTGAATGCGGTCGGCGATCTCAGAGTATTTCTGAACGTCTTGCCCGTCAGCAAAACCCAGCGTCCACGAATGCACGTGGCTCATATCCGCAAAACCACCGGTCGAGAACGCCCGCAGCAGATTCAGTGTTGCCGCCGCCTGTGTATAGGCCTGAAGCATCTTGTCGGGATTCGGAATACGTGCCTCGGGTGTAAAGGCCAGCTCATTGATGATGTCACCGCGGTAGCTGGGCAGTTCCACACCGTCCACAACCTCAGTCGGTGCACTGCGCGGTTTTGCAAACTGGCCCGCCATGCGGCCAACTTTAACCACGGGAACCTTGGCGCCGTAAGTTAGCACCATTGCCATCTGCAGCATAACCTTGAACGTGTCACGGATCGCATCCGCGCTGAACTGCTCAAAGCTTTCAGCGCAATCCCCGCCTTGCAACAGGAACGCTTCGCCACGACCCGCGGCTCCCAGATGCTGCTTCAGCCGTCGCGCTTCACCCGCAAAAACCAGCGGGGGATACTGCGAAAGCTGCGCCTCGACTTTGGCCAGCGCGGCCGCGTCGGTATAGTCTGGCATCTGAACCCGGGGCTTGTTGCGCCAGTTCGTTTTTTGCCATTCAGTCATAGCTTTTATCTCCGCTGAAGTATTTCAGGTGGCCTCTATACAAAATGCATGAATGAGAGGCCATATCCCTTTTGCGCCTCTTGACGCCATAATCAAGCTTTGAGCATGGTGACTGGCATATCCGCCACCGTGGAAATCCCGGTGCGCGCCGAATCAAGGACAGTTCGCCATGCAAGAGCAACGCCAAGTTGTCACTGTGGATCATAGCACAGGCAAGCCGCATAACTTTGTATTTGTGCTTTTGGACAAGTTTTCCCTTCTGTCATTCGCTTCGGCTTTGGACAGTCTGCGGATCGCCAATCGAATGGCCAACCGAGAGCTTTATACCTGGACCTTGACGGGCGAAGGCGGTGAAACAGTGACTTGTTCAGCCGGTACTTCTTTCAATCTTGATTCTGATCTGACCGAATTGCAGCGTGACGACGTCGTCCTGATCTGCGGGGGGGTCGATGTACAAGCGGCAACCACCAAACGCATCCTGAACTGGGTACGCCGCGAAGCGCGTAAAGGGTTGAAAATCGGCGGTCTTTGCACCGCGGCCTATACGCTGGCCAAAGCCGGTTTGCTGGAAGGCAAGCGCGCTACGATCCATTGGGAAAACTCAGACAGTTTTGCCGAAGAATTCGACACTGTAGAGCTGACCAAGTCGGTGTTTTTGGTTGATGGCAACCGAATGACAACTGCAGGCGGCACATCCTCGATTGACCTGATGCTCAAGCTGATTGCCGAAGATTACGGAGAAGATCTGGCCAACGCGGTCGCTGATCAGATGATCTATTCTTCGATACGTACGGATCAGGACACGCAACGTTTGTCGACACCTACACGGATCGGCGTGCGCCACCCCAAGCTCAGTCAGGTTATCCTGATGATGGAAAAGAACATAGAAGAGCCAATCTCGCCTTCTATTCTAGCCAAGGACGTAGGCATGTCGACGCGCCAGCTAGAACGTCTGTTCCGCCGCTATCTCAGCCGCTCGCCCAAGCGCTACTACATGGAGTTGCGCCTACATAAAGCGCGGAACTTGCTGATGCAGACCGATATGAGCGTCATCAATGTGGCGCTGGCTTGCGGCTTTGCCAGCCCGTCGCATTTCTCTAAATGCTACCGGGCGCATTACAACACCACGCCTTATCGCGAACGCGGTGCACAGAGCGGTCGGTTGTCTGTTTAATCCAAAGCCGCAGGGAAACCTTACAAATCTTTCGCAAAGTAGTGCAGGTGCGGCCGTAACATCGGTTGATCCAGATAGGTCGTGGTTTCGATTGGTGAGTCCAGTTCAACAAAACCAAGTTTGGGGTACAGGTCGAGCATTTCGACATTCGGTGTAAGCGTATCGGCGATGAGGCGTTTCAAACCCATATCACGCGCGGCCTGTTCCCGGGCTTCGATCAAGGCACGCCCGGCACCGGTCCCCCGTGCCTCCTCGGTCACAAAAACCCGTTTAAGTTCACCGGTTTGGTGATCAAATCGTTTCAGCATCCCACATCCAATGATGTCTCCGGCATCGTTTCGCGCCACCACAAGACATCCATTCGGGGGTAGGTAATCCTCTGTATGCGCCCAAAACTCCGCCAATGCGCTTTCGGGGGCCGCTGGATCAATCTCAAAGCCCATATCCTGCATTCGTTGCACGATAAGCGCGTAATACTGTGCCAGGATCGTATTCAGTTCGCGCTTTGGCGGCATTGTTTCACAAAGCTCGATTACAAAATCACTCATTCAAATCTCCTGATCACCCTGAAGCCCGGAACAGATACACCGTGACCGAATGGCATAGAAGCAAACGCCCTAACCCCGTTTAAAACCGTCAGAGGGGCGTCATTCGGTAAACCGCGCCTTGCCCGACGGAAATGAACCAGATCGACCCATCTGGTGCTTCGGCGATGTCGCGAACACGTTCGGTCTCGGGGCCTTCGATCTGCTCAACCTCACGCAGTGGATCGCCCGCCAAACGTGCAATGTAGTCGAATTTCAAAGAGCCAACGAATAGATTCCCCTTCCATTCCGGCCAAAGTTTCCCGGAATAGACCATCAAGCCAGAGGGTGCGATGGAAGGATCCCAATAGTGCTCGGGCTGTTCCATTCCTTGCTTCGACGTGCCTTCACCGATCTTCTGACCCGAATAATGAACGCCATATGAAATCACTGGCCAGCCATAATTGGCACCGGGTCTGATCAGATTAACCTCATCCCCGCCTTTTGCCCCGTGTTCCGAAACCCAAAGCCGGCCCTGCAGATCCAAATTGGCACCCTGAGGGTTTCTGTGACCAAACGACCAGATCTCGGGGCGGACACCGGGATTGCCCACAAACGGGTTATCACTGGGAACTGAACCATCACGGTTGATCCGAATGACCGTACCCATGTGGTTCGTTCGATCCTGCGCAGCCGGGCGATCACCTCGGTCACCGATAGTGACGAACAACGTGCCATCATTCGCTTCAACGACGCGAGAACCAAAGTGGCGCCCGCCTGAGCCACCGGGAGAGGCCTCGAATATCACGCGCAGATTGGTCAGACGTTCCCTGTTTTCCGATAAACGAGCGACAGCGACAGCGGTGCCTGCACCGCCTCGTTGCGATTTGGAGAAAGTCAGAAAAAGCTCGCGGGTCTGATTGAAGTCACGCGCGATGGTGACATCTAGCAAACCGCCCTGCCCGTTCGCGACCACTTTTGGCAGACCCTTGATGCGCTTCGCCTCACCTCCGGCAACGTACAAAAGCTCGCCATCTCGCTCAGTGACAACAAAGCTGCCATCCGGAAGAATGCCAATCGCCCAAGGTGTATCAAGGCCTCTGACCACCTGAGTAACCTGAACCGGCCCGCCGGTTGTGTTGATGACATCGGACCAGCCTGCAATCGACCAGCACGACAGAATGAGAATCGCAAAAGTCCTGATCATATCGACCCAATCCCTAGTGGTGTACCGCAACGAACTGACCTAGCCTAACAAAACAGATAGGATTGCTGCATTCAAAAGCACTTTTTTGTTAGGACTTTTCTTTTTCGGACAGCTTGCCTAGGGTCATGCCCAGAACGACGACGTTCAAACGATAAATAGGGAGTAACCTAATGAAAAAGCTGCTTACCGCTACTGCAGCAACCGCTCTGCTGGCGGGTACCGCTATGGCCGAGGACGTGAAGCTGGGCGTGCTGTTCGGCTTTACAGGCCCGATTGAATCGCTGGCCCCGGCCATGGGTTCGGGCGCAGAAATGGCGATGGCCGAGGTCACCGAATCCGGCAAACTGCTGGACGGCGCAAGCGTGACCGGAACCCGCGCCGATACCGGCTGTATCGACAATGGTCTGGCCACATCGAACGGCGAACGTATGATCGCCGATGGCGTCGCCGGTATCATCGGCGGCGACTGCTCGGGCGTCACTGGCGCGATCCTGCAGAACGTCGCGATACCGAATGGCATGGTCATGATCTCGCCGTCGGCCACGTCTCCGGGTCTGTCGACCATGGAAGACAACGGCCTGTTCTTCCGCACCGCCCCGTCGGATGCGCGTGAAGGTCAGGTGATGGCTGACATCCTGAACGATCGTGGCATCAGCTCGATCGCGCTGACCTACACCAACAACGACTATGGCAAGGGTCTGGCGGACGCGATCCAGTCCTCGTTCGAGGCTTCGGGCGGCGAAGTCACCATCGTTGCCGCGCACGAAGACGGCAAGGCCGACTATTCGGCCGAAGTTGGCGCGCTGGCCTCGGCCGGTGGCGATATTCTCGTGGTCGCAGGATATCTGGACCAAGGTGGTTTGGGCATCATCCAGTCGGCTTTGGACAGCGGAGCGTTTGACACGTTCGGTCTGCCGGGCGGCATGATCGGTGACTCGCTGCCGGCAAACGTTGGCCCCGACCTGAACGGCTCGTTCGGTCAGATCGCTGGCTCGGGCGGTGAAGGTGCCGAGAAGTACTTTGCCATGGCTGAAGCTGCGGGCTTTGACGGTTCGTCGCCCTACTCGCCGGAAAGCTATGACGCCGCCGCGCTGTTCATGCTGGCGATGCAGGCCGCAGGTTCGACCAACCCCGCTGAATACGGCGCGAAAATCATGGATGTCGCCAATGCTCCGGGTGAGCAAATCTTCCCCGGAGAACTGGCTAAAGGTCTGGAGCTGTTGGCTGCCGGTCAGGACATCGATTATGTCGGCGCATCGGGCGTTGAGCTGATCGGCCCTGGTGAAAGCGCAGGTTCCTATCGCGAGATCGAGGTGACCGACGGCGAAAACAAGACCGTCAACTTCCGTTGATCCAAGGTTAAAAGTCATAAAAACAAGCAGCCCGGCCCTTGTGTCCGGGCTGTTTCAATGAAAAAAGGCCGCACTCCGGTTAACGGGGATGGTAAAAACGCCGAAAACGGCGGCTAGGGGAAAAGATGATCGTCGTCGATGACGTGCACAAGCATTTCGGCGGGTTTCATGCGGTGGACGGGGCATCGCTGGAAATCCAAAAGGGCTCGATCACCGGTCTGATCGGACCGAACGGGGCCGGAAAAACCACGCTATTCAACGTGATCGCGGGCGTACTTCCACCGACCAGCGGTAAGGTACACATGGACGGTGAGGATATCACTGGCCTGCCCCCACACGAGCTGTTTCATAAGGGCCTGCTGCGCACCTTCCAGATCGCGCATGAGTTTTCGTCGATGAGTTGCCGTGAAAACCTGATGATGGTGCCCGGCGCACAATCCGGGGAATCGCTGTGGAACACATGGTTCGGGCGTAAGCGTATCGCGGATGAGGAACGCGCACTTAGGGCGAAAGCCGATGAGGTGCTGGAGTTCCTGACAATCGAACATCTGGCCGATCACAAGGCCGGTCAGGTCTCGGGCGGTCAGAAGAAGCTGCTGGAACTTGGCCGAACCATGATGGTCGATGCCAAGATCGTGTTTTTGGACGAGGTCGGCGCTGGTGTGAACCGCACCCTGCTGATGACCATCGCCGACACGATCCTGCGCCTGAACAAGGAACGCGGCTATACCTTCGTCGTTATCGAGCACGACATGGATTTCATCGGCAAGATTTGCGACCCGGTCATCTGTATGGCCGAGGGAAAGGTGCTGGCCGAAGGCACTCTGGACGAGATCAAGGCCAATGAACACGTGATCGAAGCCTACCTAGGCACCGGCCTGAAGAACAAAGACAAGCTGGAGGCGGGCGCATGAGCGACAACCCCTACCAGGACGACAAGGGCAACAAGGACGCCTCGATCACCAATACGCATGGCGTCGGCACCATGACACCAGCGCATCGCAAAAGCGGTGAAACGCATCGGGTCGAGGGCGGTCCTTTCCTGATTGGCGACACCATGACTGGTGGCTATGGCAAAGGGCCGGACATCCTGCATGACTGCATCATCGCCGTTGATAAGGGCGAGATCGCGGTGATCGTCGGCCCCAACGGCGCGGGCAAATCCACCGCAATGAAGGCTGTGTTTGGCATGCTGGACGTACGCCAAGGGTCTGTGCGGCTGGATGGCGAAGATATCACCAATCTCAGCCCGCAAGACCGCGTGGTACGCGGCATGGGCTTTGTCCCGCAGACCTCGAACATTTTTACGTCGATGACAGTGGAAGAGAACCTAGAGATGGGTGCTTTCATCCGGCGCGACGACATCAGCCAGACGATGGAACAGGTCTATGACCTCTTCCCCATTCTCCGCGACAAACGCAATCAGGCCGCCGGAGAGCTGTCAGGTGGTCAACGTCAACAGGTCGCCGTGGGCCGTGCGCTAATGACCCAGCCCAAGGTGTTGATGCTGGACGAACCCACCGCCGGTGTCTCACCAATCGTGATGGATGAGCTGTTCGACCGGATCATCGAAGTTTCGCGCACCGGCCTGCCGATCCTGATGGTCGAACAGAATGCCCGTCAGGCGCTGGAGATTGCGGACAAGGGATATGTACTGGTCCAGGGTCGCAATGCCTATACCGGGACAGGCAAGGAGCTGTTGGCCGATCCAGAAGTTCGCAAGAGTTTCTTGGGGGGATGACGCCAGTGACAGCTACTCTCGTGTTTGATCACTCTGAAATCAGGTCGAAAAGACGTACGAACTTGGAAAATGAGGTAACGAACTAATGGACTTCCTCAACGCCCTTGTGGCGCTCTCCAACTTCGTTCTTGTTCCCGCAATCGCCTATGGCAGTCAGTTGGCGCTGGGCGCTTTGGGGGTGACGCTGATCTACGGCATCCTGCGGTTTTCGAACTTTGCCCATGGCGATACGATGGCCTTTGGCGCGATGATCGCGGTGCTGGTCACTTGGGGCCTGCAAGCCGCAGGCGTCAGTTTCGGGCCGTTGCCAACGGCTCTGCTCGCCCTGCCCTTTGCCATTCTGGGCTGTATCGTTCTGGTGCTGATCACCGACCGGTTGGTCTATCGCTTCTATCGGGAACAGAAGGCCAAGCCTGTCATTCTGGTGATCGTCTCGATGGGCGTGATGTTCATCATGAACGGGCTGGTTCGTTTCATCATCGGTCCGGATGACCAGAGGTTCTCGGACGGAGCGCGTTTCATCGTCTCGGCGCGAGATTTCAAGGCGATGACTGGGCTGCGTGAAGGGCTGGCAATCAAGACCTCCCAGGGCATCACGGTGATCGTCGCGGTTGTCGCCGTGGCGCTGTTGTTCTGGTTCCTGAACAAAACGCGCACCGGCAAATCAATGCGGGCCTATTCTGACAATGAGGATCTTGCGTTGCTGTCCGGTATCAACCCCGAGCGCGTGGTGATGATCACATGGATCATCGTTGCCGCGCTGGCGACCACTGCTGGTGTGCTCTACGGCCTCGACAAAAGCTTCAAGCCATTTGTCTATTTCCAGCTTTTGCTGCCGATTTTTGCCTCGGCTATCGTGGGTGGCCTAGGAAACCCTCTGGGCGCTATCGCGGGCGGTTTCATCATCGCGTTTTCTGAGGTGACGATCACCTACGCGTGGAAGAAAGTGCTCACCTATCTGGCACCTGAAAATCTGGAGCCGTCAGGTTTGGTGCAGTTCCTGTCCACCGATTACAAATTCGCTGTCAGCTTTGCCATTTTGCTGATCGTACTTCTGTTTAAGCCAACCGGCTTGTTCAAAGGAAAAGTGATATGAGCGAGCCCGTCAAAAACACGCTGCTTTTTGTGGTCGTCGGCGCACTCATCCTGTTGACCGGATTCACCCAAAGCTGGAACGCCGCAATCCTGATCCTGAACATGGGCTTGATCTCGGCCATCATGTCGATTGGCGTCAACCTGCAATGGGGCTTTGCTGGCCTCTTCAACGTTGGTGTCATGGGCTTTGTCGCGCTGGGCGGGCTCGCGGTTGTGCTGGTTTCGACACCCCCAACCCCCGGCGCCTGGTCTGGTGGAGGATATGGCGTCATCCTGTCGCTTTTAATGGGCGCGGCAACCGTGGTTGCAGCTGTGATGGTGGCCCAAAAAATGCCCAAGGGACGCACACAAACCTTTGCAATCATCGGTATTCTGGTCGTAGGTTTTTTTGTTTACCGCGCAATTTTTGATCCCAACGTAGCTGCGATCGAAGCGATTGATCCTGCTGTCGCTGGTAATATCGGCGGTTTGAACCTTCCTGTCCTATTCGCTTGGCCTGCCGGGGGACTTTTGGCGGCGGGCGCAGCATGGCTGATCGGAAAAACAGCGCTGGGCCTGCGCTCGGACTATTTGGCAATCGCCACACTTGGTATCGCCGAGATCATCATTGCCGTCATGAAAAACGAGGACTGGCTGGCACGTGGGGTCAAGAACGTCTACGGCATTCCACGCCCCTCACCGGTGGTTGGCTACGAAGTTGAATTGCAGCAAGACCCAACTTTCCTTGCAAGGGCCGAGTGGTTCGGGTTGGATCCGGTTACTGCCTCGACGCTTTCCGTCAAGCTGGGCTACTCTTTGCTGTTCCTGATCGTGCTACTGGTGCTGCTGTGGATGGCTCAGATGGCGTTGAAAAGCCCTTGGGGCCGCATGATGCGCGCCATCCGCGACAACGAGGTTGCCGCCGAGGCGATGGGCAAGGATGTCACCCGCCGCCATCTACAGATCTTTGTTCTGGGCTCAGCCATCTGCGGCATCGCCGGTGCGATGATGACCACTTTGGACGGGCAGCTGACGCCGGGCACTTACAACCCGCTCCGCTTTACCTTCCTTGTCTGGGTCATGGTGATCGTCGGCGGGTCGGGCAACAATTTCGGAGCCGTACTGGGAGCGTTCCTGATCTGGTTCCTGTGGGTTCAGGTTGAACCCATGGGCCTGTGGCTGATGAACCTGATAACCTCAGGCATGCCTGACGGCAGCGCACTTAAGACGCATCTGATCGATAGCGCCGCACATATGCGCCTGTTCACCATGGGACTGATTCTTTTGATTGTTCTCAGATTCAGTCCAAGAGGGCTGATCCCCGAGAAATAAGCAAAATTTCCTGCGAAATTCCCCTAACGCACCGTTAATCGGTGCGTTTTATTGTGCGGCGAGTCAGAACGCTCTAAATCGGTGTATCGTGATCCACCACATCGCGCTGTGCCCCATACCATGTTTGTTTGGTGCGGAGTTGTAACGATCTGACAGTTAACCAAGATGAGAGCACCGTAGTCGCAATGATTAAACCACTCAGAGTTTTCGCAATCGGGATCCCGCTGATGGCAACGCTATCAGCGTGTATTCCCTCACCTGAACAATTAGAGACCACCCCGGTCAAGGTCCAGACGCCCAAAGGTGTTGTGACCTGTCAGCTTTACCGCCAGGACCGCGTCACCTGGGACCGCGCAATCGATTTTCCGGCCACCAAAATGTCGGTGCCCGAGGCGGATAATTATTGCAGACAGGAAGGCCTGCGCCGGCTTAATCGATAACAATATGGGCGCGCGACTGGTTCGGCGCGCGCCGCACTCCGGATCCTAGCGATTGCGGAACAAGCCGCCCAGTATGCCCCTGACGATGCGGCGGCCAGTTGTTCCTTTCAGCTCTTTGATCACGGCCTCGCTCATGGCCGTGGCGAAGGTATCCTTTTTGCGCGAAAGACGAGATGACGATCGCCCAACGCGGTTGCCCGAATACCTTCGGGCCGAGGCGTATTCGCGTTCTGCCGGGGTCTGCTGTTCCAGAACTTCGTCGGATTCCGCCTGTTCCGCCGCATTCGCAGCGGCATCCGCGCGCGCCTGCAGAATCTCAAACGCCGATTTGCGGTCGATACGCTTGCCGTATTTTGCATCCATCGGCGAAGCTTTGATCACCGACTGACGCTCAGCTTTGGTAATCGGACCAAGTTGTGAGCCCGGTGGCCGGATCAAAGTGCGCTCGACCACGCCCGGTACACCCTTCTTTTGCAGCATCGACGTTACGGCCTCGCCCACGCCCACCTCTCGGATTGCGGTCTCAGTATCGAAAGCTGGGTTTTCACGATAGGTCTCAGCAGCAAGTCGCAGATTCTTGCGGTCGCGCGCTGTGAAGGCCCGCAGCGCATGTTGGACCCGGTTGCCCAGCTGACCCAAAATATCTTCCGGGATGTCTGCCGGATTCTGCGAGATGAAATAAACGCCAACGCCCTTTGATCGGATCAGGCGCGCCACCTGCTCGACCTTGTCCACCAGCACCTTGGGGGCGTCCTCGAACAGCAAGTGCGCTTCGTCAAAGAAGAACACCAGCTTCGGTTTTTCAGGGTCCCCCACTTCGGGCAGTTCTTCAAACAATTCGCTAAGCAGCCACAACAGGAAAGTCGCGTATAGGCGCGGAGAGCCCATCAGCTTGTCAGAGGCCAGAATGTTCACCATCCCCTGCCCGTTCGCATCTGTCCGCATCAGGTCGGCCAGGTCCAACGCAGGCTCGCCAAACAGATTGGTACCGCCCTGATTTTCCAGAACCAGCAAGCGGCGTTGAATAGCACCGATCGAAGATGTCGAGACATTGCCATAGCGCAGCGATAGTTGGGCGCGATTCTCGCCTATCCAGACCAGCAATGCCTGCAGGTCTTTCAGGTCGAGCAGCGGCATGCCTTCTTCGTCTGCGACCCGAAAGGCGATGTTCAGAATGCCTTCCTGCGCCTCACTCAGTTCCATCAATCGCGATAGCAGCAGTGGGCCCATCTCGGTTACTGTGGTCCGGACCGGATGCCCCTGCTCGCCAAACAGATCCCAGAACGTGACTGGACACGCGGCGTAAGAGAATGTGCCGAACCCGATCTTCGCGGCCCGATCCAAAAAAGCCTGGTGTAATTTGTGGGTTTCGCTTCCAGGCAGCGCCAGCCCCGACAAGTCACCTTTCACATCGGCCAGAAACACTGGAACCCCCGCCTGTGAGAAGCCTTCAGCCAGAATTTGCAGCGTAACCGTTTTGCCCGTACCGGTCGCACCAGCAATCAGGCCATGGCGGTTCGCATATTTCAGCGACAGCCCCTGTGCCACTGAATAGCCGTCGCCACCACCGCCTACGAAGATCTTGTTGTCCATTGAAAATCTGTCCCGAATTCTACCGATCTGCTGCAAGCATACAAAGTTAACCTTTCGCTGCGAGAGTAAATGTTGCTTCTCGTGGCTTGGCTGCGGGGGCAAACTTCCTCCCTGTCGACTGGCCGTGCCTTTGGGCACGGCTTTTTTTAAATTCTACAAAAACCGAAAGACGCAAGAATAGTTTTTTAGGGTTAGGAGTTGACCAACGGGTTCCCCTTTCGTAACGTCTGCGCATAACTAAGTCGGCCAGTCCGACGGGGAGAAAATATTCAGGAAGGGAGCCGCTCCACCGGCTCCCTTTTTCGTTGCAGATCGCGGTGTTTCCCACGCATTTCGGCAAAAAACGATCAATTCCCGGTCTGGAATTCGGATTTACCCTGACACCACTGAATTGCGGTGATAGAGGAAACAAAAAACTGGATCAGTTAGATGAGGCATTCATGATCAGGAAACTTGTCCCTTTTAATGTGGCGGCCGCAGCACTGTTATGCGGAACAGCATTTGCGCAGGAAACCACACAGCAACCTGAAGCCGGTGCTGAAGCCGAAGTTGGCAGCGATCTGGATCTGGGTGAATCCGGTCCCCGTGTTGGCGAGCAATACGTCAAAGAACAAACGGGTGAATGGAATATTTCCTGCATCAAAACCGAAGGCGAAGACGATCCCTGCGCGATGGTTCAGATCCTCAATAACCAACAGGGTGATCCGATTGCTGAAGTTTCGATCGGAAAACTGCCCGAAGGCGGTGCCGCTGTTGCTTGGGCGAATGTTGTTGTACCGCTCGAAACCCTGCTGCAGGCGCAATTGGCTATGTCGATCGATGGGGCACCGCGCAAGCTTTACAATTATCACCACTGCATTCCAGTTGGCTGCGTGGCGCAACTGGGTTTGACACAGGGTGATATCGACGCGATGAAATCAGGCCAAAAGGCAGTGCTGTCGCTGGTTCCTGCGCGCCTGCCAGATCAGGTTCTGAATATGGACATGTCTTTGTCTGGCTTCACAGCAGGCTTTGACGGACTGAACGTTTCCATAAACTAAGCCCCGCAAAAGCATCGAATAAGAAAGCCGCCGTGATAACACGGCGGCTTCTTCATATACGCTTCAACGCAAGAACGGCGTTCAGCCCACCAAAGGCGAAAGCATTGCTAAGGGCGACATTAACTTTCGCCTCACGCGCCTCGTTTGGCACCACATCCAGCGCGCATTCGGGGTCGGGCTCTTCATAGCCAATGGTCGGGGCGATCACCCCGTCGCGCAGGGCCATGATACAGGCTAATAGCTCAACTGCGCCGGTACCGCCGATCAGGTGTCCGTGCATGGACTTTGTTGACGAAATCATCAGATCGTCGGCGTGCGGACCAAACACACCAGCAACGGCTGCACATTCGGTTTTGTCATTTGCAGCCGTGCCGGTCCCATGGGCATTTATGTAACCCACATCGCTTGCATTCAGCCGTGCATCCGATAGCGCCCCGGCCATGGCCCGTGCTGCACCCTGTTTGCTCGGCATAACTATGTCGGCCGCGTCCGAGGACATGGCGAAGCCCACGACCTCGCACATGATATCTGCTCCGCGCGCGCGCGCGTGTTCGTATTCTTCGAACACAAAAACACCCGCACCTTCGCCTTGCACCATCCCGTTTCGGTTTGCGCTAAAGGGCCGACAGGCATCTTTTGACATGACGCGAAGCCCTTCCCATGCCTTGACGCCACCAAAGCACAGCATCGACTCGGACCCACCGGTCACCATTGCGGGCGCTGCCCCGCTGCGCACCATCTGAAATGCCTGCGCCATTGCATGGTTCGAGGACGCACACGCTGTTGATACTGTAAAGCTAGGGCCTTTTAGGTTGTGCTCCATCGAAACGTGGCTGGCCGCCGCGTTGTTCATCAGCTTGGGCACGACAAAAGGATGCACGCGATTTTTGCCATCCTCGTAAACCGAGCGGTAGTTGTCATCCCAGGTGGAGACGCCACCACCGGCCGTTCCCAGCACCACCCCCGACCGCGCGGCTGTGTCACCCGAGAATACGATACCGGATTGATCGATCGCTTCTTTGGCGGCGGTTAACGTGAACTGCGTGAACCGATCATACAGCGTCATCTGTTGGCGGTTGAAACGGCCCTCGGCCTCAAAACCCCGGACTTGACCGCCGATCTTGATCGACAGGCGATCCACATCACGAAACTCAAGCTCGGAGATACCACAACGACCCTCGCGCATGGCTTCCAGAGTGTCGGGGACGGAATGGCCCAACGCGTTAATGGTGCCAGCACCCGTAATGACGACGCGTTTCATACCAGCGGTCAGACCTTTTCAGACACGAGTTTTTCGATACCCGCAATGATCGCTGTCACATTCGAAATGTCGAAATCGCCGGATGTGGGCTCGTTTGCGTTGAAGGGCACGGTGATATCGAACTCTTCCTCGATGGCAAAGATACTCTCAACTAGACCCAGGCTATCGATGCCCAATTCTTCGAGCGTACTGTCGGGCGTCACATCCGAAGGCTCAAGCACGGCCTGTTCGGCAATGATTGCTATGACGCGGTCGCTGATGCTCATCTCGATCCCCTGATTTTCGCCTTGGGGATGATTTAATCACTTGAAGGCTGTTTGAAAACAGCCTTTTTCAACGCCTCGACGTCGCGCGACAATCGGGGCAGACGACGTTGGGCTTTATATATCTCGGTATGGCTTTCCATTTTAATGCCCGGGTAGCCCATGATCACGCGACCAGCAGGAACATTTGACAGAATCTTGGTGCCGCCACCGGCAATCACGCCATCACCTATGAAAATATTATCGACAACACCAGTCTGACCACCCAGTACTACGTTATTACCAATCTCGACCGAACCAGAAACGCCGGTTTGCCCACATAACAAACAATCCTGCCCGACTCGGGTGTTGTGTCCCACGTGGACAAGATTATCCAGTTTCGATCCACTTCCGATTACAGTATTGCGTATGGTCCCGTTGTCGACAGTGCAGTTCGAGCCGACCTCGACGTCATCGCCAATCTCGACCGCACCCAGCGAATGGATGCGCAACCAGCTTTGCGCCTTTGCATCCCCCTGATCACCCAGAGTTTTCCGCGCATTTTCGGCACCCGAGACTTCTGGCGTGACATAGCTGAAACCGTCCCCGCCGATACGGGCACCCGGCTGCGCGATAAATCGATCACCGATTTGAGCCCGCGCACCGATGCTGACCATTTCGCGCAGCAGCGCGTTTTCACCAAGCGACGCATCCATCCCGATCACGCAATGCGGGCCGATAACCGAACCCGCGCCGACGCGCGCGCGCGCGCCGATAACAGCAAGCGGGCCGACCGATACGTCAACCCCGATCTCGGCGGTTTCATCAATGACAGCCGACGGATGAATTCCCGGCGCAATCCCCTGCCCGCGATCCAGCATCGCGGTGATCCCTGCCATCGCCATGCGGGGGCGTTGCACAAAAATGGCGGCCTCAAGCCCCAGTGCTTTCCAGTCCGCGCCATCCCACAAAACCGCGGCCCGTGCTGTACCGGTCTCCAAAGCTTCAGCATATTTTGGCGACATCGCCATGGCCAGATCGGTTGGCCCGGCATCTCCCGGCTCGGCTGCCCGCAAGATGGTCAAGCCAGTCTGGCCTTCTGCGGCGACCCCCAGGGAATCGGCGATTTGTTGAACGGTAAACTGCATGTCGGGCGTCCTCGTGGCGGGATTTGCCTCGTGATTACCCTTGAACGTCCGGCAGGACCACCCCTGCCTTTTGCAGCGCTTCCCAGATCTTGCGATCCCGGTCATACACGTCGCGGCGATACTGCACCTCGCCTTTGGGGCCAATATAGGCCGTGCGATAAATCAGATGCACCGGAATTTTTTTATCCAGTTCAACCTTCGTTTCTTTGCCCGTGTTCAGCACGCGGTGGAAAAACGCCTTTGGATCCTCTTCCTGCTTGGCCAGCAGCTTATAGGCAAACTCGAACGGTTGCGCCAAACGGATGCATCCATGCGAGAATGCCCGAACCTCGCGTGCGAACAGAGATTTCTGAGGCGTATCATGCAGATAGATGTTGTACTTATTAGGGAACATGAACTTCACCAGCCCCAGTGCGTTGCTTTTGCTGGGGGGCTGACGCATGGAAAACGGGAAATTACGCGCAGTGAACTGGGTAAAGTCAACCGCTCCACGATTTACCTGACGGCCACGGCGGTCGGTGATCTGGATATGGCCAACAGCATTTGGATTGGCCCGTAATTGCGGCAGATATTCCTTCGTGATGATCGAGCGTGGCACATACCAACTTGGGTTGATCACCATATGCTCCATCTCATCCGAGAACTCTGGGCTACGGCGATCATGTGTGTTTTTGCCGATCACGGCACGAGTCTCAAACGTGACCTGCCCGTCATCGACGATCTTGGCAGAAAAATCGGCCAGATTCACCAGAATATGCCGCTCACCACGGTCTTTGGGTAACCAGCGCTCCCGTTCAAGCGCAACGTAAACAGCTTTCAAGCGGTCTGAAACTGGGCGATTGATCTCGGAAATAGTGCCTTTGCCAGCTACGCCATCCGCCTCAAGACCATGAGCAGCCTGAAAGGATTGCACCGCCGCAAACAGCGCATCATCATAGTTTGGGCTGGCAGTAGGCTTCAGATAACCCATCGCGACAAGTCGATTGCGCAGCCTGATGACACTGTTCCCTGTGTCCCCAAGCTCAAGCTTGGAGACAGGAACGGTCTCGCCCCAGCCACCTTGTGTCATCAGCGCTTCCAGCGCCTTCTTCTGTTTCAACAGCGCAAGATACTGGCGCGATTGAGGCATCATATCCCTGAAATAGGTATCACCCTGGCTGGAATCGAGCAGTTCAAGATGCTCTGCGGCGCTGCGTCGTTCCACCGCCCGCACTAGGCCGGGATCAATCTGCGAAGGCGTTACAGAACCGGAATGCAAGTCTCTGGCATATTTGACAAAAACCCGAGTCAGCTCGGCCTCGAGCATGCCCAGATCACGGGTGTTGCGAGCGTCCTGCATCTTTGTCTTCAAAGTCTGGACGTCGTAACGTGTCCCAGGCAATCCATGCAGATCGGTCGTCGAAAGCGCTTCGATCAGGGCTTTGCGTCGTGCAGCATGTTCGGGCGTATCGCCAACCCAAACCGGATCAAACCCGTTTGTGCGATAAAACTCAGCAATTGCCGGGCTGTTGGACACACTTTCCGCAACGGCCATTTGAAACGCTGTGCCATCCGTCCCCGCCTGCGCGACTGAGGCCGAAGCCACAAGGAAAGCGGCGATAAAAACACTTGAACGAGCACGGGTAACAAATGACATAGGATGGCCCTGTTTCTTCAATGACTTGTCACGCCCTATAAGCGGCGTCTGAAAATAATGTTTTGCTGAGCGCCTGATGTCTATTCACAAATTCATCACCAGACCGCTTCTTTGACCCCTGGTGCGCGTTTGCATCGCCGACGCGCGAACTGCGCCAAAAGCAAGCATACTTGCATCAGTTGCGCAAAAAACTGCCGAAATTTCCCCCTTGATTTGACTGCGACCAAAGATTTCTTGGCTGTTGAATCCTACTGTGCCATAAATCCCGCATCTGGGATGGGAAAAAATTAATACGGCGCGCGTAACATCGTGTGCAGGCAGGAACAGTACGGGACGAAACAAAAAATGACCAAGAGCAGTACCTCGGGCCTGACCCGGCGTGCCCTATTGGGCGCATTCGCCGCAACCGCAGTTGTTGCAGCCCCCACATATTCCAACGCAGCAGGTTTCCTTCGCGGCGGAGGTGATATTCGCCGTATCCGCATGTATTCCGGCCGTACCGGTGAACGTATCGATATGGTCTATTGGGTTGATGGAAAATACATCAAAGACGCGGTGAAAGAGGTCAACCACTTCATGCGCGACTGGCGCAGCGATCAAGTCAAATCCGTGGACCTGAGGACCATCGACATCATGGCGGCCACTCATAACCTTCTGGATGTCAGCGAGCCATACATGCTGCTGTCGGGTTACCGCTCACCGCAAACCAACGCAATGCTGCGCCGCCGCTCGCGGGGTGTTGCGAAGAATTCGCTTCATATGAAGGGTCAGGCTGCTGATCTGCGACTGTCATCACGCTCGGTCTCGCAAATGGGCAAGGCAGCGATGGCCTGTCGTGCCGGTGGCGTTGGACAGTACTATCGTTCGAATTTCGTTCACATGGATTGCGGTGTCATCCGCTCGTGGCGCGGCTAATCGAGCATTTCATCTTTCGCTGTTGCACAACCCCCATCAGATAGTTCTGGCGGGGGTTTTGTTTTGCCTGGAAAAACAGGTTCGTGCACCGTCAGTTCTGCGTAATATGACGACTAGCAAGGGTGAAATGGCGCACCTGAGAGGATTCGAACCTCTGGCCTCTGCCTTCGGAGGGCAGCGCTCTATCCAGCTGAGCTACAGGTGCCTTGGCCGTTAGCTACCCTCGTTCCAATCCGGGTGCAACTGCAAATCCGCAGTACGATCAGGCAAACAGATCGTGGGCAAGCTCCAACGCATCGATCAGAGTGTCGACCTCATCCGTCGTGTTATAGAGCCCAAAGCTGGCACGACAGGTAGCAGTGACCCCCAAATGATCCATCAGCGGCCCGGCGCAGTGGTGGCCTGCGCGCACGGCGACACCCTTTTTGTCCAGAATGGTTGAAACATCATGGGCATGCCCTGCCCCATCCAAAGTAAAGCTGAATATCGCGGCTTTGTTCGCTGTGGTGCCTTGAACCTGCAGCCAGTTCAATCCATTCAACCGTTGCATCGCATAGTCGCGCAAGCCGGCCTCATGCGATGCGATGCTCTCCATGCCAAGGTCCATCATATAGTCAAGCGCCACACCCAACCCGATGGTCTGCACGATGCCGGGGGTTCCGGCCTCGAACTTCATTGGCGGATCGTTGTAGATCACCTGATCTTTTGAAACCTCTTTGATCATGTCACCGCCACCAATAAAGGGGCGCATTTCAGCCATGCGGTCCGATTTGATAAAAATTGCGCCAGAACCGGATGGGCCGTACAGTTTATGACCCGTGATGGCATAGAAGTCACATCCGATGTCATCGACATTGACGGGCATATGAACCGCGCCCTGGCTGCCATCCACCAGAACCGGAACGCCTTTGACGTGGGCGGCTTGCGTGATTGCTTTGACATCAACCACAGAGCCCAGCACGTTCGAGCACTGGGTCACCGCAACCAGCTTTGTCTTGGGGCCAATGGCGTCGATTACCGCCTGAGGGTCAAGATGGCCGGTCGCATCGACGTCGATCCATTTCAGCACCACGCCCTGCCGTTCGCGCAGGAAGTGCCACGGCACGATGTTGGCGTGATGTTCCATCACGCTGAGGACAATCTCGTCCCCCGCCTGCAGGCGTGGCATTGCCCAACCGTAGGCGACCAAATTGATTCCCTCGGTCGTACCCGAATTCAGGACAATCTCATTCTCGTTTGATACGCCCAGAAACCGCGCAACCGTGCCACGGACGGCCTCATATTTCTCGGTCGCGAGATTTGACAGATAGTGAAGCCCTCGATGCACGTTCGAATATTCGTGCGCATAGGCCTGCGTGATCGCGTCGATCACTACCTGGGGTTTCTGCGCGGAGGCCCCATTGTCTAGATAAGTCAGCGGCTTTCCGTTGACCTGACGTGACAGGATCGGAAAATCTGCGCGGATTTTTTGTACGTCATACATAGACAGGACTTCCCTATACAGACCCGGCGGGGATCAGCCAAAGAACAAACGGGACGGCCACAAGACCAGAGATCAGGATCACAACAAACGACTTTCCCAACGAATTAAATCGATGCGCCTCGTTGAGAAAATGCAGGGTGATGTATAGGCTAAGACCCAGCATCGCCAGACTGGCCGGTAAGAATAGAAACGGCAGCGCTGCAACCAGCGCTAGAATGATTGCTTGCCCCGCAATTTGCAGGATTTGCAACCAGACAATCAGCGTCATGAAGTCATTGAACGTTCCCGTTCCACCCAGGACGCGGCCCACTAATAGGAACGTCACGACGCTGATCATGATTGCCGCAACGGAAACAAAAAGCGTCCTCGATAGTGGCTCAGCCAGTTGCTGAACATCCGGACTGATAAGCGGCAGGACGAAGCTGGACGCCGACTGGACCAGAGCGTTCAGGATCACCGCAAGAGAAAAGGCGAGCCATAGTACCTCCGTACCCAGCCGCAACGCGAGCAATCGTCTTGCGGCTTCGGCTGGATTGGACAGGGTCAGAACGACCAGGTTGAGCAGTGCGGTGGAATTCATTTAGCAGCCTTTTGCGATTGCTTGAGGCCCGACAACCAGAACCAGAGAAAAACCGCAACCCATAACAGCCCCACAAGTGTTTGCGCTGACCCGGGGCCGATGAAACCGGACACCAGCCCATTCAGCAACACCAAAGGCGCTGACGCGAGAAGCGCCCAGAACAAGGCTAGCCGCGCGCCATAGCTGGTGCCAACGCCCCCCATCATCCGCGCGATGAAATGGGTGAGCCAAGCAAGAAGATAAAAGCACAATGGCAGAATAAAGACCGAGCCCAACAGGGCCCCGCCCATCAACATGTTCAGCTCTATCCCTTCCAGATGAGCCCTCCGTGCAAGGCCGGGCAACTGTGCGATAAAGCCTATTACACAGAACGCCATCACAAACGCCAATGCGCGATCCTCGCGCGGCCCCATATCAAGCAGTCGACGCACCACACGCCCCGGTCCGCGATACGTGGCCACGATATCAGTTGTGACAGGCATCAGCGGCGGCGTGCCAGCCAATCTTGCAATCGGGACACGATATCAGCTGCCAGATCCTCATCCTCGATTTCATCAACGGCTTCAGCTAGGAAGGCCAGTGTCAACATGTCGGTTGCTTCTGCCGTTGGGACGCCACGGGAGCGCAGGTAGAACAAAGCCGTTTCATCGATGGCGCCCGAGGTCGAACCGTGCGAACACGCAACGTCATCGGCGTAAATCTCAAGCTCGGGTTTGGCGAGGAACTGACTGTCATCGTCCAGAAGCAATGACTGGCTGATCTGGTAACCATCGGTTTTCTGGGCACCTTCCTTCACCAAGATCTTGCCCTGAAAAACACCCGTCGCACCGTTGCGAAGCACCTTCTTGAACACTTGGCGGCTCTCGCAATTCACCGCATCATGGGTGACAAAGACCGTGTCATCATGGAGAAAATCACCGTCTCCAACACACGCACCCGCCACGTGCGCGACCGCATCGTCACCCGTCAGTTCGACGACTTGCTCGTTACGCGTTAAAACTCCGTTCACGGTCAGCGTGAAGGATTTATAGACGGATTCCTTACCAAGCCGCGAGAACATATGAGTCGCCGCACGGCGTTGATGATCCCTGCCCTGCGCACGGATATGATGCAGCGTGCCATTGTGGGCGATATCGATCTCCATGCATTTGTTGAAGCGCGACGCTGCGGGTCCGTTTTCAAGGATCGTGACTTCGGCACCGCTTTCAACCCGAACGACGTGATGCAGGATCGCATCCGACGTTTCAGATTCATGGCGATAAATCAGGTTAATCGGTTTGCTCGGCTTGCCGGATACATGAATGGCAACTCCATCTGACGCATAGGCCGTATTCAACGCCGCCAATGGACGCGGCACCGGTTGTTGGCCTTTTGCTTCAAGAACGCCGTATAACTCTTTGGCCCAATGGATATCTTTGCAACAGATATCTTCCAGCCGATCGATCGTTACACCCTCCAGAGACAGATCATCAGACTCTTCCGGGCTGAATACGCCATCAATGAAAACGATCTTCAGCCGGTCGAGCGCGTGGAACAGAGCCGGTTCATCCGTTTTGAACAAAGCAGCGCTGGGAGCTTCCGCAGAGACCAGAGTGTCTGGACGGGTATATTTCCAGTATTCATCTCGACGACTGGGCAAACCCATCGCGCGTACACGTGCAATTGCGGCTTCGCGCGCTTTGCGTGTGCATCCCGCATCCGGCATGGTCAGCGCTGCCAGCCGTTCCTCGGTCGCCGTTTGTTTCGCTTGGGGCAAAGCCATCAGTTCACCTCGGCTAGAATGTCGGCATAGCCGTTGTTTTCAACTTCCAGCGCCAGTTCGGGACCACCGGATTTCACGATACGACCATCCGCCATGATGTGAACCACGTCAGGTTTGATGTGATCGAGAAGCCGCTGATAGTGCGTGATAACAAGGAACCCGCGCCCCTCATCACGCAACGCGTTTACGCCCTCGGCCACCAGTTTCATCGCGTCCACGTCAAGGCCCGAGTCTGTCTCATCCAGGATGCACATCTTCGGCTCAAGCATCGCCATTTGCAGGATTTCGTTGCGCTTTTTCTCACCACCCGAAAAGCCAACATTGACCGGACGTTTCAACATTTCAGCGTCGATTTTCAGCGCCTTGGCCTTGGCACGAACCTCTTTCAAAAAATCCGTCGCCGACAGCTCTTCCTCGCCACGTGCTTTGCGCTGCGCATTCACGGCGGTGCGCAGGAAGGTCATGTTGCCCACACCGGGAATCTCGACCGGGTACTGGAACGCCAGAAACACACCTGCGGCTGCACGTTCTTCCGGTTCCATCTCAAGCAGATCATCGCCATCAAGCGTCGCGCCGCCCTCGGTCACCTCATAGCCATCACGACCAGACAACACGTAGCTGAGCGTTGATTTGCCCGAGCCATTGGGCCCCATGATCGCATGCACCCTGCCAGGCTCGACCGTCAGGTCGACCCCTTTCAGAATTTGCTTGTCTTCTTCCTCAAGTTTGACGTGCAGGTTATTGATTTCCAGCATTTTCTGTCCTTTAGCATCTCGCAAGGGGCGCATTGCGGCCCCGATAAGTTCTTATCCCAGCACCTTGCGGATCACGCGGGCGATGATCCATCCAAGCAACGCGCCTGCGCCCACTGCCCAAACCGGGTTTATGAAGTCCATGTACTTGGTATTGACGTAAGCAACCCCCAACAGGCCGCCAAGCACCGGCAACGCATAGCCAAGCACGGTCAGGACATCGTCCTTTCGGATTCGCTGTTGGGGTTTTGGTGTCATCAGCCGACTGATCCCTCAAGGCTGATTGCCACAAGCTGTTGCGCTTCCATCGCAAATTCCATCGGCAGCGCCTGCAGAACGTCCTTGCAGAACCCGTTGACGACCAAGGCCACGGCTTCTTCCTCGTCCATGCCACGCTGACGGCAATAGAACAGCTGATCGTCGTCTACCTTCGAGGTAGTCGCCTCGTGCTCGACCCGAGATGAGTTGTTCTTCACCTCGATATACGGAACCGTATGCGCCCCGCATTTGTCGCCAATCAGCAAGCTGTCGCACTGCGTATAGTTGCGGCTGTCCTTGGCCTTTGGATGCATCGACACCAGACCACGATAGGTATTCTGCGCCTTACCGGCACTGATCCCTTTCGATACGATCCGCGACTTGGTGTTCTTGCCCAAATGCACCATCTTGGTGCCGGTGTCGGCTTGCTGCATGTTGTTCGTGATTGCGATCGAGTAGAACTCACCCTGGCTATCGTCGCCACGCAGGATGCAGGACGGGTATTTCCAGGTCACAGCCGAGCCGGTTTCGACCTGCGTCCACATCACCTTGGACCGATCACCCCGACAATCGGCGCGCTTGGTCACAAAGTTGTAGATACCGCCTTTGCCATTCTCATCCCCGGGGAACCAGTTCTGAACGGTCGAGTATTTCACCTCGGCATCTTCTTCGACGATAATCTCGACAACCGCCGCGTGAAGCTGTGCAGTGTCGCGCTGAGGCGCCGTGCAGCCTTCCAAATACGAGACGTAAGAGCCCTTGTCGGCGATGATCAGCGTGCGCTCAAACTGGCCGGTATTTTCTGCATTGATGCGGAAATATGTGCTCAGTTCCATCGGGCAGCGCACGCCCGGAGGGACATAAACAAACGAGCCGTCCGAGAATACAGCTGAGTTCAGCGTGGCATAGAAATTGTCCGAGACCGGTACGACCGTCCCTAAGTATTTCTTGACCAGTTCCGGATGCTCTTTGATCGCCTCGGAAATCGAGCAGAAGATAACGCCGGCTTTCTTCAACTCTTCCTGAAAAGTCGTCCCGACCGAAACCGAGTCAAATACTGCATCAACAGCAACTTTACGGCCTTCTGCCGGTGCATTCTCAGCGCCCTCGACACCTGCCAGGATCATCTGTTCTTTCAGAGGGATACCTAGCTTTTCGTAAGTCGCCAGAAGCTTTGGATCGACCTCATCCAGAGATTTGGGTTTATCTTCCATCGATTTCGGACGGGCATAATAATACTGGTCCTGAAAGTCGATCGGCGGGTAGTGCACCATCGCCCATTTAGGCTCTTCCATCTGCGTCCAGCGCTCGAACGCGGCCAGACGCCATTCGGTCATCCACTCAGGTTCATCATTTTTGTCCGAGATCAGACGAACGATATCGGGATTCACGCCTTTTGGCGCATACTCCATCTCGATATCAGTTTCCCAGCCGTATTTATAAGTGCTGACCTCGCGAACCGCGTCTACGGTTTCCTGATCGACACCCTCTTTCACCTGGGTCTGGTCCAAAGCGGCCATAATTCACCCTCCGTCAGATCACGCGGCCCGCGCGCGATGCTTTTTCTCTTTTTCAAGCCACGTTTCCGCGAAACGCAGCACATCTTCTTCTGCCGTCTCCGGCCCCAGCGATACGCGGATTGCGCTATAGGCCGTCATCTCATCAAATCCCATGGCCGTCAGTACGGCGCTTGCACGAACCTTGCCACTGGAACAGGCCGAGCCAGCACTGATCGCGAAGCCTGACAAATCCATCTGCATGACCTGTGTCTCGCCCTTCCATCCCGGTGTGGCGAAGCACAGAGTGTTGGGGAGTCGCCTTTGGTCTTTCCCGACAAAAATAGTAGCTTTCGTACCAGCCTCAAGAGCGTTTTCTAGAATATTTCTAAGTTCTGCAACGTTTTCCCAAACGCCATTTGCTAAATCACGGGACGCGGCTTCAGCTGCTGCTCCGAACCCCGCAATTCCAGTGACATTTTCTGTACCCGAGCGACGCCCCATCTCCTGCCCGCCGCCCTTGATTTGCGCAGCAAGATCGGTGCCGCGTTTCATCACCAACGCCCCGATCCCTTTTGACCCGCCAAGTTTGTGGGCTGAAATCAGCGCCATCTCAGCCCCCAGCCAGTTGAAGGCTATCGGCAACTTACCAAAAGCCTGAGTCGCGTCGGTGACCGCAAGACCGGCAGGCAAAGTTTGAACAATTCCAGTTTCCGAATTGGCCAGTTGCAGCGTGGATCGGGAAGCGTCCGGCACGTCAACGTAACCGCCTTGGGAGACAGGCAGAACCTCATTAATCCAAGCTCTTACCGCGTCATGTTCAATCGCTGCACCTTGAAGATCGCGCCCCGCCATGGCCAAAGCCGCTGCCTCAGTCGCGCCGGATGTAAACACGATGTCGGCACCATCGGCCCCAAACGCTGTTGCGATTTGAGCCCGCGCTTTCTCGACCACCGCTTTTGCGGCGCGCCCTTCGGCATGGACCGAGGACGGATTGCCCACCAAATCCATCGCCGCGATCATTGCATCGCGGGCCTCGGGCCTCAGAGCGGAGGTTGCGTTATGGTCGAGATAAACCCGTTTCATAGATGTATCTTTTCCAAGATGGGTTTTGACGGAACACAGAAAAACGTCATCAGATCAATCGTCCACGACTGCGAACAAGCTAGGAACAGCGGGACACGGTGCAAGATCATTCCGAATTACATCCGACAGCCGCGTTTGATGCAGGAATACGTAAACATTCGCGCTCAGGCTTTCCCACAACCGATTGGTCAGTGACTGCGCCCGGCTGCCCGAAGACGCGCCCGAGGCACCTGCCCCCTTGTGCATCGCATCCACCGTCTCATCAACCGCGGCCAGTATCTCGACCACACGGATTTCCGAGGCTGGTCGCGCCAGGCGATAGCCCCCACCCGGTCCGCGTACTGAACTGACCAGATCAGCTCGGCGCAGTTTCACGAAAAGCTGCTCCAAATACGGCAGTGAAATATCCTGACGTTCGGAAATCTCGCCCAACGTGACGAGTTTGTCCGAGGACTGAAGGGCGATATCCGCCAGCGCAACCATCGCATAGCGGCCTTTGGTAGACAGCTTCATTTTGTTTCCTTAAGGCAAGAACTGCGCGAAAACATTGACGTCGCCCGAGCCAGTGCGTATCTCCCACTGACAGCGTTTTCACGCGACACAATGTAATTAGAACCGTTCTAAGGTACCTGAGGATTACCGTCAAGATAATCTCGGGGCCGACGCGTCAAAAAACAGGACCAAAGCACACATGCCCGAGGTGATTTTTCCCGGACCCGAAGGCCGCCTGGAAGGCCGCTACCACCCGCAAAAGGAAAAAGACGCACCGATCGCTATCGTGCTTCACCCGCATCCACAATTTGGCGGGACCATGAACAACAAGGTGGTCTATAACCTGCATTACGCCTTTTACAACATGGGCTTCACGGTTCTGCGTTTTAACTTTCGCGGCGTTGGTCGCAGCCAGGGCGAGTATGACCAGGGTGTAGGTGAGCTGAGCGATGCAGCATCAGCGCTGGATTACCTTCAGTCGATGAACAACAACTCCAAGCATTGCTGGGTCGCTGGGTTCTCGTTCGGTGCATGGATCGGAATGCAGCTTCTGATGCGCCGCCCCGAGATCACTGGCTTCATCAGTGTATCGCCGCCCGCAAACATGTACGACTTTTCGTTCCTGGCACCCTGCCCGTCTTCTGGCTTGATCATCAACGGATTGGCGGACCGTGTAGCGCCACCTGCAGACACTGCGTCTCTGGTCGGAAAGCTGCATGAACAAAAGGGTATCACCATCACCCATAATGAGGTGGAAGGTGCCGATCACTTCTTCCAAGACCGCCACATGGACACACTGATGACAGATGTGACGGATTACGTGAAACGTCGCCTGACAGAGAATACGCGCTGATGTCCGATACCATCACTACCCTGGCCGCCAGATTGGCCGAGGACACGATGAAGGTTATGGACGAGACGGGCGAGGATCGATTCTTTGTGGAGGTTGGAGACGTTCTCGGTGCAGCCTCGCAATCTCTGGAAGAAGCGTTCTTGACCGAAATCCGGGTTAGGCTGGCGGAACGCAAGGCGCGGCAATTCGTGGTGAAAAGACTGTCTGAACATCGATCCAAGCTGAAAGCGATCGAAAAGCAGTAAAGATTGCTCAGCGTCTGAAGAAAAGAAAAGGAGCCCGAAAGCTCCTTTTCGAGGATATCGCTCGGTGGGCGCCTAAACCGGAAAACCTGTGAACCGCTCAACATTCTGGGCTGCATCAATGTCGACGGACCCCCCGTCTGCAAGCCACCCCAACGCCACAATCAAAACCGAAACGATAATGACCGATTTTGCAAAAGTCGTCATCTTATCAAACTCATTAAAAACACACTAAAAACAATCGAGTGTTTAGCACGAATGCAAAAGCCCGAATAGTCGGGTTTACCTGACCTTTGGTAAAGTTAGGGTTTTGATCATCTGCATGTGAATCCCCTTGCCCAAATGATCGCAAGTATGCTCAACCTTTCGCGATAATTCAGAGAGGCATCGCTCGTGCCAAAGACCTACCTAATCCTAATGTTGGCTGTTATCGCGGAAACCATCGGCACGACTGCGTTGCAGGCTAGCCATCAGTTTACGCGATTTTGGCCGTCGGCTCTTGTCGTGGTTGGCTATGGGTCGGCCTTTTATCTTATGGCCCTCACGTTAAAGGTCATGCCTGTGGGCATTGTCTATGCAATCTGGTCGGGCCTTGGTATTGCCCTGATCGCACTGATTGGATTTCTGGTTTTTGGCCAAAAACTCGATTGGCCCGCAGTCTTGGGTTTGGGCATGATTTTGAGCGGCATTCTGATCATCCACCTGTTTTCAGCTACAGCGGGCCACTGACCGCCGGTTAGGGCTGGTATATTTTGTCGCGCCGCGTTATGCGCGCGGCAACTTCCCGTTCAAAGGCTGACCTCTCATGGACCTGCGCAACATCGCAATCATCGCTCACGTGGACCACGGCAAGACGACCCTGGTGGATGAGCTGCTTAAACAATCCGGCGCGTTCCGGGAAAACCAGGCCGTGGCAGAACGCGCCATGGACAGCAACGACCTGGAACGCGAACGCGGCATTACCATCCTGGCCAAAGCCACCAGCGTTGAGTGGAAGGATACCCGCATCAACATCGTCGACACCCCCGGCCACGCTGATTTCGGTGGGGAAGTCGAACGTATTCTCAGCATGGTCGACGGCGTTGTACTGCTGGTCGACGCCGCCGAAGGCCCGATGCCGCAAACCAAATTCGTGACCTCAAAGGCGCTGGCTTTGGGCCTGCGCCCGATTGTCGTGCTGAACAAGGTCGACAAACCCGATGCCGAGCCTGATCGCGCTCTGGACGAATGTTTCGACCTTTTCGCCAACTTGGGCGCCGATGACGATCAGCTGGACTTCCCGGCCATGTATGCTTCGGGCCGGTCCGGCTGGGCCGATATGGAGCTTGACGGTCCGCGCAAGGACTTGACCGCCCTGTTCGATCTGATCGTTGATCACGTCCCCGCCCCCAAGCAGATCGAGAAAAAGGACGAACCGTTCAGGATGCTCGCCACCACTTTGGGCAGCGATCCATTCATCGGTCGCATTCTGACCGGTCGCGTGGAAAGTGGAACTCTGAAAGCAGGTGACAGCCTCAAGGCACTCAGCCGAGACGGCACCCAGATTGAAAGCTTCCGCGCGTCGAAAATCCTGGCATTCCGTGGATTAGCTCAACAACCCATCGACGTCGCTGAAGCAGGCGACATTGTCACGATTGCGGGTATGAGCAAAGCCACCGTGGCAGACTCCCTTGTAGCCCCGCAAGTCGAAGAGGCCCTGCCTGCCCAGCCTATCGATCCGCCAACCATCACAGTGACCTTCGGCATAAACGATTCCCCGCTGGCCGGTCGTGACGGCAAAAAGGTTCAGTCTCGGGTCATTCGTGATCGCCTGATGAAAGAAGCCGAATCGAACGTAGCCATCCGCATCAGCGACACGCCCGGCGGCGAAGCCTTCGAGGTTGCTGGTCGCGGCGAATTGCAGATGGGTGTTCTGATCGAAAACATGCGCCGTGAAGGGTTCGAGCTCAGCATCTCGCGCCCACAGGTTTTGTTCCGCGAGGAGGGCGGCCAGCGCCTTGAACCTATCGAAGAAGTCACGATCGATGTGGATGATGAATATTCTGGCGCGGTGATCGAGAAAATCACGGGTGCGCGCAAAGGTGAACTGGCTGAAATGCGCCCTGCAGGGGCAGGCAAAACCCGGATCATCGCCCACGTGCCGTCTCGTGGCCTGATCGGCTATCACGGAGAGTTCCTGACCGATACGCGCGGAACTGGTGTCTTGAACCGTGTCTTCCACGGCTGGGCGGCCCATAAAGGACAGATCCCAGGCCGACGCGCAGGTGTTCTGATCTCGATGGAAAACGGCCAGGCGGTTGCCTATGCGCTTTGGAATTTGGAAGAGCGTGGCCGCATGTTCGTTGGCCCGCAAACTGATGTCTATCAGGGCATGGTGATCGGAGAGCATTCGCGAGACAACGATCTGGAAGTGAATCCGCTGAAAGGGAAGAAGCTGACAAACGTGCGTGCCAGCGGCTCGGACGACGCTGTAAGGCTGACCCCTCATATTCAGTTCTCGCTTGAAGAGGCAATCGCTTATATCGACGACGATGAACTGGTCGAGGTTACGCCCAATGCGATCCGGCTTCGCAAACGTTATCTGGATCCGCATGAGCGTAAACGGATGTCAAAATCAGCCTGATCATTGCTGTGAACTTGTTCACGTTTTGGAAACATTGCCACATTCGTGACATTTTTGCGTCAGGCTAGAAACAACACAGAAAAAGAAGACCTGGTGCAACAGCAGGTCTTCTTTTTGTTTCTTATGGGTTAATCTTCATTTGAGTGAGCCAGCTCACTGTGATCAGATAAATAGCTTGTTTGATAATAGGCGGCAGAAAGTGGGCATTGTCTCAAGAGTGATACGCCGCTCGAGTCTACGGCAGTTTAGTTAATGAGCGTTTGAGCAGTGTCCTATGCGCATTGAATCCAAACTGCTATTAATTGCTTTGCCTTAGCAATCATACACTTCATCTTCGTGAATTCGCTTAGGCAACTGATAAATGCGCCGTGAGAACGACAAAAATCTGTATCGTCGAACACTATTTGTACGTGCGAAATGATTACTGCGGGCATACTCCGTTGCATCCAGAGACGCGCAGATATTAAGTTGACTTTGGAGCGTACCATTCTTGATTGTCCTCAATTTGTGGCAGTCTTGACTGACTTGCCAACTTTGAGCACCGGCTTTGCCAACCTAAGATCAGACGATGGTCCATGGGATGAATCAGAGCGGGAATGTTCATGTTCCGGCCCGAGCCGTATTCCTTCTCCAGACAACGACCCTGGTTTCTTGACGCCGGAAAGCGAGGACAACGGAAAAAACAAAGATCCTGACAACAATCAAACCAAAGACAATAATTTACACAACTTAAAGCTGAAGGAGAAAAGGTCTGAAGACAAAAGGTAGAAAAAAATTCGAATACCAGGGTAAACACTAGTATTTTGTTAACTATTACAAAGATACGGGCGCTGCTAATAGCAGGCGCCCGTATCTTTGTTTCACGATTTTCTAGCTCTTACCGAAAACCCCGACCCAATTTCGTGGCTGCTTTGGGTCTTGCATCCTCAAGAACAGATAGCGCGTCGCTTTCCAAGGCTTGATCTGATTGGTCAAATTATCCAGGACCAGATCGCCGCCGCTCGACCGATAAACCAAAACAGCATGAGAGTTTCTGCGCGTATCCAACACTGTCGCGAGCAGTAGTTTACGAGGGTCGAAACCAGCCTGGATCAAATCTCTTTTCTTTAGAAGCGCAAAATCTTCGCAGTCACCACCGCGCGACGTTGGAAGCGCCCAAAGTTCACTGGTTTTGTATTGCGACTGATCCGTGACCTCTCGCGTGGATCGATTAACGCGGCGGTTGATCTCTTTGACAAGCTTCAATTCTTGGCTGGTAGATAAGGAACCGATACCTTTTTGCGCACATGCCCAGGAATACTTACCGCAAAGCTGACGCGCACCGGAGGGTGGTGGCGAGGCAGCGATACTCGGGATAAACGCGGCATCTTTCGCCGATGCTTCAGTCCCAAACAACAGCGAACCGTTAATCAGGATAGCCAAACCAAACAGCCCGCCAAGCTTGGCAGCGCTCTTTAAGTGGGCATCTATGGTCGTACCAAAGAATTTCATGCTGTCCCTCGAGTCCTATTAATCCCTGCAAACTGCGTGGATCAGAACCCATCTGTATACCGGACCATATCCGCAAACCGTGGTTGTCACGCAATCAAATCCGAGATTGAGCGGAAAAAACGGCGGAAATTCGTCACATTTCGTGACCATTTCCGCGCAAGAAAGTGGCGCGAAGTGCCACAATCGGACAGAGAAATATGTTCAAAATCAACAGGAAGTACGCACAACCCATTGTAATAATGTGTATAAATTCAGAGCGATCGTGAAGAGCCGCCCACGCTAAAATGCATGGCAGGACGCACGGCTCGGGGCCGGGCAGAATTTGCAAATTTCATGCGAAGGTAGATTTAGCCTGATTCTCAGTCGGTAATTTCAACGACCACCAGCTCTCGCTCGCTGGCGCCACGGGCATGATCCAATGCCTGCTGATATGCGGGAGAATTGTAGCACTCTACCGCAGCCTCTACGGTTGGAAAGCGGGCGACCACATTGCGTGGTCGCTCTTTGCCCTCTAACTGCACGTAACGTGCCGCGCGGGCGATGAATTCACCCCCATGCGCCGCAATTGCCGGCCCTGCAAGCTCGGCGTATTTTCCATAAGCATCGGCGTCTGTCACAGTGACGTGTGCGATCCAAAGTGCTGGCATCTTATCCTCCCAAAACCTGTTCAGCGGCCTTGATTGCAGCCTCTGCATTCGAGGCATCCTTGCCCCCCCCCTGTGCCATGTCAGGCCGTCCGCCACCGCCTTTGCCGCCCAGTTCAGCGACCGCCGCCCGGACCAGATCCACCGCAGATACCGTGTCTGTCAGGTCCGAAGTGACACCCGCTGCGACAGCCGCTTTGCCGCCGGTATCAGCAATCAATAATACTGCGCCCGTACCCAGACGGCTTTTGTGCTCATCAATCAACGCAGGCAGATCCTTTCCGGAAACACCCGTGAGCGACTGCGCAAAGAACGCCACACCGTTCACATCGCGCGCTTCAGCGCCACTGCCCTGCCCCGCACCTCCGGCCATCGCCAGATCGCGGCGCAACTGCGCAACTTCGTTCTGCAGCGATTTACGCTCGTCCAACAGAGTCTTCACACGCGCCACAACGTCATCCGGCTGGGCTTTCAACTCAAGCGCAATTGCTGAAAGGCGATGATCCTGTTTCGACAGATACTTAAACGCGTCATCACCGGTCAAAGCCTCGATCCGCCGCACGCCTGCGCTGCTGGCACTATCGCCCAGCACGACGAAGGTTCCGATATCACCGGTCTGGCGCACATGGGTGCCGCCACACAGTTCAATCGACCATGTCTCACCATCCTGGCCTTTGCCGGTGGCTGCTTTGCCCATCGAAACCACGCGCACCTCATCCCCGTATTTCTCACCGAACAGAGCTTGAGCACCCAGTTCACGGGCGTCATCCGGTGTCATAATCCTGGTTTCCACGGTTGAGTTTTGGCGGATGAATGCGTTCACCTCTCGCTCAACTTTCTGCACTTCTTCCAGTGTCAGAGCCTTGGAATGGCTGAAATCGAACCGCAAACGATCTGATGCGTTGAGCGACCCGCGCTGCGCTACGTGGTCACCCAATGTCTCACGCAGGGCTTCATGCAGAAGGTGCGTCGCGGAGTGGTTGGCACGAATGGCCGTGCGGCGCGCGTGATCGACTTCCAGCTCAACTGCGTCACCTTTTGAGATCGCCCCATGATCAATCGTGACCTTGTGAGCATAGACTTTGCCATCAGCAAACTTTCTGGTGTCTTCAACACGGGCGATATCGTCGCGCTCATCCAGCCTGCGAATTTCACCGGTGTCGCCGACCTGGCCGCCGGCCTCGCCATAGAACGGTGTCTGGTTGACTACGACCCAGCCGGTACCACCCTTCTCGATCTTGTCGACCAATGCACCATCGACCACCAACGCAGCGACCTGCCCCTCGGCCTTTTCAGTATCGTAGCCAAGGAAATCGGTCGCACCGGCCGCATCCAGCACATCGAACCAAACCACCTGATCGGCAGATTCGCCAGATCCGGCCCACGCCGCGCGTGCCTTGGCTTTTTGTTCGGCCATCGCCACGTCAAATCCATCGGTGTCGACGGTTCGACCTTTCTCGCGCAGCGCATCCTGCGTCAGATCGAGCGGGAAACCATAGGTATCATACAGTTTGAACGCCGAGTCTCCGGGTAGTGGATCGCCTTCAGGTAAGCCCGAGACTTCCTCATCCAACAGCTTCAGACCGCGATCCAAAGTTTGCTTGAACCGAGTTTCCTCAAGCAGCAGTGTCTCTTCGATCAGTGGCTGCGCCTGACCAAGCTCTGAATATTGCGCACCCATCAATTGCACCAGCGTGGGTACCAGGCGATGCATCACCGGATCTTTGGCCCCCAACAGATGCGCATGGCGCATCGCGCGGCGCATGATACGGCGCAGAACATACCCTCGCCCATCATTTGACGGCATCACACCATCCGCGATCAGGAACGAAGTTGAACGCAAGTGGTCCGCAATCACGCGATGATGCACGTTTTGATCCCCATAAGGATCAACACCGGTCGCATCCGCGGAGGCTTCGATCAGCGTTTTGAACAGATCGGTGTCATAATTGTCGTGGCTGCCTTGCAGCAACGCACCAATGCGTTCCAATCCCATGCCGGTATCGATCGACTGCATATCGAGTTCGACCATCGAGCCGTCTTCGAACTGCTCATTCTGCATAAAAACGATGTTCCAGATTTCGATGAACCTATCGCCATCTTCCTCAGCCGAACCCGGAGGCCCACCCCAGATATGATCACCATGGTCATAGAAAATTTCGGTGCACGGGCCGCAGGGGCCGGTAGGGCCCATTTGCCAGAAATTGTCATTAGTAGCGATGCGGATGATCCGGTCTTCAGGGACACCAACCTTTTTCCAGATTTCAAATGCCTCATCATCGGTGTGATAGACAGTGGCCAACAGACGGTTCTTATCGATACCAAATTCTTTGGTGATCAGTTCCCAAGCGAACGGTATCGCCTCATGCTTAAAGTAATCCCCGAATGAGAAATTCCCCAGCATTTCAAAGAACGTATGGTGGCGAGCGGTATAGCCCACATTGTCCAGATCGTTGTGTTTGCCGCCTGCACGCACGCATTTCTGTGCAGTGGTAGCACGGCTGTAGTCGCGGGTTTCGACGCCAGTAAACAGATTCTTGAACTGAACCATACCCGAGTTGACGAACATCAGTGTCGGATCATTGCGCGGAACCAGCGGGCTAGACGCAACCACTTCGTGCCCCTGCTTGGCAAAGTAGTTCAGGAAGGTAGATCGAATGTCGTTCAGCGTTGGCATAAGGCTCTCTCGGCGCGCAGTCGTTATGGTCAGCAAAGGTTTAGCCCCACCCCCCGAGAGTGTCCACAGCATTGGCCCATCCGAAACGAAACAAGGCGGCCCCTAGGGGCCACCCTGTTCCAGATAGATTCAGCACTAACGGGGTGCCGGGGGATTTCTTTGGTTCCCCCTCAGGCACGCTTTAAGCTTCGAGGATGTCATCCTCTTCCGCCTCGGGTGGCATTTCAAAGTCTAACCCATGGGCGGCACGTATTTTGTCTTCGATCTCGAGCGCCGCACGGGAATTGTCACGTAGATATTGCTTGGCATTCTCACGCCCCTGCCCGATCCGCTCATCACCGTAGCTAAACCACGAACCCGACTTTTCGACCACACCGGCCTTGACGCCCAGATCCAGAAGCTCACCCATTTTGCTGATGCCTTCGCCATACATGATGTCGAATTCCACCTGCTTGAACGGCGGTGCCACCTTGTTCTTGACGACCTTGACGCGGGTCTGGTTGCCCACAACTTCGTCCCGATCCTTGATCGCACCGATACGGCGAATATCCAGACGGACCGAGCTGTAGAATTTCAACGCATTACCACCGGTAGTGGTTTCCGGGCTGCCAAACATCACACCGATCTTCATCCTGATCTGGTTGATGAAGATCACCATGCAGTTCGAGCGATTGATCGAGCCGGTCAGCTTGCGCATCGCCTGGCTCATCAGCCGGGCCTGAACACCCACGCTGCTGTCACCCATGTCGCCTTCCAACTCGGATTTCGGCGTCAGCGCCGCAACCGAGTCGACCACGACCATGTTCACGGCCCCCGACCGCACCAAGGTGTCGGTGATCTCAAGGGCCTGCTCGCCGGTGTCGGGCTGAGAGATCAGCAATTCATCCAGATCCACACCCAGCTTGCGCGCATATTGAGGGTCCAGTGCATGTTCTGCGTCGACGAACGCGCAGACTCCGCCGCGTTTTTGCTGTTCAGCGATGCAGTGCAGCGTCAGCGTGGTCTTACCCGAGCTTTCCGGGCCATAAATCTCGACGATCCGGCCCATCGGCAAGCCGCCGATCCCCAGAGCGATATCCAAGCCCAGCGATCCGGTCGAACTCGCATCGATATCCTGCTTGGAATCTTCGCCCAACTTCATGATCGAGCCTTTGCCGAACTGCCGTTCGATCTGGGCCAATGCGCTGTCGAGCGCCTTTTGCTTGTCTGCGTTTTTCTTGTCGCTCATCGTCAGAAGATCCGCCATTGTCCTGTCGCCTTCTCTTTTGTCACACCCTTGATCGGGCGGCAATCGCTGCTTTGTTCGCCTCTTGTTCCTTATGGGACCAAAAAGAGAACATTTCAACTAAAACTTATGAAAACTACTCTTCAGCAATTGTGTTAAAGAGTCGTTTACGACAATCTGAGACATGAAAGGCATTGAAGAGAAAAGATAAATGCTTGTTTTCTATGAAAAGCGGCTTGCGCTTCTGTCTGTTCCAAAGACCGGCTCCACCGCGTATCAATCAGCTTTACGCGATAGGGCCGATATCGTCGTGTCCGGACCAACAGACCTGAAACATGCGAACATGCGTCGCTATGATCGTTTCTTCCAGACCATGTTTCGCAAGATGTTTGATGCAGAAATGGACGTCATGGCCATTGTGCGCGAACCTGTCGATTGGTTGGGAAGTTGGTATCGATATCGAACGCGCGCCGAATTGGCAGGTCATCCGCATTCCACAAAAGGTTTAAGCTTCGAGGCATTCCTTGACGCCTATATGCAAACCCCCCGCCCGGTCTACGCAGATGTGGGATGCCAAACCGATTTTTTGCAACCCCGCAGTAACGGTAAAGGTGTTGCGCATATCTTCAAATATGACAGCCAGCAAAAGATACTGGATTTCCTTCAGAATCGGCTGGAATGTAAAATCGATCTACCGCGTGAGAACGTCTCGCCCGCTTGCCCGATGGACTTCTCAAAACAAACTGAACTCCGGTTCCAATCATTGAACGCCGCAGAATACGCATTGTATCGTGCTGCCGAATAGCGTTTTCAATTCATTTGCTGAAACACCGCTTCGGTCAGCTGGGTCAACGAAAACGGCTTGGGCAGGAAGGTGGAATTTTCGATCTGAGGACCAGATTCGCCGAACGCCCCTTCAGTATAGCCTGACATGAAGACCACCCGCACGTCAGGCCGTGTTTTCATGGCCTCGCGCACCCAGGTCGGGCCGTCCATTCCGGGCATGACGACATCGGTAACAAAAACATCCACCAGCAAATTGGGGTCGTCCAACAATTGCAGCGCATCTTCGGCTGATTCAGCTTCAAGCACAGTGTAGCCTTTCAAGCGAAGCGCCCGAGTCGCGAAGGCGCGCACCGGGGCTTCGTCTTCGACCAACAAAACCACGCCTTCACCCAATCGGGAACTTTGCACCTCTGACGTATCGGGTACCTCAGGCTCCGATTCTTGGACCCGGGAACTCACAGGCAAGAGCACGGTGAATTCCGTTCCCCGGTCCTGCACACTGTCGACAAATATGAAACCACCAGTCTGTTTTACGATCCCGTAAACAGTCGATAGCCCCAGCCCCGTCCCCTCGCCTGTGCGTTTGGTCGTATAAAATGGCTCAAACACCTTTTGCAGTTTGTCTGCAGGAATCCCGATGCCGCTATCGATGACTTTGACCGTAACATATTCCCCCGGCTGTACCGTAGCCCGATCGCGCGTGATCGATTGATCCAACGTCACTACTTCGGTCTCGATCCGAATCTCCCCACCCTCGGGCATCGCATCACGCGCATTGACGACCAGGTTCATCAAAACCTGCTCTAACTGGCGCTTGTCCGCGCAGACGGATTTGAGCACCGGATCATGACTGAGCGTCAGGCGGACCTTCTCGCCCACAAGACGGTTTAGCAAATGGATAAGGTCTGAAATCGTATCTCGCAGATCCAGCACTTCGGGCCGGAGCGTTTGTTTGCGCGAAAAGGCCAGAAGCTGGCTGACCAACGCTGCAGCACGGTTGGCGTTCTGATTGATCTGTACAAGATCGCCGTAATTCGGGTCATCTTGGTCATGGCGCAACAGCAACAGATCACAATGCCCCGAAATCGCCGTCAGCAAGTTATTGAAATCATGTGCCACCCCGCCCGCCAATTGCCCAACGGCTTGCATCTTCTGGCCTTGAACAAACTGCGCCTCCATCGTTTTCAGTTCGGTGGCATCGTTCAGAACCGCAATAAGACAGACCTGACCATCCCTGAGAATCCGTGACAGCGTAACTTGCACAAATACCTCTTTGTCCTTGCGCACCAAACGCAGGAATTCAGACCGCGGTGCTGCGCCTTGTTCGGCAGCACTCGCCAGCCAGTCCCTGATCGGATAGCCGAGCCCCTGCATCATGCTTTCGATATTCGTCGGCCCCGGTTGGATCTCACCGACCAATTCAACCGCGAGGTGGTTTGCTTCGCTAACATCTCCATCGGGAGACATGCACATGATCGCAACTGGCAAATCTGCAAATGATGTCGTGTGCTGCGGTCCTTCGGCGTGCTGCAGCGGCGTTAAAAGCAACTCACGCACAATACCGCTGTGCCTTAGCGTTGTGACAGCGAATGGTGCTTCAGGTTCCCCGGTTTTAATCTGTATGATGCTACCATCAACTGCACCGCCAGCCTGAACCATCGGCTTGAGGCATGTGGGAATCTGACCAAAAAGCTCGATAGCCGCATCATTGGCATCCAGCACCACGTCATTTCGTCCGACCGTCAGAACCGGCCGCTGCACGCTGCGCCAGATCTGGGGTGCATCTATCCTAAAACGCCAGCAAAACCGATTTTCACCCAGCTTTGAAACAGACACCGGTATTGTTTGTCCGCGCGTGACAACATCTTCTTCCCAAAAACCCCGTTTCAGGGCATGAGACTGCAAACGCAACAGCGCCGCCGACGGGTTTGCAAATACGGTACGCAGAGACTCATCTAGTCGCGTACCCGCGTTCCGAATAAGACGCGCATTGGCCTGAGCGTTTGCAACTAGCACCTCGCCCGTCGCATCCGAAATGACACAGGCATCGGTTTCTTGCTCTAGAAAACCCGTCATCGCAGCGTATGTTTGCGCTTCGATCTGATTCAATATCCAAGCACGCGCCAATGCAAAGACCACTACTACCAGGAAGGACAAGCCAACGGCTGCGACCCCGGCACTTAACCGTGGCGGCAAGACGTCAAAGAAGGAAAGTACGCTCAATAAAATGGCGATCAATGCCAGCGAGGCATAGCGCCCACGATCGATGCCCCATCCACTTGATCGAGAGGGGGTAAATTCAGATTGAATAGACATAAACAGCCCGGATTATTACAATTTCTGATCAATATCTGCCTGCAATGGTTAATTGCTGCTTAATGATCAGTGACATAAACTTCTTAAGGTTGTGTTTTAAAGTTTATATTCGCGTCAAGTGTGCTGTGAAAAATCCATCGGTCCCGTGTGAAACCAGCCACGTTTTGCGGTATCCGCTCTGCCATTCGGGATTGCTGGCCAAGAATCCATCAATAATGCCGTCGTTTTCAATCGTCAGCATCGAGCAGGTCGCATAAGCAAGCACGCCTTTGGGCGCAACGAGAGGTGAAACATCTTGTAGAATAGCGGCCTGAATCTGCGTCAGCTCGTCCAAGCGCTCCGGTGTAAGCGCCCATTTCCCTGCCGGTGCGCGGCGCCACGATCCGCTGCCGGAACAGGGCACATCTGTCAAAACGACATCGAACGGCGCCTGACTGGAGACTTGGCCTGTGGTCAAGATCGTGACATCTGCGCCCGCCCTTGCCGCGCGTGCTGACAAATCCCGCATGCGTTTGGGACTGGCATCATGGGCAAAGACGTGAACGCCGGGGGCCCTTGCCGCCAATGCCAAAGCCTTACCACCGCCGCCTGCACAGTAGTCCAGAACTCGCATGCCTGGCTGCAAATCAAGCGCGGCAACAACCGCCTGGCTTGCGGCATCCTGCAACTCAACCAGCCCATCTGTATACGGATCGCTCTGAGATATCTTGCGTGCGCCCTCGGTAACTTCCAATGCAGTATCGCAGGCCGGATGTGGATGCGCCGTGATCTCCTCGGCAGCCAGTCGTTGAATGGCTGTAGGCAGGTCAGTTTTCAGCAGGTTGACCCTCAGATGAATCGGAGCGCGCGATTGTAGCGCGGCTGCGGCAAGTTCAGCTTCGTCCTTCAACGCGGCCTGAAATTGGGGCCACAACCACTCGGGGATATCCAGACGTTCTGCGTCGCTCCGAAATGACCTGGGTTGGTCAGCCTCGGTTACCTCTGCGGGTGCATATCGCGCGCTCGAAAATACTGACGTTAGGTCTGAGCCCAAGGATCGGGCGGCACCGATAATCAGGCCGCGCCCCGTCTCGGATCCACCGAGCGCCGAGAAGGATCGCTTGCACCGCAATGCATCAAACACATGATCCCGGATCGCAGCGCGATCCTTAGATCCCGCGAACCGACTGCGTCGAGCCCAGCCGGTCAACGCCTTCTCGACCGGTGCACCGGCAAGAATGTCATCGAGGATCTCTATCGAGGCCTGTACCCGAGCAGCAGGTGTCATCGCGTTTTCCGTTCGTCTACACGATCAATTTCGAGAGACCCCCTGAAGGGTCTCACAAACTTACATCACGCGATAATTGGGGCTTTCCCGTGTGATCTGAACGTCATGCACATGGCTTTCCTTCAAACCTGCGCCAGTGATTTTGACAAAGTTGCAGTTCTGGCGCATCTCATCGACGGTGGCACAACCGGTATAGCCCATCGCCGCGCGCAAACCTCCAACCAGTTGGTGCACAACAGCACTTGCGGACCCTTTGTACGGCACCTGGCCTTCGATCCCTTCGGGCACCAGCTTGTCATTCGCGGCGTCCTTCTGGAAATATCGATCCGCCGAGCCGCGCGCCATCGCACCCAGACTTCCCATGCCGCGATACGATTTGAACGAGCGGCCTTGATAGAGGATCACCTCGCCCGGGCTTTCATCCGTGCCCGCAATCATCGAACCCACCATGGCGCAAGATGCCCCTGCCGCAATCGCCTTGGCGAAATCGCCCGAGAATTTGATGCCACCATCAGCAATGACCGGAACTTCCCCCGCCGCAGCGGCACAATCCATGATGGCCGTCAACTGAGGGACGCCAACACCCGCGACCATCCGTGTGGTACAGATCGAGCCGGGCCCGATGCCCACTTTGATCGCGTCTGCACCTGCATCGATCAGCGCTTTGGTGGCCTCGGCAGTGGCGACGTTACCGGCGATGATCTGAACCTCATTCGACAGCGTCTTGGCACGTTTCACCGCGTCCAGAACCCCTTGCGAATGACCATGTGCGGTATCCACAACAATGATATCGACCCCGGAATCGACCAACTGCTCTGACCGCTCGAACCCAGCGTCTCCGACCGAGGTTGCAGCAGCCACACGCAGACGGCCCAACCGGTCCTTGCAGGCTGTAGGGTTCAGCACGGCCTGCTCGGTATCTTTCAGCGTCAGTAAGCCCGTCAGCTTGCCCTCGCCATCGACGACCAGCAATTTTTCGATCCGACGCGCACGCATGAGGCTTTTGGCCTCTTCCAGATCGGCGGGCTCTTGCAGCATCGCCAGATTGTCAGAGGTCATCATCGCTTTGATCGGCGTGTCATCCGAGGTCGCAAAGCGCATATCTCGGTTGGTGACAATGCCGACGACACGACCGCTTTCTTCAACGACCGGGAAGCCGGTGAAGTTGTAGCGCTCTACCAAAGCCTGAGCATCTGCCAATGTTTGATCCGCGCGCAGCGTGACCGGGTTATAGACGATACCGGATTCGAACCGCTTTACCCGCCGAATTTCACGAGCCTGTTCCTCGACCGAGAGGTTTTTGTGCACCACGCCGATGCCTCCAGCCTGCGCCATGGCGATAGCCATACGCGCCTCGGTCACCGTGTCCATCGCCGAGCTTAGCAGCGGGATGTTCATCGTAATCTCACGCGTCACGCGCGTGGTGGTATCAGCGGTTGCCGGCAGCACAGAAGATGCGCCCGGAACCAGAAGAACGTCGTCGAAGGTGAGTGCCTCACGAATCTGCATTTGATAACCCCATGCAAAAGCCCGTTTGACGGTGACCCTATTGCATGGATTTCACCAGAGGGAAAGCCCCGAACCCAAGTTGTTTTCCCCTGCGGGCTTCTGCCACGCCCGAAAACGACGCAAGCAATGCAAAACGTGCCGCTGAATGCCCTTTCCCTTTGCGTTCAAACCCATATGTTCGCCGGCATACGCGCGAATACAAAGGCAGGCCATTCATGACCACCGATCCTCTTGTCGTTTTTACCCCGTCCGGCAAACGCGGACACTTTCCCGTTGGCACGCCAATCCTGACGGCAGCGCGCCAGTTGGGTGTCGATCTTGATTCAGTCTGCGGTGGACGCGGTATTTGTTCGAAATGTCAGATCACCCCCAGCTATGGCGAGTTTCCCAAGCATGGCGTGACCGTCTCGGAGGACGCGCTGAGCGAATGGAACGCGGTTGAACAGCGATATGACGACAAGCGAGGCTTGAAACCCGGGCGCCGTTTGGGCTGTCAGGCCTCGGTTCAGGGTGACGTGGTGATCGACGTGCCTCCTGAAAGCCAGGTTCACCGTCAGGTGGTCCGCAAGGCCGCCGCCGCCCGCGCCATCACCATGGACCCTGCAACACGCCTGTATTTCGTGGTGGTGGAACAACCCGACATGCACTCGCCCACAGGCGATCTGGAACGGTTAGAACGCGCCTTGCGCGAACAATGGAAGATCGATGCGATTACCGCCGATCTGTCGCTGATGTCCAAGCTGCAGCCAGTGCTGCGCAAAGGGAAATGGGAGGTCACGGTCGCCGTCCACAAAGGCCACAAGGACAACGTAGCCCGTATCGTCGAAATTTGGCCCGGCCTGCACGAACATGGGCTTTACGGTCTGGCTATCGACCTCGGCTCGACCACCATCGCTGCGCACCTGACCGATCTGGAAACAGGTGAAGTCAAGGCTTCTTCCGGCCTGATGAACCCGCAAATTCGTTTCGGCGAAGACCTGATGAGCCGCGTGTCTTACGCCATGATGAATCCCGGTGGCGACAAGGAAATGACTCGGGCCGTGCGCGAAGCGATCAACGATCTGACCACTTCAATCGCTGATGAGGCCGGGATCGATGCCGCTTTGATCGTCGAAGCGGTGTTCGTCTGCAATCCGGTCATGCACCATCTTTTGCTGGGTCTGGACCCAGTCGAACTGGGTCAGGCGCCATTTGCGCTCGCGACGTCTGAAAGCATGTCCCTGCCTGCGCATGAGATGGACCTGACCACGATGAATCCGCGCGCGCAGGTCTACATCCTGCCGTGTATTGCGGGCCATGTGGGTGCGGACTGCGCTGCCGTTGCCCTATCCGAGGAACCCGGCAAGTCCGACGATCTGGTACTGATCGTGGATGTGGGTACCAATGCGGAAATCTTGCTGGGCAACACCCACCGCGTTCTGGCCTGTTCGTCACCCACCGGCCCCGCATTTGAGGGTGCCCAGATCAGCTCGGGCCAGAGAGCCGCGCCCGGTGCGATTGAACGAATCGAAATCGATCCTGTCACCAAAGAACCGCGTTTCCGCGTGATCGGGTCCGAGAAATGGTCGAATGACGAAGGCTTTGATCAGGACATTGCCACCACGGGCATCACCGGTATCTGCGGCTCAGGCATTATCGAGGCCGTGGCCGAGATGCGCATTGCAGGTCTTCTGGACGAAAGCGGGCTGATCGGCTCGGCCGCGCAGACGGGCACACCGCGTTGCGTTCCCGAAGGCCGCACCAACTCCTATCTGATCCACGATGCCAGCGCCGAGGGCGGTCCGCGTATCACAGTAACTCAGGGTGATATCCGTGCCATCCAGTTGGCTAAATCCGCGCTCTACGCCGGAGCGCGTCTCCTAATGGATGAGATGGAGGTTGACCGTGTGGATCGCGTGGTACTTGCCGGTGCCTTCGGCGCGCATATTTCGACCAAACACGCGATGGTGCTGGGTATGATCCCTGATGCACCGCTGGAGAAGGTCTCCAGCGCGGGTAATGCCGCTGGAACCGGTGCCCGGATCGCGCTGTGTAACATCGGATCGCGGGCCGAGATCGAACGCGTGGTGCGCGAGATCACCAAGGTCGAAACGGCAATCGAACCCAAGTTTCAAGACCATTTCGTCGCCGCCAATGCGATCCCGCACAAAACCGATCCGTTCCCTGAATTGGCCCAGGTCGTCACCCTGCCCGCTCCGTCCTTCAATACCGGCGGCGGGGATGATGAAAAATCTGGCCGTCGACGCCGCCGGCGGTCATAGTCGCCCCATCCACAGGAGGCGAATATGACATCAGTGAACGAGGAACAGGCGGAATTCTGGGGAAACTCGGAACAAGGCACCAAATGGCTGACCTTTGAGGATCAGCTTGACCACGCCTTCGCGCCCGTTCTTGATCTCGTTCTGGACCGGGCCGCCCTGTCGGCGGGTATGCAAGTGCTGGATATCGGATGCGGCACAGGCGTCAGTGCAATCGCAGCGGCGCGCGCGGTTGGGGCCGAAGGACACGTATTGGCGGCCGATATATCGCAGCCGTTTCTGGACCGCGCAGCCAAACGTGCTGAAAGCAACGGGATACAGACTATCACTTTTCAGCACGCGGATGCGCAAATCTACGCGTTTGAACCCGGACAAATGGATGCCGCAATCTCCCGGTTTGGTGTCATGTTTTTTAGCGACTCGATCGCAGCATTCCGAAACATCGCCTTGGCACTGAAACCCGGTGGGCAAATGACGTTCGCTTCCTGGGGGCCATTGGACGTCAACCCGTGGTTCAAGATACCCCATGTCGCCGCCGTTCGGCGAATGGGTCAACCGCCCCGCGTAGACCGCTATGCGCCCGGGCCGCTGGCGTTCCACGACATCGACCATGTCAAAGGTCTGATGACCCAAGCGGGGTTGTCTGAAATAACCGGCGACGCGATCACAGTGAACCTGACGGGTTTTGGCGGCGTTGAAGGCACGGCGAGGCTGGTGACACGTGTTGGTCCTGCGGGCCGTGTTGTTGCTCATTTCGAAGGGAGTGAGGCTGATACTGACGCCATTCAACAAGCGGTCGCAGAAGAGTTCCGACAGTATCAGTCTGGTTCGGAGATCCTCATCCCAGCGATGATCAACCTCTATCAGGCCCGACGCGCAGAATGATTGGAGCGGGTAGCGGGAATCGAACCCGCGCGTTCAGCTTGGGAAGCTGACAGGCTACCATTACATCATACCCGCCGCTGGGCATTGATTAGCACTGCTCTTTACTGGGGTTCAAGGGTCAACAAACGCTGACGAAGCCAAAAGGCCGGATCAAAAAATCCGGCCCAATCCATTGTTTTATTTACCTTAAGCGCGGCGACGACGGCCACCGCCACGACGTCCGCGTGCACCCTCGCCTTCGGCTCCGGCCTCGGCGGGTGGTTTGTTGAACCTGATCCACTCACCGCCATGTGCGTCGTTGTTGGTCAGCAGGTTGGCGGCGCGGATGGCCTCCATCTCTTTGCCCGCACGTGGAAGGGTCGAACCCAGACCGAACATCTGTACAAAGGTTTCGTCGTCCATATCCTTGGGCAGAATGATACCGGCGGCAGCAACGGCCTCTTTCTTTTCAGCAATCTTCTTCTGCGTAACCGGCAGAGCCACCGGGTTCATGATCGCTGAAGTCATTCCAGCACCCATTGCCATCGGCAGGAAGGCGTTGTTGATACCGTGACGGTTCGGCAGGCCGAACGAGATGTTGGACGCACCGCATGTTGTGTTCACGCCCAGCTCTTCCCGCAGACGACGGACCAGAGCAAACACCTGCTGGCCAGCAGTTGCCATCGCACCAATCGGCATGACCAGCGGATCGACCACGATGTCATGAGCCGGGATGCCGTGATCGGCGGCACGCTCAACGATGGTTTTGGCGACGGCAAAACGCACATCGGGGTCTTCCGAGATTCCGGTGTCATCGTTCGAGATCGCCACAACGGGTACGTTGTATTTCTTGACCAGTGGCAGAACCAGTTCCAGACGCTCTTCTTCACCGGTGACCGAGTTCAACAGCGGACGACCTTCCGCCGCCTCAAGACCGGCTTCCAAAGCGCCCGGAACCGAGGAATCGATGCAAAGCGGAACATCAACAAGCCCCTGCACCAGCTCGACGATCTTGGTCATCAGCGGCGGCTCGGTCTCGTTCGGGTTGGGATTCGAGTTGTAGACGACACCTGCGTTGATATCCAGAACGGTCGCGCCTGCAGCGACCTGCGCCAGAGCATCCTTTTCGACTGTCGAGAAATCGCCTGCTTCCAATTCGGCAGCCAGTTTCTTACGGCCCGTTGGGTTGATCCGCTCACCGATAACGCAGAATGGCTCGTCAAAGCCCAGAACGGCAGTTTTTGTTTTTGATTCTACGACTGTACGGGTCATGTCCGTTCCTTAGGAGTTAACCGGCTTTGCCGAAGCGCCGCCGTTGTTGATCGCCCAGTTGGCGTTGGTCTTGATCCCGCCCAGCGGGAAGAAGTGTACCTTGGTGATATTGAAATCCGGGTTGGCTGCCTTGTGATTGGCCAGTTCGGTGACCACATCGGTTGGCTCGTAAGGCAACAGCAGCTTGGACACGTCCATGGCGCGCTTCTGCAGGACTTTCAGCGATGGACCAACGCCGCAGGCGATAGCGAATTTGATCAGCGTCTGCAGCTTTGCCGGGCCCGCGATACCGATATGGATCGGCAGATCAATACCCGCTTCTTTCAGGCTATCTGCCCAAGCGATGATCGGCTTGGCGTCGAACGCAAACTGAGTGGCCAGCGCCATTTCGGCGTCGGTGGTTTCCGAAAACTTCTGCTTCCAGCGCAGCGCGTCATCGACATTCTTGGTCGAGCCGTCGGGATCGATATCCTTGTTGCCTTCGGGGTGACCGGCTACGTGCAGTCGCTTGAACCCCGCCTTGTCGAACAGTCCGGTTTCCAGCAGCTGCATCGAGCTGTCGAAATCACCATGCGGTTTGGCGACCCCACCGGCCAGCAGAAGCGCCTGCTCGACACCCGCTTCACCCTGATACATGGAAATCCAGTTTTCCAGCGTCGCGGCATCCTTGATGATCCGTGCCGGGAAATGCGGCATGACAGGGTAACCTTCGGCCGCGATGCGCTTGGCGGTTTTGACCATGTCTTCGATTGGCGTGCCCTCGATATGGGCGATGTAGACACGGGTGCCTTCTGGCAGCAGCGCGCGGAAATCTTCGACCTTTTCCGCAGTGCGCGGCATCACCTCGATCGAGTAGCCCTGCAAAAAGGCTTCGACGGTCGGGTTCACAGGGCCGTTTTCGACCGCATCACGTTTCTTGAAGTTCAGCAAAGCCATAGCGGCCTCCCATAAAGATCTGGGGCTCATGCCCAACCGTCATTGGCGATCAGGGTCTTGATACGGTCCTGATCGTACTCTGTTTCCAAACGCGCGGCCTCGGCTTCGGCAATTTCGGACGGGTCGCCCTCAACTGCGAAAGGCTCGGCTTTGCGCCACTCGGCCAGATAGGCATCACTTTCCTTGGCGTTCACCTTCATTGCGGCCCGGTCGATGGCTTGTTCAAACCGCTCTTCCAACTGCCGCTTAGCGCCACGACGGCCCTTGCCGACGATGACTTGGGCGGGAATATCGCGCCAATATACGATGGTGACGTCAGGCATTACCGTGATTCCTCCTAACCAGATGGACCGGTTCTAAACTTCAATGTGGGTCCAAGTCGGTCGATTTTCGACATACGGCGTATTTGCAGCGACCTTTTTGCCCACGGCTGCGTACCGCAGCTTTTAATGCCTTGGTGGGCAAAACCGAACATCAAAATCCTAATGACTTTAATGAGCGTCTTGCGTGATCCAATTGCGCGACCTATGGTCGGGGTAACTCGAAAATCGGAGGGCGTTTAAGATGGCGCCCAAGCGTCCCAGAGGTGCGGGCGCGTTCCCGAAAGCGGTCGAAAGCCCCGCGCCGGCAAGACCCGATCCAGATGCGTTATATGCGGCACTGGATTTGGGGACAAATAGCTGCCGCATGTTGATCGCCCAGCCCAAGGGCAGTGGATTTCATGTGGTGGACAGCTTCTCCAAATCGGTGCAGTTGGGTGCCGGTCTGGAACGCACCGGGCGATTGTCGCGGGCGTCCATGGCACGTACCGTTCAGGCGCTGCGGATTTGTCAGCAAAAACTCAAGCGTAACAAGGTCAAGCGCATGCGCTTGATAGCAACCGAGGCTTGCCGTCGCGCCAAGAATTCCCGCGATTTCATCCGGCAAGTTAAACGCGAAACCGGCCTGACGCTCGACATCATCCAGCCCGAGGAAGAAGCACGTCTGGCTGTGATTTCCTGTGCACCGCTGGTGTCGACCAAGACCGAGCAATTGTTGGTCGTCGATATCGGCGGCGGCTCAACCGAATTGGTCTGGATCGACATCTCCTCTGTTCCTCGTCGGGATCGGCCTGCCGCGATTATGAGATTGCATAACGGGTTCCACACACCAGAAAGCCCTTTCCCTGCGGCCAAGGTGGTCGATTGGATCAGCGTCCCGCTGGGCGTGGCAACATTGCGTGATCAGTTCAACGACGTCGAAGACGATGCCGCGCGTTTTGCGCTAATGAGCTGGTTTTTCGAAGAAAATCTGGCCGATTTCGCACCTTACAAGGATGAACAGGCCCGCGAAGGGTTTCAGATTGTGGGCACCAGCGGAACGGTGACCACTGTCGCCGCCTCACACCTTGGCCTCAAGCGCTATGACCGGACGAAGGTGGACGGATTGAGGATGACCAGCGATCAGATTGACAAGGTGATACGAGGCTATCTAGAACTCGGCCCTCGTGGGCGCCGCCGTGATCCCCGGATCGGAGAAGATCGGCAGGCCCTGATCATGTCCGGCTCGGCCATCTTGCAGGCGCTGTTGCGCTGCTGGCCCACCGATCGCCTTTCTGTGGCGGACCGTGGGCTGCGCGAGGGTTTGCTTTATGCGCAAATGAGTGCGGACGGTGTATTGGAAGACGGACCGTTCTGATGGCGAAGACACCAACTGGCAAAAGCAACTCGGGTCGCGGGCAACGCGACCTGAAGGTGAAGGTCAAGACAGCGCGCGGGCGCAAGCTCAGCTCGACCCGCTGGCTTGAACGGCAGTTGAACGACCCCTATGTCAAACGCGCGCAGGTCGAAGGCTATCGCGGACGCGCGGCATTCAAGATACTTGAGTTGGACGACAAGTTCCGGTTTCTCGTACCCGGCGCGCGCGTGGTCGATCTGGGTTGTGCGCCCGGTGGCTGGCTGCAAGTCGCCGTGAAACGCGTCAATGCACTCGGCGAGAAAAGCGCCAAGCGCGTCGGCACCGTTCTGGGAGTTGACCTTCAAGAGGTTGAGCCCGTCGCCGGCGCCACCGCGCATGTCCTTGATTTCATGGAAGATGACGCCGATCAGAAGGTCAAGGACTGGCTGGGTGGCAAAGCGGACGTGGTCATGTCTGATATGGCGGCTGCGTCTTCGGGCCACAAACAGACTGACCACCTGCGGATCATGGCCCTGTGCGAAACGGCGGCTTATTTCGCGTTCGACGTGCTGGAAGAGGGCGGCACTTTCGTTGCCAAGGTGCTTGCTGGCGGGGCTGAGGGGGACCTTCAGAAACTGCTCAAGCAGAAATTCAACAAGGTTGCCAATGTGAAGCCTCCGGCCTCACGTTCTGATAGTTCCGAGAAGTTTGTTGTCGCCACCGGCTTCCGGGGTTAAGCGGCGTTAATCCAGATCGATCTTTCCCGGCGCTATGCTCTGTTTCCGCAGAGACGCTGTAGCTATGCCTTGCAGCAATAGTGCTTCGCCATGATTGATATCGACAGGCTTGCGCGCGCGCAGCTCTTCAATACGCTGGTCAAGCGTTGTTTTACGAGCCGCCGTCAGCGGCTTTGCGAAGGTAGCGGTGCGATCCGGCATACATCACCTGTAGCAATCCGAGTGCTGATACCGGTTGGCTAACCGTAGAATGCGCCGCGAAGATGGCGCAATTCTGCCAGTTCCATGCCAGCTATCTCCCGAGTTCCTGCGCAAGTTGCACTAAGTTCGGATCATCGGGAAGCACTAACAAGGCCTCGTCCAATGTCGCCAACGCAGCCTGAACACCGCGATTGATGTGGGCAAGTTGAACCAGCATCGGCCAAGCCTCAACGCGCTGCGGGTCGAGCGTTACAACCTCTCGGAACGCACGTTCTGCAGCCGGTGCGTTTCTGAGCGTAAGCGCCCAACCACCCAACACCAAATGGGTCTCAGGAAAGTCCAAACGATTGGAAATGCTACGTTGCCAATCCGCCATGCCCTGCTGCGCGCTTGCGCGTTGGTCTTGCGTCATGGCCTGCGCTGGGATCGATAAGAACTCTTTCGCAGCCGAGATGCGTACATTGCGCGTGGGGTCGGATAACAACGGCTCTAACCGCGAAGCGCGCAACTGGGCAGGAACCTGACGCTGCAGTACCGGTCCATTGGCACGTATCAGTGGGTCCGGATCGGCCAGCAACGGTGCCAGACGCTCGGCAAGATCAGGCGTTGCAAAAGGTTGCAACAAATACAGAGCGGTTGCGCGAACGATACCTGCCTGCCCTTCATCCAGAGCGATCGCGACCAGCGTTTCAGGGTCGTCCAATTGACCACTGCCTGCTGCTGCAAATGTCGTGCCATAATGCGCCACTCTATAGGATGATTCCGGGAACCAGAGTTCAATCTGCTGCGCCGCCCAAGACTGATCTTCATCCGCATGGCAATCGGTGCAGGCATCAGTTCCGAGCCCCAGATCAGGGCGGGGAATGCGGAAGCTGTGATCGTGCCTGCCATCTACCCCCATATAGACACGCTCGATCATGTGGCAGTTCTTGCATTGGCCACCCGCAGAATTTTCAGCATGTTGGTGATGCGCGGGCGTGTCATATTCGGCCAGCCGAAGGGTCGGGAAATCCGGGTTGCCAGCGGGGGAGTGGCATTGGGTACACAACCCATTACCCTCGGCTTTCACCTCAGCCCGGTGCGGATCGTGGCAATTCATACAACCCACCCCTTCTGCATACATGCGCGACTGCAGGAATGAGCCATAAACATAGACCTCGTCCAAAATCTGGCCATCTGGGTGATACAAACCCGGTCGCAGCAACGCCAGGTTATAGGCGTCGTGATACGGCTTGCCGGGAAGCGGATTACCATCTTCCAACGCCTCGCGCCGGGAATGACAGCCGGCGCATTGCTGAATTTCCGCTTCTGTCTGCCCCCTGCCCCATGTCGTAGGGAATCCGAACTCGCTCAAACCGTCTTGCAACACTTTTCCGGTCGTCCACTCCAAATGCGCAGAACCCGGCCCGTGGCAAGCCTCGCACCCGACACCAATTTCGACCTGTGTCGAGGCATAGCGCCTTTCCTCAGAGTCGTAGTTCTTCACATAGCCGGTCGCATGACACTCGGCACAGCGGGCGTTCCAATTTTTGTACGGACCGGTCCAGTGCAGCCCATCATTCGGAGGCAGATCCTGATCCGGGTAAAGGTGGAACCAACGGCCCTTTTCGACGTCCCAAACCACATCAAAACTCTGCAATCGGCCGGGTTCGGTTTCGAAAAGATATTGCTGTAGCGGCGCGATACCAACCACTGAATGGACCGGATAGGTCGTTGTAACGCCGTCCTTTTCGGTGACCTGCGCCGTAAGAGCTCCATCTTGATCCGCAAAGGCCACGCTCATTCCGTCATGCGAGAAGCGTGTTCCATCGAAATCAGCCTTAACATGGCCGTCCTCCACCTCGGTCCAGGCAAGCGCATGGTATGAGCTTTCCCAGGCTTCGGTTTCTTCCTTATGACAATCCGAGCACGCGTCTGATCCAACATAGTCCTGCGCCTGCGACTGCTGCGCGGTCGCCCAAAGGATCGCGGTCATCACGATAGCGCGGAGATACATCATTGCCCCTCTTCGTTTTGCAAATCGATAAGCGCACCGTTGTATTCGGCCCCGAGGATCAGCATGGCCGAGCATAAGTACAGGAAAATCAGCGCTGCCATTGCCCCTGCAAGCCCGGCATACGTCGCGCTATAGGTCGCAAACTTGGCGATGTAGATTGAAAAGCCCCATCCACCTGCAGCCCACAAAGCCAATGTCAGGATTACGCCCGGCAAGATTTGTAGTAGGCTGTGCCGTCGGGTGGGCAAGATCAGATGGGCCAAAAGAACGGTGCCAGCTGGGACAGCCACGGTAAAGGTCCATCGCAGACGATCCACCGACAGCCAGTTGTCCACATCCACTGCCGTCTTTTCCGAAACCAAACGGGTATAGACCGGCAGAACGACTTCGACCGCCGCGATGGCCAGAATGGCAGCACCGCCGATTATGACCAGCACAAAGCACAGCAGTCGGGTCTTCCAGAAGGGCCAATTGTCCGTGTCGTGATAGGCCTGCGCCATCGCCTTTCGCACGGCGGCGACTCCGTTCGAGGCAAAGTAGATCGCCAACAAGCCACCCAAAGTGATCACGCCCGAGCCCGCACCGGCCAGAACAGCACGCAGTTCTGAAACGATGGGATCGGCCACGTCTTTGGGCCAGGCGCCAAATATCAGTTCGATCAGTTCATCGGTCACATAGCCCTGTGACAAGGCCCCTGCCAGCGCAACCGTGAACAGAACGAATGGAAACAGGGCCATCATCAACGACATGGCGACGTGGCTGCTCATGACGAAGCCGTTTTTGTCATTAAATCGGCGCACAGCAAGCCAGAGCGCACGCAGGAATTGGCCGAACGAGGGAATCAAAACAGTTGGCATTGCGCTAGCCTAGCCTGCCTTTTCCTTTGGCAGAACCGCCAATCGGATCAGGCCACCGATTTCATGCGTATAACCTTCTGTATGGATTGCATAAACCCGCCAGCCTGTGCAGGATCAATCAAAACACATCCAGGCAGCACTCAGACCAAGGCCATCTTATGACCTCTGACCCAGAAAACAGCCCATCCCGTGCGCGTCCGCAACTGAGCGTATTGCGGGATGTAGCGATCGTGGCCACGCTAATGGTGCTTGGCCTCTATGCAGGGGCAAACTTTCTGGTGCCGTTGACCATGGCGTTACTGGTCAACGTGCTGATCCTGGCCCTTAGCGACCGGGTCATTGCAGTGACGCGGGTGCCAATCTGGTTGGCGAATGTCGCGGGAGTAACAGTTGTATTGGCCGGTTTGTTCATGATCATGTACATTCTGGGCAGTCAGGCCACGCAATTTGCACGCTCGATCAACACCTACGAAAGCCAGTTTGACGGGGCTGTTCATAGAATTACCGGGTTGGTCGGCAACGATGTCACAAGTTTTATCCGAGACAATCTGGTCAGCATCGATATGTCCTATGTCGCTCGGATATTGCTGGGCAGCGCCACATCACTGCTTAACCAGTTCTTCCTAATCAGCCTCTATGTCGCCTTTCTGATGGCCGAGCGGTTGGCCTTTCGCAAGAAAATCCAGCTTGCCGCCGGCAACCCACGGCTGGGGGCTGACCTGGCCTTGGTTCTGGATGCGATTTCGTACAGCCTGCAGCGATATGTCGGCGTGAAAACCTTTATCAGTCTGATCACCGCCACCATCAGCTACGCCGTATTCAAAGCGCTGGGTCTGGAATATGCTGAAACCTGGGCCGTGCTGACTTTCGCCCTGAATTTCATCCCGTCAATCGGTTCGATCATCGCCGTTATCTTTCCCGCAATGATCGCTCTGGTTCAGTTTGAGACGATCGGGCCATTTCTCGTGATCGTTCTGGGGTGCGGCACACTACAGTTTCTAATCGGCAACTTTCTGGATCCGGCTATGCTGGGCCGATCGCTGAACATGTCGACCTTCCTAGTGATTTTGGCGTTGACCTTCTGGACTACGGTCTGGGGTCTGATCGGAGCGTTCCTGAGTGTGCCTTTGACCGTCTGCATCCTGATCATCTTCAGCCACATCCCCGCGCTGCGCCCCGTCGCGATCTTGATGTCTTTGGATGGAAGGCTTGGCGAGGATGATCGGTCGTCAACCGAACATTCGGCTTGAACGTCCGTCAACTTTGACAGCTAGCGACGAGGGCGCGTCGATCTTTCAACCTCAGCCGACCATACCCGCCTTCGATCAAGTCCAATTCGATAAGCCTGTGTAATGCTCTGTGAAGCGTTGGCGCAGAGACTGCAATCATAACCGCCAGCTCTTCCTGCGAAACCGGTATCCAACCCTCTGCATCGGATGTCACCTCATCCAGATGCAGCAGCCTCAAAACCAGCCGTTTCTCGGTGCCGGTCACCGCAAGATTGGCTACGATACGCAGGGCTTTTTGCATGTTTTCATGACTCAAGGCGTAGAAATCCCGAACAAAGTCAGGAGAATCCTGCACCAAGCGTTCTAGCCGCGAGGCCGGCAAGAAAAGCGTCTCGGTTGGCCGAGTCGCTACCACGCTGATCAGCCGATGTGCAGTCGCAAACAACGCGAGATCGCCGATCCAAAAGCCACGTCCCTCTTGGTGTATGACAAATTCCTGACCGTCATCTGCGGGGACGGTGATCTTAACACTACCATCCAATACAGCGTGGATCCCGTTGGCGGGATCACCCTGGACAAACAAAGCTTCGTCAGCACCGTAAGTTCGGCGCACGGCGCTGCGCATCAGAGCATCCTGAAAGGCGGGAGATCTGGTTTTGAACCAGGAACTTTCCTGCAGCGCGTCTAGATCAGTTTCAATTAGTGCCATCTATATATTTAAACTTCATCATATGATAAATTTCAATCAGGCTCACTGGCCTACATTACTTACACACGAATCCCGCAATCTGGCTATTTTCGCGGGATATCCAATGCTTAACGACTGCAACTAATCCTATTCTGGACACAAGTCTCAGATAGTTCACAGGGACAAATTGTCCACAAGTTCAGGAGTAAAACATGTTAACTACAACCCGGTTCTTGGAAAGCTGGCGTATCGGACTGCGCCGTACCGCAGCAGCGTCGATTGCCGTTCTGGTCGCACTGCCCGCATGGGCGCAGGATCAAAAACCCAACATTCTGGTCATTTGGGGCGATGACATCGGCCAATCCAACATTTCGGCCTACACAATGGGCCTTATGGGATACCAGACCCCCAATATCGACAGGGTCGCCGATGAAGGCATGATCTTCACCGATTATTATGGCGAGCAATCCTGCACAGCTGGCCGCTCATCTTACATCATGGGCCAATCGGTGTTCCGGACTGGACTGTCCAAGGTTGGCTTGCCTGGCGCTAAAGAAGGGATGCAGATCGAAGACCCCACGATTGCAGGGTTGCTTAAGGATCATGGGTACGTGACCGGCCAGTTTGGCAAGAACCACCTGGGCGACAGGGATGAGCACCTGCCGACAAATCACGGATTTGATGAGTTTTTTGGGAATCTCTATCACCTCAATGCCGAAGAAGAACCCGAGCATGAAGATTATCCCGGGGACGCGGTTCTGCCCGACGGGCGCACGTTCCGCGAGGCCTATGGTCCGCGCGGTGTGATCAAGTCCAGCGCAGGCGGCCCCATCGAAGACACCGGTCCACTGACACGCAAACGCATGGAAACGGTGGATCAGGAAACCCTGGAAGCTGCCGTTGAGTTCATTCGTGAGGCCAACCAGAACGGCACACCATTCTATGTCTGGTGGAATGGCACACGGATGCATTTCCGCACCCATGTCGGGGAAGAAATGCGCGAAACAGCCAACGAAATTCTAGGTAGTCCGGCCGATGAATACACGGCGGGCATGATCGAACACGACATTCAGGTCGGCCAACTGCTTGATCTGCTGGACGAACTCGGCATCGCCGACAACACGATCGTTCATTATTCCACCGATAACGGCCCGCATTACAACACATGGCCGGATGCCGCTTCGACACCGTTCTGGGGCGAAAAGAATACCAACTGGGAAGGCGGCTGGCGCGTACCATCCATGGTGCGTTGGCCCGGCAAGATCGAAGCGGGTTCGATCTCGAACGAAATCGTGCATCACATGGACTGGCTGCCCACCTATCTGGCGGTCGCTGGCGACCCCGAAATCAAGGAAAAGCTGAAAGCCGGCTATTCCTCACCTGCCATGGGTCGCGACTACAAAGTGCATCTGGATGGCTACAACATCTTGCCGTTGCTGACCGGTGAGACCACTGAAAGCCCCCGCCGTGAAATCTTTTATTTCACGGATGACGGCGACCTGTCCGCTTTGCGTTTTGACGACTGGAAGCTGATCTTTTTGGAGCAAAAAGCATGGGCCACCCTGCGCGCATGGATGGAACCATTCACGGAGCTGCGCGTGCCGATCATCGTGAATCTGCGCCGCGACCCTTATGAGCGTGGATACCGGACATCCAACACATACTATGACTGGATGATTGACCGGGTGTATTTCCTAGTACCGGCGCAGCAATATGTGGCGAGTTTCCTGAGTACTTTCCAAGAGTTCCCACCACGCCAGAAGGCGGCAAGCTTCAGTCTGGATCAGGTAATGCAGAAATTGGCCACACCGACTTCGAACTAGAAAACAAGACAGGGGCCGCCGTAAAGCGCGGCCCATTTTTCCAGTATCAGAGGCTATTAAATGAGATTTCTCAAACTCACGGCGTTTATAGCCACCGTCCCCTTAGTGGCGTTCGCAGACCCCCTGCCCAGCTGGACCGACTCGGCATCAAAACAGCAGATCATCGACTTTGTTGACGCGGTCAGCGACCCGGCGAATGAACTCTATGTCACTCCCGCCGACCGGATTGCGGTGTTTGACAATGACGGCACGCTCTGGGCTGAACAACCGGTCTATTTTCAGTTCATATTTGCCATGGACCAACTGGCAGAGCTTGCTAAACAAGACCCATCGATCTTATCGACTCCAGCGTTGAAAGCGGCTGCTGAAGGTGATCTGAAAACCATTCTGGAAGGCGGGCACGACGCTCTGATCGAAGTGGTCAACGCATCGCATTCCGGCAGCAGCGTTGAAGTATTTCAGGCGTCGGTGGCCGATTGGCTGGACACTGCACGACATCCCGAGACCGATCTGCCCTACGACCAGATGACCTATCAGCCGATGGTCGAGCTGTTGCGCTATCTGCGGGATGAGGATTTCAAAACTTATATCGTTTCAGGCGGAGGCCTGCATTTCATGCGTGTCTTCGCCGAACAGGCCTATGGCATCCCGCCCGAACAGATTCTGGGCACCTATGGTGAGACCACGTATGACAATGTGGACGGCACGCCTGTAATCAACAAGGCCCCCGGCATCGCCTTCATCGATGATAAAGAAGGCAAACCTATCAATATCGAGCGCACCATCGGCAAGCGCCCCATATTTGCCGGGGGAAACTCGGACGGGGATTTTGCCATGCTTGAATGGACCACCGCAGGCGACGGGCCACGGCTGGGCGTTTTGATCCATCACACTGATGCGGATCGTGAATGGGCCTACGACCGCGAAAGCCCGATTGGACGGCTGGTCGATGGGTTGGACAAAGGCCCGGATATGGGATGGGTCATTGTTGATATGGCCAACGACTGGTCCCGCATCTACACTGGGGCAAACTAAGCAACCCGGATCGCTGCGCCCCGATGTGGACATTACTCGTCTCGTTTTTTCTGTTTTCACTCTATTGCGTAGCGGTCGTCTTTGCAGTTCGCGCTGCGCAGACTGCACGCACACCACAAGGAGCGGTTGGCTGGGTTGTGTTCCTGCTGTCGGCCCCGATGTTTGGCGTGCCGCTGTATCTATTCCTCGGTCACCATCGGTTCAGAGGATACCGGATCGCTCGGCAAGAAAGTGAGCGCGTCGTCGAAGGGATCAAGACCTTTGCCGATTTCTCGAAACCCGACCCTCAGACGATGCGAGTCAATCCTCGCGCGTTTGAAGCGCTGGCCCATTTGCCCGTCTCACGTGGGAATGGAGCCGAGCTGCTGATCGACGGCAAAGCTACGTTTGATGCCATTCTCGACGCCATAGATAAGGCCGAGAATTACGTTCTGATCCAGTTCTACATCGTCCGGGATGATGATCTTGGGCGAAGGGTGCGGGACCGGCTGATCGCCGCGGTCAAGCGTGGCGTACATGTTCGGTTCATGACCGATGCAGTGGGTAGCTATGGCTTGCCGTCCAGCTATTTTGAGACGCTGCGCCAGGCCGGTGTGGATGTTGCAGATCCCCGCGAACAACGCGGGCCCAATTTCCGGTTTCAACTGAACTATCGCAACCACCGAAAAACTGTGATCGTGGACGGCAATGTCGGCTTTATCGGTGGTCACAACATCGGCGTTGAATACTTGGGGCAAAGCCCTCGGTTCGGTCGCTGGCGGGACACGCATATCAAGATGACCGGCCACGTTGTACGGCAACTGCAATTGATTTTTACCGAGGATTGGCACTGGGCGCGCAACGAAGATCTGATCGACCAACTCGATTGGGCTGGAAATGAATCTGATCAGGACATGAATGCGCTGCTGGTGGCAACGGGCCCGGGCGACGAAACAGAAACCGGCGCAATGATGTTCTTTGCGGCCATTTCTGAGGCGAAAGAACGGCTTTGGATCGCCTCGCCCTATTTTGTGCCCGACATCGACATCATGACCGCGCTACAGCACGCGGCGTTGCGTGGTGTGGATGTACGAATACTCGTGCCGGATGTCATCGACCATCGTCTGCCCTGGCTGGCCGCTTTTGCCTATTTCGACGAAATCCGAGACTGTGGCGCCCGGGTGTTTCGCTATACCGACGGCTTCATGCATCAAAAAGCGTTTGTTGTAGACGATACCTTGGCCGCCGTTGGCACCACCAATCTGGACAACCGATCTTTCCGTCTGAACTTTGAGGCGATGGCCCTGTTCTTTGATCGTCGCGCAGCAAACGCAGTGGCTGCGATGCTGGAAACCGATTTTGAAGCAAGTTACGAATTGACCCGCAATTTGCCCCAGCAACCGTTCCACATCCGTTTTGGTGCGCCGCTTGCTCGGTTGTTTGCACCGATCCTCTAGTTCAGGAACCGTTCTTCAAACACCCGCGTCATGAGGGCCACCAGGAACGCGGTCGACAGCCCAAAGGCCAGTAGGCCCGTGACCGATGCAAATGCTCCGAAGATGCGCAGCCCTTCGCCCAAGACGATGTCGCCGTAACCCAGCGTTGTGAACGTCACCAATGAGAAATAGAGGGCCGAATTCCAATCCGGCAGCACATCACCCCACACCCAGACAATCGCCCAGATCCAGACCTGAACCGTATGGGTCAGCACGATAAACACCAGCGCCACGCTGATCGGGCCTGCGGTTGCGAGGATAGTGCTGCGCGTCTCCCATTTCGCAACCAGTTTTCGGATGACCAGAACGCACCATGTCAGCAGCATGATTTCGATCAGAAAACAAATACCCAGATAGAAGCTGCCCCAAATGATTTGTTGCGACAATGTCATGTAAACGGCCTTTGTTCTGATCGCTGAAAACTGTGCAAGCATGGGGGTTTCGCGCGTTGCCGACAACCCCACGCGATGCGTAAGGCTGCGGCGAATAGAACCGATCTCGGCTCTGGACACTGGCGCGCCGCGTTGCACATTGTGACGAGACCAGATGAGAGTTTGCATGTTGCTATCAATTGATCACGTTCGAAAATCCTATCCCGGTGGGCGACCTGTCCTGACTGATGTTTCATTGACGCTGGAACAGGGACAGACCTTGGCGCTGACCGGAGAAAGTGGCAGTGGCAAAAGCACATTATTGCATCTGGTGGCGGCGCTGGATGGGTTTGATGGCGGAGAGATTACTCTGGACGGGCGCGCCATGTCGGCCCTGAATGATGCGGAACGCGCCGAATTGCGTCGCGGCACCCTGTCTCTGGTCTTTCAGCAGTTCAACCTGATCCCGTCGCTGACCGTTGCCCAGAACCTCTCGATCCATGCGCGACTTGCGGGTCGGAACGACCCGGATTGGGTTGTCCACCTGACCGAGCGCCTTGGCCTGAGAGAACTGCAAGACCGCTACCCCGAGAGCCTTTCGGGCGGACAGCGGCAGCGGGTTGCCATCGGACGCGCCATGGCGATCCAACCACGATTGCTGCTAGCGGATGAGCCGACGGGCAATCTGGACGAAACAGCAAGTGCGGTGGTGCTGGACCTGATGCTTTCATTGGTTGCCGATACCGGCGCTGCGCTCCTGCTGGTCACCCACTCGAATGACATCGCCAGCCGTCTCGACCGGCGTGCCCACCTGACGGGCGGGCATATCGCATGACACGCGCTGCGGTCCTGGCGCTGGTGTCCCATTGGCGGATGCACCCATTGCAATTGATGACGCTTCTGACGGGTATCGCGCTGGCAACTTGTCTGTGGTCGGCCGTGCAAGCCATCAATGCCGAAGCGCGCGCGAGCTATGAACGCGCCAGCACCCAGCTTGCCATCGGACAATTCGACGAACTGCGCGCCTCCGGTTCCACGATCCCTCTTTCCCGCTACGCCGAGCTCAGGCGCGCAGGTTGGCAAGTGGCGGCCGTCTTAGAAGGCACGCTTCGCATCAAGGGCCGTTCCGTACGTCTGATGGGGGTGGATTTGGTGGCCTACCCTGTCCTGCCCGCGATCACCCAGATCGAGCAAGGCGCGGATGCCCCCGACCCGGCTGATATGCTGACAGCTCCGGGGCGGCTGCTGATGTCACCCGCCCTGACCCCGCTGTTTCAATCTAGTGACGACTTCCCACCGGTGCTTTCCAGCACCGCGCTGCCACCTGATCTGGTGCTCACCGATATTGGAGTGGCCGAGCGTCTTCTGAACCGTCCCGGTCAGATTTCCCGTCTGGTGATCTTGCCCAATCAGCCCCGTGGTGTCCCGTCTCTGTCAGAACTTGCGCCTGAACTTCAACGCATTAGCCCCTCGGCCCAGTTGGATACCGCGCAGCTTACCGACAGCTTTCACCTGAACCTCTCAGCTTTCGGCTTGCTGTCTTTCGCCGTCGGCCTGTTCATCGTTCACGGAACGGTCGGCCTCGCCTTCGCGCAGAGGCGTGGCACTATCCGTACATTAAGGGCGTTGGGCCTTCCCATGCGGGGCCTGATCTGGATCGTTCTGGGTGAATTGCTTCTCTTGGCCCTGATCGGTGGCCTGTTCGGGTTAATCCTGGGGTATTTTCTGGCTGGAGCCTTGTTGCCTGATGTCGCCGCCACGTTGCGCGGCCTCTACGGGGCAACAATCGACGGGCAGATGTCATTACGCCCCCAATGGGTCGCCGCAGGTCTTGCGATGGCAACAGGCGGCACGTTGGCGGCCAGTGGCCACGCTCTTTGGCGACTTTCGCGCATGCCCATCCTCGCAGGGCCGGGCTTACAAGCTTGGCGTGGCAGTAAAGCCTCGGCCCAGATTACAGGCGCATGTGGCCTAGCCTTGCTAGCAGTGGGCTTTATCGCATATTTCACAATCGGCGGACTTATCGCAGGATTTGCCTTGCTTGCCGGGATGCTGACCGGAGCGGCCTTGTTGCTGCCGCTCGCACTGTCAGGGATATTGACCTTGTGCCTGCGCCGGGCCCGCACGCCTGTTGGTCAATGGGTGCTCGCGGACATGCGGGCGCAATTGCCCGGTCTGTCACTTGCGCTGATGGCCTTGCTGCTGGCGCTCGCCGCGAATATCGGCGTCGGCACAATGGTTTCAAGCTTCCGCCTCACCTTTACTGGCTGGCTCGATCAACGGTTGACCTCCGAACTTTACGTGACCGCAGCCGACAATGCACAAGGCGCAGCCCTTATCGATTGGCTCGACCCAAGGGCGTCAGCTGTCCTACCCATTCGCAGCACCGAATTGCCGCACGAGACCGGGCCGTTGTTTCTGTACGGGATTGTTGATCACGATAGCTATCGCAACAACTGGCCACTGATCGCCAAGGGTCCTGACGTCTGGGACAACGTCCTGTATCGCGGCGCCGTACTCATCAACGAGCAACTCGCACGACGCGCGGATCTATGGCCTGGAGATACCATCTCGATCACACCCGAGCACAGCTTGCCGATTGCAGGTGTCTATTCCGATTACGGGAACCCGACAGGTCAGGCCATCGTCGCTATGCCGATGCTAGATCAGATTGCCCCGGATACGGATACACGCCGCTTCGGCATCCGCATCATACCGGATCAGGCCTCGGAGCTGGCACAGGCGTTGCGTGACCAATTTGACCTGCCTCCATCGGCAGTTGTGCAGCAGGCCGCTATGAAAGCGCAATCGATGGCTGTTTTTGAAAAAACTTTCGTCGTCACCTCAGCGCTGAATGTCCTGACACTGGGCGTTGCGGGGTTCGCGATACTCACCAGTTTACTGACATTGTGGACCCAGCGCCTGCCTCAGGTCGCACCGGTCTGGGCGCTGGGTCTAACGCGCGCGCAACTGGCCAAGCTAGAGCTTCTGCGCAGTGTCCTGCTTGCGGTGATGACCGCTTGTCTTGCCCTTCCATTAGGCCTTGTCTTGGCATGGGTGCTGCTGGCCGTGATCAACGTGCAGGCCTTCGGATGGCGCTTGCCCATGTATTTGTTCCCAACTGATTGGCTGAGCTTATTCCTGCTGACTTTGGTTGCCGCCGTGCTCGCAGCGGCCCTACCCGCATTACGACTGCTCCGCCTGCCACCTGCTGCGCTATTGAGGGTTTTTGCCAATGAAACTTAAAGCCTTCATTCTGTTCATCCTCCTTCCAATTACCGGTTGGGCGCAGGGTTATGCCGGTTTGGGCGGCAATGCGGATGGCTTTACGCGTCCTGAACCGGGCTACAGCTTTCAGTTTCCACAAGATCACGGCGCCCATCCGGATTATCGGATTGAATGGTGGTATCTGACGGCAAACCTCAAAGACGCAGAGGGTCGCGACTATGGCATACAATGGACCCTGTTCCGATCGGCCCTGAAACCGTCCGAGGCTGACGGCTGGCAAAACCCACAGATCTGGATGGGCCATGCCGCGCTCACAACGCCAGAAACACACTATTTCGCCGAACGACTCTCTCGCGGCGGTGTTGGACAGGCTGGCGTTACGGCCCAACCGTTTGAGGCATGGATCGATGAATGGCACATGCGCGGCGATGATTTGGAAACCCTGAGCCTGACAGCAAACGGATCAAACTTTGGATATGATCTGACTCTGAAGGCCCAAGGCCCATTGGTGTTTCACGGGGCCGAGGGGTATTCGGTGAAATCCGCCGATGGTCAGGCCAGCTATTACTATTCACAACCCTTCTACTCGGTCGAGGGCACGCTCCACCTGCCCAACGAAGATGTCGAAGTCGCCGGCCAGGGTTGGCTGGATCGCGAATGGTCTTCGCAACCCTTGGCCGAAGATCAAAGCGGCTGGGACTGGTTCTCGCTCAGCTTTGACGACGGTGACAAGCTGATGGCCTTCCGCCTACGCGGGGATCGAGGGGATTTCACGGCGGCTACGTGGATTGAGGCCGATGGGCAAACGACCACCCTACCTGGCGGCTCAGTCCTGCTAGAACCCCTTGAAACCGCCCGCGTGGCACAACGTGACGTTCCGATCAAATGGCAGGTGTCGTTGCCGGATCGCGGGATCGATGTTGAAGTCGATGCCATAAGCCCGAAAGCCTGGATGGGAACCCGGTTCGAATACTGGGAAGGCCCAATCACCATCACAGGCAGCCACACAGGGCGCGGATATCTTGAGATGACGGGGTATTGAAGTTGAAATTTCGTGTTCTTTCAAGCTAGCGGATGTCCCCAAACGGGGTCAGAGCTTGCTGTTCAGGGTCATGCAATACCCAGCGCCCACTTATTCAAATTCGAGACCATGTAGAAATCCAGTTCCCACTTCTGGTCATATTCAGAAACACAAGAAACAACACGCCGAGCCGTCCCACACATCATAGTGATATTCCCGAGCTGTTTGCAGGACGTTGCTGGTATTTGATGTCGGAGCTGAAGATCAGTTTCACGACACTGAACCTCGTCGTATTATAACATACTCTGCTATCCTGAGTGCGATAAACACCCGGTCAGGATTGCACATATTTTTAATCGATGGGAGGCGAGGGAATCAGAAAAATCGCTATGTCATAACACGTTAACAAAACACGCAAGGAATAGGCAGAAGACTTGCAATAGCTGTCTGGTCTGAGCGAGGCGCAAGCCAAACATTTTTCCATTTCGCTCATGCGGTTGTGCGGAAAATTGAAAAATTCGATCAAATCCACTAGTGTTCAAAACACGGCAATTTCGCCCGTTTCAACAAAACTATTTTTAACTAATCGAATTCGGGCGTTGCCTGTTACACACACTTATTTGAAAGGAATTGAAAATGGCTAATGGCGTTGAAGTGAGCCGCGAAGAGATCGAAGCCTATTTGAACTCACTCGATCTAGGGCAACCAGAACAGGTAAAAGGTATCGATTTTTGCGATGCGTGGCCTGTGGTACGAGTGGTTCTGGAAAAGATCAAAGAAAAGGCGAACGGTGCAACCAAATTTATCATCAAGTGGATCATTGAATTACTTGATGCCTACTACGAGCAAAAGTGTAGCTAACGCTCTGCCCGCTGCGTTCTAAGCAGCGGGTCCCACCCACAGGTCAATTACAAAGCCGCCATCTCGCGCGACTGGGCATCAGAACTATTAAGAATTGCTGGATGTGACTACTTCAGAGTTCCGCGATTTAGTGGGCAATGGCGCGTTGCCTCAACCAATATCGCACTGGCGGGATCGAGCGCTGGAACGCGCGTGATTAGCACCCATTCTGAATAACGAAACCGACCGTCCAGAAAATGTTATGGAAGTGTGAAATATCTGCATAAACCTAGAATTGTGAAGCCACGGCTTGTCCAGAAATGGCGATATGACTCGTGCATTCAAAGCAAACTCGTTGATGAATCAAAACAGTTCAAAGTAAATGTCCCCAAAAGAAAAAACAGCGAGCCGGCACCCCTAACTCACTGTTTTTACTTTGGTACCCAAGGCCGGACTCGAACCGGCACGGTATCGCTACCGGGGGATTTTGAATCCCCTGCGTCTACCATTCCGCCACTTGGGCCACGAACACTGGATTAGCGCCCTACCGAGAGAAGGTCCAGAGGCAAAAAACAACCACTGCTCTGAATGTTTCATCGAAGGAGGTTGACGGTCAGTCGGGTGCATGGTTTGGCTTGCCGCAGCGGTTACCAGGATACTTATTCTTCATGTTGCGATCCCTTTATGACTGGACCATTCGTCTGGCCGAACATCCTCATGCGCTCTGGGCGCTGGCTGTTGTGGCTTTTGTTGAAAGTTCGTTTTTTCCGATCCCACCCGATGTTTTGATGATTCCCATGATCCTTGCACGTCCGTCGAGGGCCTGGCTGATCGCGACGGTCGCCTTGGTTGCCTCGGTGCTGGGTGGGATATTGGGTTATGCAATTGGGGCATTCTTTTACGAAAGCCTTGGGCAGCCTGTTCTGGAAGCCATGGGCAAAGCTCACGCAATGGAAGAATTCAATACCCGCTTCAATGATTTCGGCTTCTGGGCCGTGCTGGCGGCTGGTGTGACGCCTTTCCCATATAAGGTCATCACCATCATGTCGGGCTGGACCGGGATGCCGATTGGGACGTTCATAGCCACCTCGATCCTGGCGCGCGCCTTGCGCTTCTTTCTTGTGGCCGGGCTGCTGTGGAAATTTGGGGAACCAATCCGTGACTTCATCGAAAAACGGTTGGGTTTGATGTTTACCCTATTCATAATCCTGCTGTTTGGCGGCTTTCTTGTGGTGAAATACTTATGACGCGCAAAAGACTTCTGGTTCTGGTTGCCGCATCCGGCTCGGCCGCGTTGCTACTTGGGGCTTGGGGCTTTCAGTACATCGGTGGGCTCGCGCCGTGCAAAATGTGCATCTGGCAGCGGTATCCTCATGGTGTCGCAGTGATTCTTGGTGCTCTAGCCTTTGCCTTCCCGGGCGTCCGCCCCCTGCCCCTACTAGGCGCTCTGGCGGCGGCCACAACGGCGGGAATAGGGTTTTACCATGCTGGGGTCGAGCAAGGCTGGTGGGAAGGCCCATCGACCTGCACATCTGGTAATATCGGCGGCCTGAGTGCAGAAGAGTTAATGGATCAGATCATGTCCGCCCCGCTCGTGCGTTGCGATGACATCCCGTGGGAGATGTTCGGGATTTCCATGGCGGGCTGGAATGGATTGATTTCGACGGGTCTGGTCCTGATCTGGATAGCAGCCTGGCGCGCGCGCTAGGGTTTATAGCTGATCCAGTTCGGCATCCCAGTAGAGGAAGTCGATCCAGCTTTCGTGCAGATGGTTCGGGGGGAACTTCCGACCGATATTGCGCAAAGCCTCAGCATCCGGCTGACGCGGCGGTTTATTCAGTGACATTCTGGCCTGTCGCAGGGATTTTGAGCCCTTGCGCAGATTGCACGGGCTGCACGCTGCAACGACATTCTGCCAACTTGTGACCCCGCCCGCAGCGCGCGGTACAACATGATCAAAGGTCAGGTTTTCACGGCTGCCGCAGTACTGGCATTTGAATTCGTCCCGCAAAAATAAATTAAAGCGCGTGAAGGCCACGCGCTTTCTGGGTTTTACATAGTCTTTCAGGACAACGACCGAGGGTATTCGGATCTCGGTACTGGGACTGCGGACAACCTCGTCATATTCCGCAACAATATCCACCCTGTCCAGCCAGGCAGCTTTGATCGCCTCCTGCCACGGCCATAAAGACAACGGGTAGTAGGAAAGAGGTCTGTAATCGGCGTTCAAAACCAATGCCGGATGATGCTTGAGCGCACCGGTTTCCCTGACAAATTCGGTCCTGAAGTCTCCGTCCATAACAGAATCGCTCCTCGCTCTGTACTGCCCGTTTGTGACATCAGAGCGGGGAACACCCGCCCCGGCCTTAAGTTAACTATATATCGTGTTAAATCTCTGACAAGTGCCGAGTTCACACAACATCTCGGGTATTGGTTAGGCCGAATACGTAACAGATAAGTGACACTTATCCACAGGTTGCGCAGATGTGGTCTGCAAGCTATGGCGGGGCATGTCCTGGTTCATCCGTTTCAACAAACCTTACGATGTATTGCCGCAGTTCACCGACCGCGCCAATTCTGACTCGCCCCGTAGCACGCTGTCGGAATTCATCGACCTGCCCGGTGTCTATCCTGCGGGACGCTTGGACCGGGATAGCGAGGGTTTGATGCTGCTGACTGATAATGGGCGATTGCAGGCGCAGATATCAGACCCCAAGCACAAGATGCCTAAGACATACTGGGTTCAGGTCGAAGGCGTTCCCGATACAGCGGCACTAAAGGCGTTGCGGGAAGGTGTTGAACTTAAGGATGGTTTGACGCGCCTCGCCAAGGCGCGGCTGATTGACGAACCCGAATGGCTGTGGCCACGCACCCCGCCGATCCGGGTTCGTCAAACGGTGCCCGACAGCTGGGTTGAACTGACGATTAAAGAGGGCCGCAACCGTCAGGTTCGCCGGATGACAGCCGCAGTCGGGCACCCAACTCTGCGCCTGATCCGAGCCCGTGTTGGAGATTGGTCTTTGGACGGCCTTGACCCCGGTCAGTGGGAAAGCCTGCCGATGCCAGCTGTTGACGCAGCACCGTCGCGCAAGCGGGACCGCCGCCCGCGCCGGTGACAAAAACTGCGTGATGTGATAGGCTTAGGGCATGAAGGTCACACCGGATATCCCTGCCCCGTCTGCCATCCTGGAAGCCGCGCTGTATGTCGACGATCTAGATGCGGCCGAGGATTTCTATGGTCAGATATTGGGGCTAGAGAAAATCCAGCGCGTCACCGACCGCCATGTGTTCTATCGGATCGGCGGGTCCGTCCTATTGCTGTTCAATGCCAGCGAAACCGAGAAACCGCCAGGAAACCCCGATCTGCCGGTCCCACCGCATGGGGCGCGCGGTCCCAGCCATGTTTGCCTTGTCCTAACCCGAGATGAAATCACTGTGATGCGCAAACATCTTTTGGACTGGAACATCCCTGTCGATGCCGAGTTCGACTGGCCCAACGGAGCCCGGTCGCTCTATGTACGAGACCCTGCAGGCAATTCGGTCGAATTCTCGGAAGGAAGGCTTTGGGAGTGATCGATCAGCGAAGCGGCTGCTTCTCGCCCCCGATCACACGGTAGATTTCGCTAGAGACAACGCCGACCTCACCAAGTGCCGCCTGAAAAGCAGCCATATGAGGGGTCGCGAAATGGGCCTCAAGCGCGGCCTGATCCTGCCATTCCTCATAGACCCGAAAGCGGGTCGCCTGACCCAGGATTTGACTGAATTCATAGATCAGGCATCCGGGTTCTTTCAGAGTTTCCGCAACCATTTCCTGCGCGGCATCAATGGCTTTCTCGACCGCTGCATCTGAAACTTCGACCACTCCTGTCACGATCAGCATCATGCTCTCCTTAGATCGCCCTGCAAGTCAGAGGCTCAGCTTATCCCGCATGAAGGCCAGCGCAACACTCAAGCCATCCGGAGCAATCCCGTGGCCGGTGCCCTTCATTATATGGGCATAAACCTCTTTGAACCCGGCCGCCTGAAGTGCCTCAGCTGCTTCTGGCAACGATTGCGGCGGTACAACGTCATCAGCATCGCCATGCACCAGCAGGATTGGCATGCGACTTACGGTTTCGTCCGGCAGCAAATCAGGTTCCAGCAAACGTCCTGAGAACGCTACGATCCCCGCCACTGGGTCCTCGCGGCGCGGGGCTACATGTAAGCTCATCATCGTGCCCTGGCTGAAACCGAACAGCACTACCTGCTCTGGCAGGACATCCTCATCCACCATCAGCGCATCAAGGAACGCGTTGAAATCCTCAACTGCCATTTCCATACCCCGTCGGGCTTCCTCCTCGGATGAGCCATCAATCCACGGGATCGGGAACCACTGGAAACCGTTGGGCATACCGATGATCTGTTCAGGCGCGTCCGGAGCTACAAACAACGTATCCGGCAGATGCTCGCCTAACGGATCAGCCAGCCCCAAAAGATCGGCTCCGTTTGCACCATAACCATGCACAAACACCACGACCGAGCGTGTGTCGCCTGAAACCGGCTCTTTCCTGAGCGCGTTCAAAACCCGTGTCATCTGATCCCTTCTCTGTCTTTTGCAACCCGGTAATAGGCCCACAGCACCCGCGCCGCAACCGATCGCCACGGCGACCATGCTTCAGCCATCTGGCGTAACTCTTTGTCTTTTGGTCGTTCTGGCAATTCATAGAGGATGCGTGCAGCTTCCTGTAAGGCCAGATCGCCTGGTGCAATCACATCGGCGCGACCCAGTGAAAACATCGCATAAATCTCGGCGGTCCAGACACCGATTCCCGGTACCTCGGTCAGAATTGCGACCACTTCGTCATCTGGCGCATCACGCAACGCTTTGTAATCGATCCGCGCCTCAGCCAAGGCGCGGGCATAGCGAATTTTCTGACGGCTGAGACCCACAGCGCGCAGATCATCATCAGTGGCCCACATAATCTTGCGCGGACCGGTCAGTTTTGCGTCCTGCAGCCTCTTCCAGATTGCGTTTGCCGAGGCCACGCTGACCTGCTGACTGACAATCGCGCTGAGCAATTGGGCGAACCCGTCAGGCTTGCGCCTGAGTGGCAGGGGTCCGGTTTGCTCCATCGCATAAGCCATCCGGGGGCAGGCCTCAGCCAACCACTCGGCCCCTTCGGTAACGCAGTCCGGTGTTTCGATGATGCGTCCGACGGACATGCGCTCTCCGATAAGTGATCCTTGTCCGCACGTTAGGCGGATGTGCCGCATATGCAACCCGCTTGTGCCAAGTCTCAATCGTAGATAACCATTCGCCCATGACAATGATCGCTGCCACCCCTGACGATAGTCAGGCCAAACGCAACGTTGCCGTTTTGGTGGCAGCACAGGCAATCCTGGGTGCACAGATGCCCATGATGTTCATCGTCGGCGGGCTGGCAGGCCAATCGCTGGCCAGCAACGCTTGCCTTGCGACGCTGCCGATTTCACTGATCGTTCTGGGTTCAATGCTGGCGGCCACGCCGATTTCGGCCATCATGCAACGCTGGGGACGCCGTGCCGGGTTTCTTGTGGGATCAACCGCAGGTGCCGCAGGGGGCGTTATCGGGGCTTACGGCCTTTATCTCGGCTCGTTCCCGATCTTCCTGATCGGCAGCTTCCTGACCGGCATATACATGAGCGCACATGGCTTTTATCGCTTTGCAGCAGCAGACACCGCCTCTGATGCATTTCGGCCCAAGGCGATCTCATACGTCATGGCCGGAGGGCTTGCGGCGGCGATCATCGGCCCTCAGATCGTCAAGCTGACCTCGCAGGCGTATGTGGTCCCGTTTTTGGGCACTTATCTGGCGGTGATCGCGATCAACGTAATCGGCTCAGCCCTGTTCTTCTTTCTCGACATCCCTACTCCGCCGAAACCGACCGAAGATGAACCCAAAGGTCGCACGCGGCTGGAGTTGCTGAAAACTCCACGCATCGCAGTAGCGATCATCTGCGCAATGGTTTCCTACGCGCTGATGAACCTTGTAATGACGTCTACACCTTTGGCCGTCGTCGGGTGCGGATATACCGAAGGTGATGCCGCGGATATCGTCACCAGCCACGTACTGGCGATGTACATTCCCAGCTTCTTCACCGGCCACCTGATCGCGCGGTTTGGGGTCGAAAAGATCGTAGCTCTCGGTTTGGCAATCCTTGGCGGCGCAGGCATTGTCGCCCTGCAAGGTGTTGATCTAGGTAACTTTTTCGTCGCCCTGATCCTGCTGGGCATCGGATGGAACTTTGGCTTCATTGGCGCCACCAGCATGTTGGCAGACTCGCATGAAGTGCACGAACGCGGTCGAATGCAGGGCCTGAATGACTTGCTGGTGTTTGGCGGCGTGACCTTTGCCTCGCTTGCCTCTGGCGGATTGATGAACTGCTCGGGCGGTTCAGCGGTCGAGGGTTGGACGGCCGTAAACCTCGCCATGATCCCGCTGCTGACCCTTGCAGGTGGCGCGCTGCTGTGGCTGGTTCTGAGGCCTTCGGACCCACAAACCGTCTGACGTTACCAGCGCCCGGTCGCTGCGGTTTTCATCAGCGTAAACCGACGTCGGATTTCACCCTGAGCCAACGCACCTGCGGCCACCCGGTCCGGTCTGGCCAATGCAGTCCGCAACACCCATTCCGTCTGCCACCCCGCATAGAGCGCAGGCCGTGCTTGTGCCGAGATCTCGTTGCGGGTGGACCGCGCTTGCGCCAATCGGTCCAAAGCCTTCTGCGCCAGCGCCCGAACCCCGTCATGGGTTCCGTCCAGCAAAGGAATGCGCCCACGTGCCTCAAGCTCGGGAATTGCGCGCAGCCAATTCGCGACCCCCGCTGCATATCCGAAATCACGCAGAACAGTTTCATCCGCCGAACCCAGAGCCTGCGCCGACACCACCATTAATGTCCCAGCGCTATGGGCAATATAGGCGTCAAAATGCGCCTCATCCTCGAACGGATCACGATAGATATCCCAACGCCTTACGGCCACATATTCATCCAGATGCGCTGCCAGATGCGGAGAAATCACGCGCGACACAGGTGTGACAACCTCGTGCCGACGAACAGATGGCCCTTCGGCAATCTCTTGCAAGGCATCGCGCCACCATTGCAGCCGCATCTCGGCGATCATGCTCTCTTGCGTCACCCACGGGGCACGGGCCACCTCGACGTTCAGCGCATAAATCGGGAACAAAACTGCCCTCGCCTCAACTGGCGCGGCCATGGCAGCCATAAAGCGATCGGGATCGGCCCGATGAACCAGCGCAGCACAAGCCTTGATGTCGTCGTCGAACTCCACCTTATTCGGCGGCCGCTGACTGCGGGGCGCAATCGCTCACCAGTTTCCACTGAATAGCATCCAGCAGCGCTTCGAACGAGGCATCAATTATGTTCGCACTCACCCCAACCGTAGACCAGCGCCGCCCTTGCCCGTCTTCGCTGTCAATGATCACGCGCGTGACCGCCTCGGTCCCGCCTTGAGTGATGCGCACCTTGAAGTCGACCAGCCGCATATCCGACAGTATCTGCGAATACTGCCCCAAATCCTTGGCCAGAGCTTTGGCGAGCGCGTTCACCGGACCGCGATCGCTACCGCTTTCGTCCAGCGACTCACTTACCGACAGCTTCTTCTCACCATCCACTTTCACAACAACAACCGCTTCGGACAGGCTGACCATCTTGTTGTATTTGTTTTTCCGGCGTTCAACGGTCACCTTATAGCGCTTGACCTCAAAGAACTCGGGTAACTGCCCCAATTCATCCCGCGCCAGCAGCTCAAAACTAGCCTGCGCGGTGTCATAGGAATACCCCTCGGCCTCACGCAGTTTTATCCGCTCAAGGATACGTCCCAACGCCGGATCGCCCGCTTCTACGGACAATCCCGCATCGGTCAGACGTTTGCGCAGGTTCGATTGCCCGGCCTGGTTCGACATCGGAATGATGCGCGCATTTCCAACACTTGCCGGATCGATATGCTCATAGGTTGTCGGGTCCTTGAGGATCGCGCTGGCATGCAGCCCGGCCTTATGCGCAAAAGCCGACGCGCCTACATAGGCGCTCTGCTTGCTGGGCACTCGGTTCAGGATATCATCCAGCATCCGGCTGATGCGCGTCAGCCCGGCCAGCGCCTCGGGCATCACTCCGATCTCATAGCGCGAGGCATAGGGTTCTTTCAGCATCAGCGTTGGGATCAAAGCGGTCAGGTTGGCATTGCCACAGCGCTCTCCCAACCCATTCAACGTACCTTGAATCTGCCGCGCTCCCGCATCGACTGCAGCCAGCGAGCACGCCACTGCGTTCTCGGTGTCGTTATGCGTATGAATGCTCAGCCGATCCCCCGGCAGACCGGCCGCAATCACCTCGGATACGATCCGCCCGACCTCTGCCGGTAGCGCACCTCCATTGGTATCGCACAGCACAACCCACCGCGCACCCGCATCCAGAGCCGCGCGACAGACTTCCACCGCGTAACCAGGATTGTCTTTGTACCCATCGAAGAAATGCTCGGCATCGAACAAGGCCTCACGCCCCTGCGCCACTATATGCGCGACCGAGGCGCGCACGTTCTCGGTATTCTCCTCCAGAGCAATACCAAGCGCATGGGTCACATGGTAGTCGTGCGATTTCCCAACCAGACAAACGGCTGGTGTTCCCGCGTTCATTACAGCAGCCAGAACGTCATCATTCTCAGCCGACCTGCCCGAGCGTTTGGTCATTCCAAACGCCGTCATACAGGCCGACGTCTCAGGCGCGCTTTCAAAAAACGCACTGTCGGTCGGGTTCGCTCCGGGCCAACCCCCTTCGATGTAATCAATCCCCAGCGAATCCAACGCCTGCGCGATCTGCACCTTCTCGGCTGTCGAGAACTGCACACCCTGAGTTTGCTGCCCGTCGCGCAACGTGGTGTCGTAGAGGTAAAGGCGTTCCTTGGTCATTCGACCCCCTCCAGCTTTGCGGCGTCGAATCCGGCGCCGGGCACCAATTCCACACCATCCTTGCTCATCCGAACCTCAAGCCCGGCGGCGATATATGCCGCCTTTAGACGATCAACCTCAGAGAAATCCTTGCTCTGCATCGCAAACGCGCGCGCCGCGGCCAGCTTTTCTGCATGAGACGACAGATTAGCCGAAGCGGTCTCGGCCCAAGCGCCCATATCGTCCCCCAACAGTCCAACCAGCTGCGCACTTGCCAGCAAAGCCGAAGCATCACCATCTGCAGCCAAACGATGCAGTTCCGCGATGGCACCTGCAGTGTTCAGATCATCCGCAAGCGCATCGATGACCGCAGGTGCCGCGGTGGCGGCGGGCTCGATGCCCGCTGTCAACGCCCGCCACTTGCGCAATGTTGCCTCGGCTTCGCGCGCCTTCTTCTCGGTCCAGTCCATCGGCTTGCGATAATGGGTCTGCAAGAACACAAACCGGATCACTTCACCCGGCACACCCTGCTCAAGCAGATCATGAACGGTGAAGAAATTGCCCAGCGATTTGGACATTTTCTTGCCCTCGACCTGTAGCATCTCATTATGCATCCAGACACGCGCGAATTCGCCATGCGGGTGGGCACATTTGCTCTGAGCAATCTCGTTCTCGTGGTGCGGGAACATCAGATCGTTGCCGCCACCGTGAATATCAAAGCTCTCGCCCAGCAATTCATAGCTCATGGCCGAGCATTCGATATGCCACCCCGGACGCCCCCGGCCCCATGGGCTGTCCCAGCCGGGCAACTCATCGGTCGACGGCTTCCACAGCACAAAATCCATCGGGTTCTTCTTGTAAGGCGCGACCTCGACCCGCGCCCCGGCGATCATGTCATCAAGCGACCGCCCCGACAGCGCACCGTAGTGTTCCTTCCAGCTGTCCACCGCGAACAACACGTGACCCTCGGCGGCATAGGCATGCCCCTTGGCCATCAGGTCTTCGATCATCGCAATCATCTGCGCGATATACTCTGTGGCGCGCGGCATCGCGTTGGGTTCCAACGCCCCTAGCGCGCCCATGTCGTGCAGATACCAGCCGATGGTTTCGTCCGAACGTTCCTGCACCAACTGTTCCAAAGACCCGTCAGCCCCAGCCTTCTTGCGCGACAATGCGGTGGCGTTGATCTTGTCATCCACGTCGGTGAAATTGCGCACATAGGTCACGTGATCAGCACCGTATACATGCCGCAACAAACGATAGAGCACGTCGAACACAACCACAGGCCGTGCGTTCCCAAGATGCGCCCGATCATAGACCGTCGGACCACAGACATACATCCGCACATTACCGGGATCGATCGGCGCGAAATCCTCTTTCGTCCGAGTCCTTGTGTTGTGCAGTTTGATCGTCGTCATCGGGTCGTGCTCCTGAAACAGCATATACGTCACGCGTTGGCGCGGGCTTAGCAACTTGTCTCAGGGATGAAAACGAAAGAAACCGGCCCGCTTGAGAAATCAGCAGGTAATGCAGCAGATAATGATGCAAGTCTTCCGGTTCATGCGGTTTCGATAACACGGCTACCGCTCTGAGCCAAGTCTTGAGTTTTACAATCCGCAGCGGCACTCTGCCCACCATGAGCCGTGAATTCGTTAACACTATTTGCGCAGACCTGCCCGGTGCCGAACTTTCGGACCCGTGGGGTGGCGGCCACGACGCATGGAAAGTGGGCGGCAAGATGTTTGCCTGCGTCGGCTCGGTCGGGGATGGTGTATCGGTCAAGACTCCCGACATTGAGACCGCGCAGATGTTGATCGACGCAGGGATTGGCACCAAGGCCCCGTATTTTCACCGCAGCTGGGTTCGCCTGCCGTGGGAAACCGCCGCCGACGAGATGCAACATCGCCTGATCACCTCATACGATATCGTCCGTGCATCGCTGACCAAGAAGATACAGGCGAGTTTGCCGCCGCGAAGCTGATTGACAAAATTGCTGTGCTTTGCCCCATTCGGCGTCATAGCCGGTCGGGAGAATCCCTTGAAACTATCGCATCGCATTACGCATCTGACCGAGGGTGGATCAGACGGCTGGGAGGTGTTCATCCGCGCGCGTCGGATGATTGCCGAAGGCCATGCCGTCACCGAGTTGACGATCGGCGAGCATGACATTCGGACCGATCAGTCGATATTGTCGGCCATGGAAAGTTCGGCCCGCAGCGGGCACACAGGATACGCGATGGTTCCTGGCACTGATCTGCTGCGTGATACTGTGGCCGCCCGTGTCCAAATGCGAACAGGTGTAGCGACCACACGCAACAACGTTATCATCACCCCCGGCGGTCAGGCCGCATTGTTTGCGGCGCACACCGCGCTTTGCGATCCGGGCGATATCGCGCTCTACCTGGATCCGTATTATGCCACCTACCCCGGCACGATCCGTGGCGTTGGAGCGGTAGCCAAACGCATAGAAACACGCGCCGAAGATTTGTTCCAACCTCGCGCTTCCGATATCGATGGCGCGGCAGGCGGGGCGGTGTCGCTGCTGATAAACTCCCCAAACAACCCAACTGGTGTGGTCTATTCCGCCGAAACACTTTCTGCCATCGCCGAGGTTTGTCAGCGCCGCGATCTGTGGCTGATTTCCGATGAAGTCTACGACACGCAGGTTTGGGAGGGTGAACACCTGTCACCGCGCGCCCTACCCGGCATGGCTGAGCGCACTCTGGTCGTGGGTTCAATGTCGAAATCTCATGCCATGACTGGCTCGCGTTGTGGGTGGATCGTTGCTCCGGAAGGCGTGATCGACCACCTGATCAACTTGGCAACACACACAACCTATGGTGTGCCCGGCTTTATACAGGATGCGGCCAACTATGCGCTGAGCGTGGGACAACCTCTCGAAGACAAGATCGCCGCGCCGTTTCGCCGCCGCCGCGCTCTGGCGATTGAAGTGCTGGCTGCGCAGCAGGTCGTCACCTTAATACCGGCGCAAGGCGCGATGTATCTGATGCTGGATATCCGGGCTACGGGTCTTAGCGGCGATGTGTTCGCAAATGCGCTGCTGGACACGCATGCCATCGCTGTGATGCCCGGTGAGAGCTTTGGTTCTGCCGCCGCAGGTCACATCCGCGTGGCCATGACAATCGATGACGAGAAATTCGTCACATCGCTACAGACCCTATGCGAATTTGCCGCTCAATTGGCAGATGGATGACAATCGACCACCGAGTTTCAGAAGCGGAATGTGGTGCGCAAGTTGAACACATTTGCGTCGAGGCTTCGACCAGACTCCGGTATATCATCGAAGTTCTGCCGCAGCGCTTCGCCACTGATTACAAACCGATCGCCAAGCGGATAGGCAACACCGATCCCGTAAACGGCAGCCGTATCACTGTCACCCGACGTACTGGCCCGCGCGGTTCCCAAGACAACATAGCCAAGGGCTGATCCAAAATCGTAGCCGCCGCGCAACTTCAATCGCGACATACTATCAAGGCTTCCTTCGGATTGTCCCAGATCAAGATTCAGGCGGTTATATTCCAACTCACCGCCAAGCACGAAATTTCCAAAATCATAGTCGTATCCGATCAGCGGGCCAAAACTGCCCCCGCTTCCGCCTGCCCCTCCGGACCCATCAACATCTGCATAACCAAAGCTGAAACCAGCGTACGCGCCTGTCCAGTCTTCTGCCACAACCTGCCCTGCACCTGTTATCAGTGCTGCGGCGAGTGCGGCCAGTAATGACTTCATGCAGACCTCCAAACATCCGTTGCCGGTTTGGGCGCATCCCCGAGGCAGCGATCTGCTGATCAGCCAACCCCAGTATTTACTTAAACCTAAGGTACAAATCCAAATAACTACGTGCAGATTAACAGATTCTTACCGCAATTGGAAAAAAACATTTAGTCACGAGGATTTGCGCCCAGTTCATTTTGACTGATGGCCCAATAAAATTAGTCCAAAGTCGCAAACAGAACAGATTTTCCAAAAGTGCATTGAAACAATGGGCGCATCAGACTGAGGAAGTTGATGCATAACGAAGTTTGGAAAATTCGGCTGGTCAGCCGCACCATTGGTGCGGATCGCGGTCGTGCGGCACGAGGACGGCCTGCACTGGTCTAGGTACACTCACCCACAACGTACTTTTTTGACCGGACACACACATGAACGAACAAACGCGAAACTCATCCCGCAGCGGTGGCCGCGCCGCGCGTCGTGCCGCCCGTGCGTCAGCTCTTCCGGAACATCTTCGCCCGATTCGGCCTGGTATGGAGGGCGGAACCCTGAAGGTTCTGACCCAAGCACAGATCGAACGCATCCACGAGGCCGCTCTGACCGCACTGGAAACCATCGGCCTTGCTGATGCGCCACAAAGTGGGATCGACTATCTCGTGGCTGCGGGATGCACCTTGGGCGACGATGGCCGCATCCGCTTTCCGCGCGCATTGGTCGAGGACACAATCGCCAAGGCCAATCGCTCGATCACTCTGCACAGCCGGGACGGCAAATCGGATCTGGAGCTGTCGGGAACGCGTGTCCATTATGGCACCGCAGGCGCAGCGGTCAGCATGGTCGACGTGCATGGGCAGGAATATCGCGACTCGACCCTGCAGGACCTGCATGACGCGACTCGCATCTGTGAACAGCTTGAAAACATTCACTTTGTTCAACGCCCCATGGTGTGCCGAGATATCGCCGACAACCTTGAGATGGATCTGAACACGGTCTACGCCACCACCTCAGGCACGTTCAAACACATCGGTACGTCGTTCACAGAGCCCAGCCATGTGGCCCCCGCCATCGAGATGCTGCACATGATCGCGGGCGGAGAGGACAAGTGGCGCGAGCGGCCCTTCATGTCCAACTCCAACTGCTTCGTTGTGCCCCCGATGAAATTCGCCACCGAAAGCTGCGAGGTGATGGAAGAATGCATCAAGGCCGGAATGCCGGTTTTGTTGCTTTCTGCGGGCATGGCAGGAGCTACCGCACCCTCGACCGTTGCCGGAGCGATCACACAAGCCACCGCCGAATGTCTGGCGGGTTTGGTTTATGTAAACGCCGTAAAGCCCGGTGCACCCGCGATTTTTGGCACTTGGCCTTTTGGTCTGGACCTGCGCACCGGTGCTATGTCCATCGGATCGGGTGAACAAGCTCTGCTAACCGCGGGCTGCGCGCAAATGCACCAGTTTTACGATCTGCCCGGTGGTGCCGCAGCTGGTGCATCGGACGCGAAATTGCCCGACATGCAGGCCGGTTGGGAACAAATGTGTTCGAACGTCATGGCTGGGCTGTCAGGCCTGAACATGGTGTATGAAGCCGCAGGCATGCATGCCTCGTTGCTGGGGTTCTGCCACGAGAGCCTGATCCTGAGCGATGACCTGATCGGACAGGCACAGCGCTGTGTGCGCGGAATCGAGGTAACGGACGAGACGCTGGCACTGGACCAGATGGCCGAAGTCTGCATGGGTGGTCCTGGGCATTATCTTGGCACCGATGCGACGCTAGGCCGTATGCAGGCAGATTACGTCTATCCTACCTTTGGTGACCGATCATCTCCGAAGGAATGGGTTGAGCTTGGCAAACCAGATCTGATCGAAAAGGCAGTGAAGCGGAAGGAAGAGATCCTCGCCGTGCCATCCCCGGCCAGATTCGACCCGCTTTTGGACGCGGAAATTCGCGGCAAGTTCAACATTTACTTACCCGCGTAAGCCGCTGAAAAATAAGCGGCCCGGATATTCCGGGCCGCCAGCATTCCTGCTTGATCAGCCGTTGGACGGCGGCAGCAGGCCCGCTTGTTCAGCGATGGTGATCTCATCCTGATCTAGCGCACCGTCGCCGTTTGCGTCCATCTGCGCAAAGCCTTCGGCATCAACGTCAGGCACGACGGCCTGAACTTCATCGATCGTCAGTACTCCGTCGCCGTTGGTATCGGCGGCGCTTTGGCCGACGGCCAATGTCGGCAGGCCAAGTGCGAAGGTTGAGATAAGGGCCAGAATTTGCGGTTTCATGTTATGCCTCCTGATTGCGTTTTCTTGAGTGTTTGCGTCCGGACAAGCGCCAAAAAAAGGCCATCCTGAAGGCGTGTCACCCGCTCAGATTGATGTGGCCGCTTTCAAGCCAATCTCTGCGTGTTTGACTGAGTCGCATCTGCGGAGGCTTGCTGGGCGAAATGGCCAGGACAGGTTTCGGCAACTCTTGCCCGATCCAAACAGGATGATCCGGCAATGCCCTGCTCAAATCCACGACTCGGGGTTGAAAAAAGAAAGGGGGCCGAAGCCCCCTGTCAGTTTCGCCTTCCAGGCTCATTTCGTTGACCGCCCGGTGTTTTTTTGCCTGCGGCCTGGACTGCGCATGGGACGAGCGCACCCGTCCCGTGAGAGAGTGGGAGGGAGCAAATATTCCGCCCCACCCTGTTCCCGGCCGACACGGGCATGTCGGCCGAGTGAAACAAGGCATCGATGGTAAGTCTCAGCGCCTTGCTTCGTATTCGTCGGGGCCGGTTACTGTGGCAGCATCCGACCCCTGCACCCCGGGTTGCCGGGGCGCTAAACTCAGCTACACCCGCTTGTCGCGCCGCAGGTGTTGCATTTCATGCAGGTGCCGTTGCGCACCAGCGTGTAGTTTCCGCATTCGCCGCAGGGATCGCCCTCGTACCCTTGCATCTTGGCTTTGGTACGAGCGTCCATTCCGGTCGCAACCGCCGTCTCAGCGGGTGCTTCGAATGTCGCTGCGGTTTCGGCCATACCGGACACGTCGGCTTGACCACCATTGAAGACCATCAGATCCTGCGGTAGCCGCTTGCGCAGATACCCAGTCGAGCTGATTTGTTTCAGCACTTCCAAGGATTTGGTCGCCGCGCTTTCACTGATTTCCGATACGTTGGACAGACCATCCTCTTCGCCGCGACCCAGATCGTCGAAGGTTGCGCCTTCGGGTTTGACATGCGCCAGATCGGTGCGATCCAGATAGGACACGGCCAGTTCGCGGAAGATATAATCCAAGATCGACGTCGCGTTCTTGATCGAGTCGTTGCCTTGCACCATCCCCGCTGGTTCGAATTTGGTGAAGGTAAAGGCATCCACAAACTCTTCCAGTGGCACGCCGTATTGCAGGCCAACCGACACGGCGATGGCGAAGTTGTTCATCATCGCCCGGAAGCCAGCGCCTTCCTTGTGCATGTCGATGAAAATCTCGCCCAGCTTACCGTCTTCGAACTCACCGGTCCGCAGGTAAACCTTGTGGCCGCCCACGATTGCCTTTTGGGTATAGCCCTTGCGGCGATGCGGCAGTTTCTCGCGATGGCTGCGGATCATTTCCTTGACCACAACCTTCTCGATCACCTTCTCGGCCAGAACGACAGCTTTTTCTTGCGTCGAACCGCTTTCCAGAATTTCCGCCGCTTCGTCATCATCTTCGACCAGCGCCGCGGCCAGAGGCTGCGACAGTTTCGAGCCGTCGCGGTATAGCGCGTTCGCCTTCACACCCAGCGACCAACTGAGTTCGTATGCCTTTTGGCAGTCCTCGATGGTCGCGTCATTCGGCATGTTGATCGTCTTGCTGATCGCGCCTGAGATGAAGCTCTGCGCCGCCGCCATCATGGTGATGTGGCTATCAACCCCAAGGAAACGCTTGCCTTTTTTACCGCACGGGTTGGCGCAGTCGAAGATCGAATAGTGCTCTTCCTTCAGATGCGGCGCACCTTCCAGCGTCATGGTTCCGCAAACATGGTCGTTGGCCGCGTCGATATCCGCCTTGGTAAAGCCCAGATGGCGCAGCAGATCGAAGGTCGGGTCATTCAGCTTGGTCGCCGGGATGCCCAGAACACCGGTGCAGAAGTCCTCGCCCAGCGTCCACTGGTTGAAGACGAACCGAATGTCGAACGCGCTTTCCAGTGCGGCATCTACTTTTGCCAACTCGTTCGGGCCAAAACCATGACCGGTCAGCGAGGTGTGGTTGATCCCCGGCGCGTTGCCGATGGTGCCATGACCAACCGCATAACCCACGATCTCTTCAATCTGAGCCGAGGAATAGCCCAGCTTTTCCAGCGCCGAAGGCACCGAGCGGTTGATGATCTTGAAGTAACCACCGCCGGCCAGCTTCTTGAACTTGACCAGAGCAAAGTCCGGTTCGATCCCGGTCGTGTCGCAATCCATCACCAGACCGATGGTGCCGGTTGGTGCGATAACTGTGGCCTGCGCGTTGCGATAACCGTTCTTTTCGCCGAGGCTCAGCGCTTCATCCCAAGCTGACATGGCCAGATCGATCAAACGCTTATCCGGGCAATTGTCGTGATCCAGAGGCACCGGCTTAACAGCCAGTTTTTCATACCCCTCGGTCACTCCTTGCGACGCACGACGGTGGTTGCGGATGACGCGCAGCATATGGTCTGCGTTGCGCTCATATCCTTTGAACGGGCCAAGCTCGCCTGCAATCTCTGCCGAGGTCGCATAAGCCACACCGGTCATGATCGCGGTCAGCGCGCCACAGATCGAACGCCCCTCATTCGAGTCGTAGCTGTAACCCATGTTCATCAGCAGACCGCCAATGTTGGCATAACCCAGACCCAGCGTACGGAAATCGTAAGAGAGTTTCGCAATTTCCTTAGACGGGAACTGCGCCATGGTCACCGAGATTTCCAGCGTCAGGGTCCACAGACGCGAGGCGTGCATATAGTCCGCCGCCTGGAACTCACCGTCCTTGAAAAAGGTCAGCAAGTTCATCGACGCCAGGTTACAGGCCGTGTCATCGAGGAACATGTATTCCGAACACGGGTTCGAACCGCGGATTTCACCGTCTTCGGGGCAAGTGTGCCATTCGTTGACAGTATCATGGAACTGGATGCCAGGATCGGCACAGGCCCATGCGGCGTGGCCGACCTTTTCCCACAAATCACGTGCTTTGACTGTACGAGCAACCTTGCCGTCGGTGCGGTTGATCAGTTCCCAATCCGCGTCTTTTTCAACTGCGGTCAGGAACGCATTGGTCACCCGGATCGAGTTGTTCGAGTTTTGGCCCGAGACCGAGCTATAAGCCTCCGAATCCCAGTCCGTATCGTAGGTCGGGAATTCAATGCTATCGTGGCCCTGCTTGGCGTAGTCCAGAACGCGCTTGATGTAAGTTTCTGGGATCGCGACCTTTTTCGCTTCGCGAACCGCATTTTTCAGGGCGTCGTTTGCGTTTGGATTATAGGCATCATCGGCAGAGCCGTCCCAAGACCGGATGGCCTCGAAAATGCCGTTCAGCATCTTCTCGTGCATCTTCGATCCGGCAACGATCGAGGCCACCTTCTGCTCTTCGATCACTTTCCATTCGATGAATTGCTCGATGTCCGGGTGATCTGCATCGACGATTACCATCTTTGCTGCTCGACGGGTTGTACCGCCTGATTTGATCGCGCCAGCGGCGCGGTCGCCGATCTTGAGAAATCCCATGAGGCCCGAAGACTTGCCGCCACCCGAAAGCGCTTCACCCTCTGCACGCAGATGGCTGAAGTTGGTTCCGGTGCCCGAGCCATACTTAAACAGGCGCGCCTCACGCACCCACAAGTCCATGATGCCGCCTTCGTTGACCAGATCATCGTCGACCGACTGGATGAAGCACGCATGCGGTTGCGGATGCTCATAAGCGGATTTCGATTTGGTTAGCTTGCCGGTTTTGTAGTCAACATAGTGGTGCCCCTGCGCCGGGCCATCGATCCCATATGCCCAGTGCAGACCGGTGTTGAACCACTGCGGCGAGTTCGGAGCTGCACGCTGGGTCGCCAGCATATAGCGCATCTCGTCAAAATAGGCGCTCGCGTCCTCTTCAGTCGAGAAATAGCCGCCCTTCCAGCCCCAATAAGCCCACGCGCCGGCCAGACGATCAAAAACCTGTTTCGATGAGGTTTCGCCATCAAATTCAGCATCTTCCGCAGGAACCGATCGCCACAGGAATTCGGGAACGTCCTTTTCCTTAACCTTCTTCAGCTTGGAAGGAACACCGGCCTTGCGGAAGTACTTCTGTGCGATGACATCGCTAGCCACCTGGCTCCATTTTGCAGGCACTTCGATCTCGTCCAGACGGAACACGATTGTGCCATCCGGATTGCGAATCTCGGATGTTGCGGACACAAAATCCAGATCGCCATATGCATCCTGTCCCGGTTTGGTGAATTTTCTTTCAATCTTCATGTCCGCTGCCCCAGCTTCGATCTGTCCAAATTTCAAGTCCCGGCACTAAATCTTGATGCTGCGGGGTGCCGCCCGCACTACCGACGAATTTGAGACGCAAGGGACCGGACGCTGCCTAGAACAGCGCAGAACCGCGAATACGGTCTACGTCATAGTGGTATGCTTTCCGTCCCTCGCCCGATGCCTTTTCCGGTCATTGCCTACCAGATTTAGTGGCTCGTCTTTCGGCCCATACAATCTGACGTATATTCCCATAGTTGGTCAACGGGCTTTTTCGGTCATTTTTGGAATCTTTTAGCTTGACCTGTTTTGCTGAACCGGCGGAATTTCGCCGCATCGCGATTCCTCCACAGACATGTCCCGGACGACCAGCCCATTCCGCCTTGATGTGTCAGAGTGATTTCTCGTGTTTTCCGCCACAGTTAGAGGTCATTGATCAACCGATCCCGCGTTAAGGACATGTTCAGAGAATCATCGTCACGACATCGCAGCGCGTGCCATACTTGAAATCACACGACATTTCTGGATGGGAAATCTACTCTACATGCGTTTGATTTCATTGTTAACTATTGTGGCGCTAATCGTGTCCTGCACATCACAGGAAGCACCACCTGCATCTCGCAGCGCGCAATTCGACGGTTATCCGCAGAACCTTTTCAATTCCTTCAGGACCGACTGCGCGGGGCCGGGCGACAAGTATATCAAGACCACCGCAAGCATCTTTGAATGCCGCGAGACCTTGCCGCCCGAGGCAACGGCGTATTTGATTCTCAGCTTCAACGGCTATCCGCAGAACTTGCCGCAAATCGTAACGCGACTGAGCTCGACCAAGAATCAGGCCGGGTATCGCGTGGACGCAGAGTTGTACTTTCTGGTTCCGCAGAAAGATGGTTCAACTCTTAGAATACCTATTGAAAGCAAAGATTTGGACAGGGATTTTTCCAAACTCTACACCGACTATGGCGGAACGCCAGTGTAGAGGAAAAATGGTCGGGGCGGCAGGATTCGAACCTACGACCCCCTGTACCCAAAACAGGTGCGCTACCAGACTGCGCCACGCCCCGGACCGTGCGCCTTCCTAAACGTGCCGATCTGATTTGAAAAGCCCTAACAGGGCCAAATTGCAGGACCTTGCGAAAAAACTTCGTGGCGCATCTGCGATCCAGGCCGAATGGCGTAACGCTCGGCTAGGCCAGCGTTGATTTCCAAGACTGCATAAACCGAATCGCCGCCTTCGATTGGGCTCAGATCCCCCGGAATTGCACCTTCGTGCACACGCGTCACAGTGCCCGCGCGATCAACAAAGATCATATCAAGCGGAATCAGGGTATTCTTCATCCAGAACGCAACAGGTTGAGGGGGATCAAAAACAAACAACATACCAGATCTGTTGGGCATGCTTTCGCGAAACATCAATCCGCGCGATCGCTCTTTCGGTGTGATGGCCAGTTCAACGTCGAAGCGAACCTCTGCCAGATCATTTCGAAGCTCGACACGATCCGGACGGCATTCAGCCCGCGCGATCCCGCCAATCAAAAAACTCAGGAGCGCCAGTACGAAAGCCGTTCTCATCATTCAGAACCTAGTCGTTCAGGGCCGCTTCCCAGGCCAGAACCTGCGCGGCCATTCTTCCACGCTTGCCATCAATGACCCGCATGGCCAGCGCTTCGCCCGGTTGCAGATCTGCCAACCCAGAACGACGTAGCACCTCAATATGCAGGAATACGTCTTCACTGCTGCCGAAAACATTGGCAAAGCCAAACCCTTTGCCCTTGTCGAACCATTTGACGCGCGCAGCCTCAAGCGGAGCGCTGCCGATCACGGTTGGATCAAGCTCGGCAAAATCGGCCAACATCATGGTTTCCGCGCGAACAGGCGGGTCAACACTGATCACTTCGACCGCTTGAACACCGCGATCAGTTTTGTGGGTCATGATCTCGATGCCGGCGCCATCCGCGACCGAGCTTTGCCCGAAGTTTCGCAGCACGTTGACGTGCAACAGAATGTCCGGGCCGCCTTCGTCAGACACAACAAATCCGTATCCCTTGGCGGGATCGAACCATTTTACGTGTCCACGGACGCGGTACATGCTGTTCAGATCTTCTGGCACTGTTTTCCCATTACGATAGGCAAGTCGTTAAGGGTTTCTTGTTTATGTTTTGGCTCGCAAATTCAAGCTGAAAAAAGCTATTGTCTGCAAACAGTTGCATTTCACGCAACGCGAACGTCATGGATTTAACCTCAGCACTTGCCAGTCGGAATCGACATTTTGTCGCTTCCACTGAAACCTGTCATGCAACCTGAAGGCACCATCGGCCCAGAACTCGACTTCGACAGGTGTTACACGGTATCCCCCCCAAAATTCAGGGCGAGGCGGGTTGGTACCCAACTTTGCGGTCACTTTAGCCACTTCGGCCATCAGGGATGCACGACTTTCCAGCGGTTGCGACTGGTGTGACGCCCAAGCACCCAAGCGGCTTTTGAGCGAGCGCGAGGCGTAGTATGCGTCCGCCTGCGGCCCATCTTCCTTGGTGATTGTACCACGAACACGGATTTGTCGCCGCAAAGATTTCCAATGCATCACAAAAGCCGCTTTGTGGGCGCTGTCCAACTCCTGAGCCTTGGCGCTGTGATAGTTCGTATAGAAAACAAACGCGTCCTTCTCGATTTCCTTCAGCAGAACCATACGGGCGTTCGGCAAACCTTCCGGGTCCACGGTTGCCAAAGCAATCGCATTAGGATCATTCGGTTCGGTCTTTTCTGCCTCGGCCAGCCACCGATCCGCGATTTCAAACGGATCAGCCCCGGCGAAGATGCCAGTATGCTCGTTCATTTCCATCCCCAGGAAACAATTAACATGACCCTAAGGCGAGAACCCGCTGCGGGCAAGAGCGCATGGCCTTGAAGCAGGACAATCAATGGCATAAACCAACCGAACACAATGCGACGACAGGCGGAGAACCGAAGATGTCAAATCAGTTGATGGCCGGAAAACGCGGCCTCATCATGGGACTGGCCAATGACAAATCAATCGCATGGGGTATCGCCCGCGCCTTGTCCGACGCCGGGGCCGAGCTGGCCTTTTCCTATCAGGGGGACGCCCTGAAAAAACGCGTCGATCCATTGGCGGCGCAGTTGGGCAGCGAGATCGTTTTGCCCTGTGACGTCAGCGACGAAGAATCAATTAATGAACTCTTCAGCGCGCTGGAAAAGAAATGGGGTAAACTGGATTTCGTCGTCCACGCCATTGGCTTTTCTGACAAGAACGAATTGCGCGGGCGCTACGTCGACACATCGCGCGCGAACTTTAACCTGACGATGGATGTTTCGGTCTACTCTTTCACCGCCGTTATGCAGCGCGCGGAGAAAATGATGAACGAAGGCGGCAGTGCGATCACCCTCACCTATTACGGCGCTGAACAGGTCATGCCACACTACAATGTAATGGGTGTTGCAAAAGCCGCCCTTGAGGCATCCGTAAAGTATCTGGCCGAGGATTTGGGCAAAGACGGCATTCGCGTGAATTCGATCTCGGCAGGCCCGATCAAGACGCTCGCGGCCAGCGGCATCGGCGATTTCCGTTACATCATGAAGTGGAACGAGTATAACTCGCCCCTGCGCCGGAATGTGACCATCGATGATGTTGGTAAATCGGCCCTGTATCTGCTGTCTGATCTCAGCAGCGGAGTGACAGGTGAGAATCTGCACGTGGATTCAGGTTATCACATCGTCGGAATGAAGGCCGTCGACGCGCCGGACGTTGAAAAAGGATAATAGACAATGAGCGCCAAGGACCGCCTGCCACACGAAAAAGGCTTCCACATCAGCTGGGATCAGATTCATCGCGACTCGCGCGCTCTTGCGTGGCGTCTGGATGGGCAAGGACCAGATGATGGCGCTTGGCGTGCGGTCGTGGCAATTACACGTGGCGGCATGGCCCCCGCAATGATCGTCAGCCGCGAACTGGATATCCGTACGGTCGATACCGTCAGCGTGAAATCCTATCATCATCAGGCGCAGGGCGAAGCAGAAATTCTCAAAGCGCCCAATGCTGATCTGATGGGTGATGGCACCGGTATTCTGATCATCGACGATCTGGTCGATAGCGGCAAAACGCTGGAACTGGTGCGCGAGATGTTCCCCAAAGCGCATTTCGCGACCGTATACGCCAAGCCTAAAGGCCGTCCGATGGTAGACACCTTCATTACCGAGGTCAGTCAGGACACATGGATTTTCTTCCCATGGGACATGGCCCTGCAATATGTCGAACCCTATCGGGGAACCGATTAATCAAGCGTTTCAACTAAGCGCTGAAATCACGGACTCACCATGACAATGACCCGCACTGCCGCCACCTTTGCCCCTCCGGTGATGGAGGCACGCCGTTGGCTGGACGGGGTCGAGTTCGCGGTTGACCGTCCGTTGATCAATGTCAGTCAAGCGGCTCCAGTCGATCCGCCCCCGTTAGCGCTGCGGCAAGCAATGGCCGAATTCGCAGTCGAGCAGGACAGCGCACATCTTTACGGCCCGGTCTTGGGCAACGATGACCTGCGGTCCGAGCTCGCGGCTCAGATCAGCGCACATTATGCGGCTGAGGTAACGGCGAATCAGATCGCAATCACCTCGGGCTGCAATCAGGCCTTTTCAGCCGTGATTTCGGCAATTACCGATCAGGGGGATGAGGTGATCCTTCCGACCCCTTGGTACTTCAATCACAAGATGTGGCTGGATATGGCTGGGGTAAAAACCGTTGATTTGCCCACAGACGATGATTTGCTTCCCGATCTGGAACGCGCCCGCGCCCTTATCACCGAAAAGACACGGGCGATTTCGTTGGTGACGCCGAATAATCCCGGTGGTGTCGAATACCCTGCGGACTTGGTGCGCCGCTTCTATGATCTTGCGCGGGAAACGGGGCTTCGTCTTTTGGTTGACGAAACCTATCGCGATTTCGACAGTCGATCAGGCGCGCCTCATGACCTGTTCCAGCAATCGGGTTGGGACGATACGTTTGTCCATCTCTACTCGTTCTCAAAAGCCTATCGCCTGACCGGTCACCGTGTCGGCGCGATTTCAACCAGCCCCGCCCTGTTGGCGGAGATCGAGAAATTTCTGGACACGGTCGCGATCTGCCCCGGCCAGATCGGCCAGTTTGCCGCGCTTTGGGGCATGCGGAACTTGACCCAATGGGTTGCGGGTGAACGAGATGAAATTCTCGACCGAAGAGCCGCCATTGCAGAAGGAATGCCACGCCTTGAAGACAAAGGCTGGCGTCTTTTGGGACTTGGCGCTTACTTTGCCTACCTCGAACATCCCTTTGGCATCGCTTCCGACGAATTGGCCCGACGGCTGGTACCCGAGGCAGGTATACTGCTTTTGCCGGGTACCATGTTCATGCCAGAGGGCGATTCCGCGGGAAAGCGGCAGGTTCGTGTAGCATTTGCCAACCTCGACCGCGCCGGTATCGCGCAATTGTTCGACCGATTGCAGGGCTTGTCCTTCTAAGCTTGCCCCCCGGCTGCACGCATCGTATTCAGGGCCGCAACCGACTGGGCAGATATTTGCCGACAAAACCAAGAGGGCACCATGGCCGCAGGCATGAAAAACCTATCCAAAACCTTTGTCTGGATTCTCATGGGTCTTTTGATGCTGGGCCTTGCGGGCTTTGGCGCCACCAGCCTGACCGGAACCGTTCGTACGGTTGCGCAGGTCGGTGATGAAAGCATTTCGGTCGACGCGTATTTTCGTGAGCTTCAGCGCGAGATCCGGGCCGTCGAAGCGCAAACCGGACAGGCAATGCAGATTTCGCAGGCACATGATCTTGGCCTCGATCAACTTGCCCTTTCGCGCCTGATCGCGCTGGCCGCAATCGATAACGAGGTCGGACAGCTTGGCATTTCGATCGGTGACGAGAACCTGCAGGACGAGATTGTACAGATACCGGCGTTCCAAGGTGTAAACGGTACATTCGACCGCGAAGCCTATCGCTTTCAGCTGGAACAGGTCGGAATGACCGATTCCGAATTCGAATCGGATCTGCGCAAAGAATCTTCACGCACCATCGTTCAGGGTGCGGTCATGAGCGGTGTTGAAATGCCCCGTACGCTGACCGAGGCTTTGTCGAACTATGTGCTGGCCCGCCGCAGCTTTACCGTGGCGACCCTGTCAGCCGACCTTCTCGAAACGCCCGTGGCCCAACCCACAGACGCGCAGATTCAGACATATTACGATGAGAATACCGATCAGTTCACCCTGCCCCGCACCAAGCAACTGACCTACGCCATTCTGTCGCCCGACATGCTGCTCGATACGATCGAAGTGGACGAAGATTCTCTGCGCCGTCTATACGACCAACGCGCTGACGAATTTTTCCAACCCGAGCGCCGCTTGGTCGAGCGCCTTCCCTATCCCAGCGAAGAATCCGCAACCGAGGCGCTGGCACAACTTGAAGTTGGCGGGGCCGATTTCGAACAGTTGGTCCGCGAACGTCAGCTTGAGCTGAGCGATGTTGATCTGGGCGATGTCACCCGTGAAGATCTGGGCGATGCAGCCGACGCCGTGTTTGCCGCCAAGATCGACGATGTGGTCGGCCCGCTTCCCACGGTGTTCGGCCCTGCCCTGTTCCGGATCAATGGATCGCTGGCCGAGAACAATGTCAGTTTCGAAGACGCCGAACCCGAACTTCGTGCAGAACTCGCCGCCGACCGAGCGCGCCGTCAGATCGAAGCACAGGCCGAAGACATCAACGACCTGCTTGCAGGCGGCGCAACACTGGAAGAACTGGCCGGTGAGACCGAGATGGAACTGGGTCAGATCGACTGGACCCAGCAAAGCGACGATGGCGTTGCCGCGTATGACGGCTTCCGCTCAGTCGCTGAGGCTGTGCAAGAAGGTGATTTCCCAGAGGTCGCGTTCCTTGAAGATGGTTCGATCTTTGCGCTGCGCTTGAATGAAGTGCTAGAGCCGCGCCCGGAACCTCTGGAAAGCGCCCGTGACCGTGTCGCCGAGGCATGGCTGCAGGTAGAAACTGCGAAAGCGCTGCAAAATCAGGGCAACACGGTTCTGACCCAACTGGCAACAGATGGCGACTTTACCGCCACAGGCCTGCCCTTCCGCGTCGAAAATGCGCTGACACGTACCGCATTCCTCGAGGATGTTCCCGTGGACTTCATGACTCAGGTGTTTGAAATGGACCCTGGTGAGCTGCGTGTCATTCCCGGAAACGGTAACGCCCTGATCGTGCGTCTGGATGAAGAGCTACCTCCGGCGGAAACCGATGAGCAACGCCAGATGCAGGATGCACTGGCTGCGCAATTGAGCCAGGCGCTGGCGCAGAACATCTTCGACATCTATGTGCGCAATGCCCAGACACGCGCACGCCCTGTGCTGGATCAGCAAGCGCTGAACGCGGTACGGGCCAGTTACTAAAAGAGACAGAACATGGCCCTGACCCCGGATTTCGAAAGTTTCGCGCGCGCTTATGATGCAGGCGAAAATCAGGTCGTCTATACCCGCCTCGCCGCTGATCTGGATACGCCGGTTTCACTGATGCTGAAACTGACAGGCGCTCAGAAAGACGCCTTCATGCTCGAGTCGGTAACCGGGGGTGAAGTGCGTGGGCGCTATTCGATCATCGGAATGAAGCCCGATCTGATTTGGCGCTGTCAGGGCGAGACATCGGCCTTGAACCGATCAGCCCGCTTCGATGCCGAGGCCTTCGAGCCACAGGATGGCAAACCGATGGACAACTTGCGCGCCTTGTTGGCTGAAAGCCGCATCGCGCTTCCCGATGACCTGCCGCAGGCCGCCGCCGGGCTGTTTGGCTATCTGGGCTACGACATGGTCCGGTTGGTGGAATATCTGCCGGATGTGAACTCTGACCCGTTGGGCCTTCCCGATGCGATCATGCTGCGCCCCTCGGTCATTGCTGTATTGGACGGCGTCAAAGGCGAGGTTACCGTGGTGTCGCCCGCCTGGGTCAGCGAGGGGCAAACCGCCAAAGCCGCCTATGCGCAGGCTGCCGAGCGTGTGATGGATGCCGTGCGCGATCTGGAACGCGCCATGCCCGCCGAAACCCGCGATCTGGGCGACGCGGTCGAAGTTGGGCCTCCGGTGTCGAACTTTACCAAGTCGGGCTATATGGAGGCCGTTGAAAAGGCCAAGGAATATATCCGCGCGGGCGATATCTTTCAGGTCGTCCCGGCCCAACGCTGGACGCAGGATTTTCCACAACCGCCATTTGCTCTCTATCGCTCGCTGCGGCGCACTAACCCGTCGCCGTTCATGTTCTATTTCAACTTCGGCGGCTTTCAGGTCGTAGGTGCAAGCCCAGAAATCCTGGTGCGTGTCTTCGGCAATGAGGTCACGATCCGCCCAATCGCGGGTACCCGCCCGCGTGGCGCGACGCCCGAAGAAGACAAGGCCAACGAAATCGACCTGCTGGCCGACAAGAAAGAACTGGCCGAGCACCTCATGTTGCTGGACCTGGGCCGCAATGACACCGGGCGTGTTTCTAAGATTGGAACCGTGCGTCCTACCGAAGAGTTCATCATCGAGCGCTACAGCCACGTGATGCACATCGTATCAAACGTGGTCGGCGAACTGGCCGAAGACAAGGATGCACTGGACGCGTTCTTTGCCGGGATGCCTGCAGGCACGGTTTCGGGCGCGCCCAAAGTGCGCGCGATGGAGATCATCGACGAGTTGGAGCCTGAAAAGCGCGGCATCTACGGTGGCGGTGTCGGGTATTTCAGCGCAGGCGGCGACATGGATATGTGCATCGCGCTGCGGACGGCCATTGTGAAAGACCACAAACTGTATATCCAAGCTGGAGGCGGCGTTGTCTATGACAGCGATCCAGAAGCGGAATACATGGAGACCGTCCATAAATCGAACGCCATTCGCCGCGCGGCTGCGGATGCGGCGCGGTTTACAGGCAGCGGAAACAGCTAGTGGGGTGGCGGATGGTCGCTGCCGTCACCCGTCCGTCAGCGATCCGGCAACGCCCTGCTGGACTTCTTTCATCATCACGGCAGAAATTGGGGCCATCGCCACGCGGCTGCCGCGATCCTCAAGCCCCCACAGCAACAGAGCCGAGATCGTCTCGGGACGCAGACGACCCAGCATCACCACGGCACCTTCCTGTCCGGCGCGGAAGGCTGCCTGATCCAGAAAACGCCGCATGATCTTAGGGTCCTGTTTGGCACCATCGAAATCGCGGAACACTACGCTGGATGGAATGCCGTTGCGCGCTGCAAGCTTTTGCGCAGTGTTTAGACCATTGTCCTGCGTCACCAGCCCGCGCCCGGTATCTCCGGCAATCGCCGCAACCTGATCAGCCAGCTTTCGGTTGCCCTGAATGCCGCTTCCGACACCTTCCAGAATGCCAACGGTTTGAGGCAATTGATCCAACCACACTGACAACGACACCTCAGCGTCTTGAGCACTGGCGGCTTCGTGCATGTCAACCAAGGCCAATACTTCAAATCCAGCCTCGCGATGACGGGCCATTTTTTCCGCTGCATTCGGGTCAGACGGGCTGACGGCAAAACTTAGCGGGTATGGGAAATCCTGCAACGCCTCGGCCCCAAAAGCCCCTTCATCATCGATCAGAATGATCGACATCAATGGCTTGGATTCTGGGTTTTCGAAGGTGGCAGCATGTGCTTCGATGGGCTTGGCCGCCACTTCTGGAGTAATCACGGCTTGTTCGACGGGCGGGTCATCCCTCTCGGTTAGGGGCACGACACGCTTGCCGATCAACGAACCGGAACCTGTGGCTCCCTCTCCGCCAATTTGCGGCAGGGTCAATACGCGCGGCTGACGTACAGGGCGGGTATCTTCTTCACCCTCAACCGCGATTGGATTTTCATCAGGCACGGGTTCCGCTTCCTGAGCCTCTGGAGCTGCATCCGGCACATCCGCGATCTCAGGCTGCAAGGCAGCGACCTGAGGGGCCTCCTTGGGCGTTTCTTCCGCAACCTGCGGTTCCGGGGCTTCCTCGGGCGCAGGCGCTGCTGGAGCGTCCGCGAGCGCTGCCGGTTCGACTTCCTGTTGTGGCGAGGTCGGTTCGGCAAGTGGATTTGGCGGTGCCGCGGGCGCTTCGGTTTGAACGGTCACGTCAGAAGATGAGATCGCTGCGGGTGCCTCGGCTACGGTCGGTGCTCCACCCGCCTCAGGACGGGCACCGGGCTCAAGCTCGATACCTGCCAAGCCATCCAGCGAATCTGATGATAGATCGGGGGTTTCAGGGCCGGATGGTGGCAACTGAACCAGATCGGCATCGGCATTGCTTTCTTCAACTTTCGCAGCCTCCAGAGGCTGCGGAGTATCAGCCACTTCGGGCGCGGTTGCCGTCACATCTGGTTTACGTGACAAAGGAGTTGTCAGCGAAAGAACCGCGCCCAGTGCCAATACCGAGACCGCCCCGGCGATCACTCCACCGTAAAATCCGCTCATCGAAATCTCGCCTCTCGCGTTGTTTCGTGCCTCATCCACCCAGACGCCATCTTCCGCGGCGCTCACCCGCACGGTGTCAAGTTGGGTATGTCCTCTTGACGCTGCCGCACAAGCCTGAGCATGTATGTCCCGACATTATACCGCGCTCAGGGACTGCATCGCCAGCCCGAAATGCCCATAGGAAGATAAGTGCCCAAATGCTGCTGCTGATCGACAACTATGACTCGTTTACCTACAACCTCGTTCATTATCTGGGTGAGCTCGGGGCCGAGATGGTCGTGCGCCGGAATGACGCGCTGGATGTACAGGAAGCAATGGCGATGAACCCGGCTGGTATTCTGCTCAGCCCCGGCCCTTGTGATCCCGATCAGGCGGGCATCTGTCTGGCCCTGACCGAAGCCGCGGCCGAGACGCAAACACCGCTGATGGGGGTCTGTCTGGGGCATCAAACCATCGGTCAGGCATTTGGCGGCAAGGTTGTGCGCTGTCATGAGATCGTGCACGGGAAAATGGGCACGATGAAACACACCGGCAAAGGTGTATTCGCTGGCCTGCCCTCGCCCTTCGAGGCCACCCGGTATCATTCGCTTGTTGTAGAACGCGAAAGCCTGCCCGATTGCCTTGAGATCACGGCCGAGCTTGAGGATGGCACGATTATGGGTCTGCAGCACAAAGAACTGCCGATCCACGGCGTCCAGTTTCACCCGGAATCCATCGCGTCCGAGCATGGTCACGCCCTGCTCAAGAACTTCCTGAACGAAATGAAAGTCCCCGCATGAGCGACGCTCTGAAACCGCTGATCGGTGCTGCGGCCGATCGACCTTTGACCCGTGCCGAGGCGGAACAGGCCTTTGGCATCCTCTTTGAAGGGGCCGCCACGCCCAGCCAGATCGGCGGGTTGCTGATGGCAATGCGCACGCGCGGCGAGACGGTCGAGGAATACGCCGCAGCCGCTGCCGTAATGCGCGCGAAATGCAATGCAGTGAAAGCTCCCGCTGGCGCGATGGACATCGTTGGCACGGGGGGCGACGGCAAAGGAACACTCAATATCTCGACAGCCACGGCTTTTGTGGCGGCGGGCGCCGGTGTCACCGTTGCAAAACACGGTAATCGGAACCTGAGCTCGAAATCCGGCGCAGCAGATGCTCTTGGGCAGCTTGGTATTAACGTTATGGTCGGCCCGGAAGTCGTTGAAAAAGCGCTGAAAGAAGTCGGTATCGGTTTTATGATGGCCCCGATGCACCACCCGGCGATCGCCCATGTCATGCCTTCGCGGCAAGAACTTGGGACGCGCACGATTTTCAACATTCTGGGGCCCCTGACCAACCCCGCCGGGGTGAAGCGCCAACTGACCGGTGCGTTCAGCCGCGACCTGATCCGCCCGATGGCCGAAACTCTGGGTCTGCTTGGGGCTGAACATGCCTGGCTAGTCCACGGCTCAGACGGTACGGATGAGCTTACGATCACCGGGGTCAGCTGGGTCGCATCAGTTGAGGACGGCTTTGTCAAAGAGGTCGAGCTTCACCCCGAAGATGCAGGCCTGCCGGTGCATCCGTTCGAAGATATCATCGGCGGCACCCCCGAAGAGAACGCCGTCGCCTTCCGCGCCCTACTGGATGGGGCACCTTCAGCCTACCGCGACGCGGTGTTGCTAAACTCGGCAGCGGCGCTGGTCGTTGCAGATGCGGCAAGCGATCTGCGCGAGGGCGTTGCGATGGCCACAGAAAGCATTGACAGCGGCAAGGCCCGTGAAAAGATCACCGCGCTGGCGCGCATTACACAGGAAGCCGCATGACCGAGACCGTTCTGGACAAAATCAAAGCGTACAAGCTGGAAGAGATCGCTGCGGATAAGGCGCATAAGCCTCTGGAAACACTAGAATCTGAGGCAGGGAACGCACCCGAGGTACGCGGTTTTGCCGAAGCCCTGCATTCGGCTATGCGCAAGGGGTACGGATTGATCGCCGAGGTCAAAAAGGCCAGCCCGTCCAAAGGTCTGATCCGCGCTGATTTCGATCCGCCCGCGCTTGCCAAAGCTTATGAAGAGGGCGGCGCGGCTTGCCTGTCGGTTCTGACGGACACGCCTAGCTTTCAGGGCGACAAATCCTTTCTGACCGAAGCGCGCGCGGCCTGTTCGTTGCCAGCATTGCGGAAGGACTTCATGTACGACCCCTATCAGGTGGTCGAAGCGCGTGCATTGGGTGCGGATTGCATCCTGATCATCATGGCATCGGTCAGCGATGCACAGGCCGCCGAGCTTGAGCAAACCGCGTTTGACTGGGGCATGGATGTTCTGATCGAAGTGCACGACGCCGATGAACTTGCACGCGCATCGCAGTTGAAAAGCCCGCTTATCGGGATAAACAACCGCAATCTCAAGACGTTCGAGACGACCCTCGATACCACCCGCCACCTTTCAAAGCTGGTTCCAGCGGATCGCACGATCGTCTGCGAGAGCGGCCTGAGCACTCCGGCGGACCTCGCCGATATCGCCCGCTACGGTGCGCGCTGTTTCCTTATTGGTGAGAGCCTGATGCGTCAGGATGATGTAGCTTCGGCAACTCGAGCACTGCTCGCCAACCCGCTCATTCCCGGAGTGATGTGATGCCGCTGACCCATTTTGATGCCAAAGGTGAGGCCCATATGGTGGACGTGTCCGACAAGGCTGTCACCGACCGGGTTGCGGTTGCATCTGGATACATCAAGATGGCGAAGGAAACCTTTGATATCATTTCAGAAGGACGCGCTAAGAAAGGCGATGTTCTTGGTGTTGCCAGACTTGCGGGCATAATGGGCGCCAAGAAAACGCCTGACCTGATACCTCTGTGTCATCCGCTACCCGTGACCAAAGTCGCCATTGAACTGAGCTTAGACCCGGACCTTCCCGGCGTTCAGATTGAAGCGACTGTAAAGACTTCCGGCCAGACTGGCGTAGAGATGGAAGCGCTGACAGCAGTCTCGACAGCCGCACTGACGGTTTACGATATGGCGAAGGCCGTGGACAAATCGATGGAGATCGGCGGTATTCGTGTTCTACTGAAAGACGGCGGAAAATCAGGGCGTTACGAGGCATCATGATCTCGGTTGAAGAAGCGCGGGCTCTGCTGTTCGATCTGGTCTCACCGCTGCCCGCAGAAACGGTTGCCCTTGCCGAGGCTGCCGGTCGTATCCTGGCAGAAAACGTTGCAGCAACGCGTGATCAGCCGCCCTTTGCTGCGTCATCGATGGATGGGTACGCCGTCAAGGCGGCCGAAGTCGAACTGCATGCAATGTTCAAAGTGGTTGGCGAAGCTGCGGCCGGACGTCGCTTTGCTGGAAGCGTCGGACCCGGCCAAGCTGTGCGGATATTCACTGGTGCGCCTGTGCCGGATGGTGCAGATTTCGTCGTCATACAGGAAGATGTCGACCGACGCGGTGATCTGATCACCATAACCGACGCCCCCGGTGAAAAGGCCAATATCCGCCCTGCGGGGATCGATTTCAGCATCGGTACGCAGATCACGGCCCCACGCCAGCTCAGACCCGAAGATGTCGCATTAATGGCTGCGATGAACATCGCTTCGGTCCCTGTGAACCGCAAACCCGTGGTTGCACTAATCTCAACCGGTGACGAACTGGTGATGCCCGGAGAAACACCCGGCCCCGATCAGATCGTCGCCTCAAATACCCTTGGTCTTAAGGCGTTACTGGAAAACGCTGGCGCACAAGTTCGTGTACTTCCTATCGCACAAGATACTTTAGCCTCACTAGAAACAGCTTTTGGCTTGGCGCAAGGCGCTGACCTCGTGGTGACCATCGGAGGGGCGTCGGTTGGCGAGTACGACCTGGTAGCGGATGTCTCGGAAGGTCTTGGGCTGAAGCAATCGTTCTACAAGATTCGCATGCGACCGGGTAAACCACTGATGGCCGGGCGGCTTGGGGGGGCTGCAATGGTCGGTCTACCCGGAAACCCGGTCAGTGCCATGGTGTGCGGTTACCTGTTCCTCATCCCAATGGTGCGCCGCATGTTGGGGATTGAACAGGCCCTACAGCCATTCCAACGCGCCCGCCTTTCTGCCCCGCTCGGAAAAAATGGCCCGCGTGAGCATTATATGCGGGCGGTGTTGGACAACGGCGGCATCCGCGCCTGTGATGATCAGGACAGCTCGCTGCTGAGTGTTTTGGCGCAAGCCAATGCACTGTTGGTACGCCAACCACTCGATCCCGCACGCGAGGCCGGGGATGAGGTCCTTTACCTGCCGATCTAGCAAATCCGTTGACACAAAACGTGAACATGCGTAGAACAAAAGAAAACGCATGAGCGACGAGGTATGAGCAATGCTGACCAAGAAGCAATTGGATTTGCTGGAATTCATCCACAAACGCGTGCAAGCGGACGGTGTTCCGCCCAGTTTTGATGAGATGAAGGCCGCGTTGGATCTACGGTCAAAATCCGGGATTCATCGACTGATCACCGCGCTGGAAGAACGTGGCTTTATCCGCCGCCTTGCCCATCGAGCCCGTGCCATCGAAATTGTCAAGCTGCCAGAAAGCCTTGGGGGAGAGCCCACGGCAGGTTTCAAACCCCGTGTGATTGAAGGCGATCGCCCTGAAGGTCCACGCCCCGCGAACTTTGAACCCGTCACAGTTGATGCGATGGAATTGCCTGTTATGGGCCGGATTGCTGCCGGTGTACCGATCGAAGCGATCAGCCATGTTTCGCACCGCGTTGCGGTACCGGGCTCGATGGTTTCGGGCCGTGGTGAACATTATGCGCTTGAGGTTCGTGGCGACTCGATGATCGACGCCGGTATCAACGATGGCGATGTCGTGGTGATCCGCGAAACAACGGCCGCTGACAACGGTGACATCGTGGTGGCATTGGTGGAAGATCAGGAAGCCACGCTGAAACGGTTTTTCCGCCGAGGTCAGGCCATTGCGCTGGAAGCGGCGAATCCGGCCTATGAGACCCGCGTGCTGCCAGAGGACAAGGTGAAAGTTCAGGGCCGCCTGGTAGGCTTGATCCGAAGCTACTGAGGCAGCTTGGGGGACCATAGGCGGCGGCCTGAGATATCAGAACTCGCGAACAAACGCCCTTTGGATAACGCAAGACTGCCTGTCTTCCGCAGAAATTCCGTATCGTAAACGCTGCATTCACCGGTCAAAGTCAACGACACCGGGGCGACAATGATCTGATCTTTCCTGCATTCCTGAAAGGCGCTCGCAGCCCGCTTGCCAGTCAAGTGGACAAGCTCTTTGTCTCCCAGAAGAAAACGTTGAATTCCCGCTGATGCCTCTGGCCATCGCAAAGCGGCCTTTGGTTGATCTGCCCCGTCCCCGTCATTTTCCAGCCACACCGACGCGACAAATCCGCTGCCTTTCGGTTTGCTCAGCGCGCGCCCGTGTTCAGTCATCACTCCGACCAGCCCGCCGGTATCGGCGATCAGCACGTCTGGGCGGCTTCCCTGACCCCACAGCGCTATCGCTAGTGCTGCCGGAGCGATGCCGAGCCACCGTGCGCGCCCTTGCCACAGCATTAGCCACAGAAGAGACAGAGCCAGAGCAGGCAATACGAAATAGTCTGGGCTTACTACGTACCCGCGCGCGCCCTCCAGTCCCGCGACCCAATTGGCAACGGTAAGGATCCATCTCAGCCCAAGACCCATTACGTGCAATGCAATCGCTTCAAGCCCAAAAGGTGCAAGAAGGGCGGCGACCACCGCACTTGGAACGACCAGCGTTCCCATGACGGGCACGGAGACGAGATTTGCCAACAACCCATAGTGCGAAATAGCGTTAAAATGCGCCGCCCCGATCGGAGCTGTCGCGATCCCCGCGATCGCCGAGGATGTCAACAAGGCCAGCACAGGCCGCAGCCACTTTGGGCCTGGCATTGGGCCATAGTCCCGCAATGCGCCGAACCCTGCGACCAAGGCGGTTGTAGCAGCAAAAGACATCTGAAATCCGGGGCTCAATAGAGTTTCCGGGCGCAAGGTAAGAACAATCAGCGCAGCCATGGCCATCGCCCGCAATGAAATCGCGCGCCGGTCCAACAATACGGCCCCCAGCATAACGCAGACCATCACAAAGGCGCGCTCAGTCGCGACGTTCCCACCAGACAGAAGCAGGTAGATTGTCGACGCGAATAACGCACAGAGCGCGGCCACCTTGCGTACGGGCATGCGAAGCGCGATGACAGGTACCATTGAGAACCCCATGCGGCACGCCACAAAAACGAAACCGGTCAACAAACCCATGTGAAGGCCCGAAATCGCCAGAAGATGAGCCAGGTTGGACGCGCGCAACGCCTCTAACGAGGCCTGCCCCATCCCGCCGCGATCACCGGTAGTTACGGCGGCGGCAAAGCCCCCGACTTCGCCCGGCAGGATCGTGCGCACCCGATCCGAGATCTCCATGCGCAAGGCCGTGATACGCACTCCGTCCAAACCATCTCGCGCCGCAGCCGACGTCAGGACCGGAGCCCGAGTGTATCCAACAGCGCCGAGTTGCTGGAACCAGGCGTGGCGGCGAAAATCAAAACCTCCGGGTTCAACTGGCCCTTGCGGCGGCGAAAGATGTGCTGTGGTCATAATCCGCTGACCCGGGGACAGCGCAACTGACTCACCGTGAATAGAAAGCCGGATGCGCCGGGGTCTTTGATCAGCAGGAACGTCCCCGATCCGCACCTGATCCAATGTCACCCTCGGCGCATCCGACGCAGAGCGGTCCAGCGCTACGACCCTCCCCTCGACCGGGCCATAGTAACGCCATTGCAGGACCGGCTCCGCAACCATATGTGCCCGCGTCCCGGCCAGAGCGAACCCCATCGCGATCAGGGCTAAGCCAGTGGCCAGCGGTGACCACGCGGCCCCCATCCAACGGGTGGAGGCAAGCGCCAGCAAGGCAAGCGCCAGAACGCCGACATAGAGCTCAACCTCGGGTTCGAACCTGAGGCTGAAATACCAACCAATCCCGACCGCCAGGCAGATCGGGGACCACGGAAACAAGTGTCCCCGCTGGGTCAGCAATGCGGTCTCGACCCGTGTCAGAACACGCATGGTTGCCCCCGTCCTTCGGGCTGGGTAGATAGTCGCCAAACTATGCCCGCTAAGGTTACCAAAAGGTTAATCCACACCATGTCCGATCAGGTCGTCACCCGTTTTGCCCCCTCTCCCACCGGATTTCTGCATATCGGTGGCGCCCGCACTGCGCTGTTCAACTGGCTTTATGCGCGGGGTCGCGGCGGCAAGTTCCTGTTGCGGATCGAGGATACCGATCGGGAACGTTCCACGCCGGAAGCAACAGCGGCCATACTGCAAGGCATGGACTGGCTAGGGCTTGATCATGACGGTGAGGTCGTCAGCCAATTCGAGGGTGCCCCTCGACATGCAGAGGTCGCGCATCAATTGCTGTCCGACGGCAAGGCATACAAGTGCTTTTCGACGCAGGAAGAAATCGCTGCATTCCGTGAACAGGCGCGGGCCGAGGGGCAGTCGACCCTGTTTCGCAGCCCGTGGCGCGAGGCTGACCCTGCCACACATCCCGACGCACCTTACGTGATCCGCATCAAGGCTCCGCAAGACGGTGCCACTGTGATCCGCGATCAGGTGCAGGGCGATGTCACCATTCGCAACGATCAGTTGGATGACATGATCCTGCTGCGTTCGGATGGGACTCCGGTCTATATGCTGGCCGTTGTGGTTGACGATCATGATATGGGCGTGACTCATGTGATCCGGGGCGACGATCACCTCAACAACGCCGCCCGTCAGATGATGATCTACGAGGCGATGGGTTGGGAAGTACCAGTCTGGGCGCATATCCCTTTGATCCATGGACCAGATGGTAAAAAGCTCAGCAAACGTCACGGTGCGTTGGGGGCGCAAGAATATCAGGCTATGGGATATCCGGCATCCGGAATGCGCAACTATCTGGCTCGGCTGGGCTGGAGCCATGGGGATGATGAGTTCTTTACCGATGCCCAAGCTAAAGAGTGGTTCGATCTGGATGGCATCGGCAAAAGCCCGGCGCGATTTGATGTGAAGAAGCTTGAAAACCTTTGTGGACAACATATTGCCGTCGGGGAAGATGCCGCGCTGCAGCATGAAATTCAGGGATATCTGAAGTCAGCTGGTTTGCCGCCGCTTTCCGAAACACAATCCAGTGATTTGATCCGTGCGATGTATTGCCTCAAGGACCGCGCACGCACGTTCCCGGAACTCATTGAAAAAGCTCATTTTGTGCTTACGTCGCGACCTATCCAGCCAGATGAAAAGGCCGCAAAGGCGCTGGCATCTGTATCCGACGGTATACTGAAAGAATTGACGCCGCAGCTGCAAAATGCTAGCTGGTCCCGGAACGAACTGGAGGAGACCCTGAATTCGTTCGCAGAGGCGAATGGGGTTAAGTTCGGCAAATTGGCTGGTCCGCTGCGGGCGGCACTAGCGGGCCGGGCAGTTACACCTTCGGTATTTGACATGATGCTTGTGCTTGGGCGCGATGAAACCCTGGCGCGGCTTTCTGATGCAGCGAACCCGGCCTGATTTCACATAAGGGTAACGCTGCTCCGTTAAGAACGGACTGCGCGACGGAACGCAGTCGTTGCCTGCTTTGTCGGACAGCGATCCGGCATGCGCACGAATGAAGAAGGGACAAACATGACCGAGAGCAAAAAATCAGCCAAACTGACTGTCCACGGCGAAAGCTATGATCTGCCGGTGTTTTCTCCGACCGCTGGGCCCGATGTGATCGATATCCGCAAGCTCTATGGTCAGGCTGGCGTCTTTACTTATGATCCGGGTTTCACGTCCACCGCAAGCTGTGACAGCACCATTACATTCATCGACGGTGACAAGGGCGAGTTGCTGCATCGCGGTTATCCGATCGAACAGATCGCCTCGAAGTCGCATTTCCTCGAACTCAGCTATCTGCTGCTGTATGGCGAGCTGCCTTCGGCGAAGGATCTGGAGAACTTCGAGACCACAATCACCCGCCACACGATGCTGCACGAGCAGATGCAGTATTTCTATCGCGGATTCCGCCGGGATGCGCATCCGATGGCCATCATGGTGGGTGTGGTTGGTGCCATGTCCGCGTTCTATCACGATTCGACCGACATCGCGGACCCGCGTCAGCGTGAAGTAGCTTCGCACCGTTTGATCGCAAAAATGCCGACCATCGCGGCCTGGGCCTACAAATACCATATTGGTCAGCCCTTCGTGTATCCGCGCAACGACCTGGACTATGCGTCAAACTTCCTGCGCATGTGTTTTGCCGTTCCTGCCGAAGATTACGAGGTGAACCCGATTCTGGCACGCGCCATGGATCGTATCTTCATGCTGCAGGCGGATCACGAACAGAACGCCTCGACTTCGACGGTGCGTCTGGCATCTTCTTCGGGTGCAAACCCATTCGCCTGTATCGCGGCCGGTATCGCCTGTCTATGGGGTCCGGCCCATGGTGGTGCGAACCAGGCTTGCCTTGAAATGCTGGAAGAGATCGGCAGCGTGGACCGCATCCCCGAGTTTATCGAGCGTGCCAAAGACAAAGATGACCCGTTCCGTCTGATGGGCTTTGGCCACCGCGTCTACAAGAACTTCGATCCACGCGCGAAAGTGATGAAGCAATCGGCAGACGAAGTACTTGACCTGCTGGGCGTAGAAAACAATCCCAAACTACAGGTCGCGAAGGCGCTGGAAAAACAGGCGCTGGAAGATCCGTATTTCATCGAAAAGAAACTGTTCCCGAATGTCGACTTCTATTCGGGCATCGTGATGGAAGCGATGGGTTTCCCAACCTCGATGTTCACGCCAATCTTCGCATTGTCACGCACCGTTGGCTGGGTTAGCCAGTGGAAAGAAATGATTGCCGATCCACAGAATAAGATCGGACGCCCACGTCAGCTTTATCTGGGCGCGAGCAACCGCGATTACGTGGACATCGAAAACCGCTGATCCACACACAATATCGATGTTAAGACCCCGGTTAGCCGGGGTCTTTTTTTCCGTAGCGTTACCAAAATGAGACCGTTCGAAACCAATCGTAAATGACTGTTTCGATGCATCTTTCCGCGTTACCTCTGTCCGCCTAATGTTGCCGCGTCCGACGAATAGTGTTTGGTTCTCATGCGTTTCATCTTCTTGTTCACCATGTTGCTACTTGCGCAATCGGCATCCGCTCAAAGCGTGCTGGAACGTGCTTTTGAGAAGCAGCAGCAGGAAAACGCCGCCGGGTCGTTGGCAATCTTGGGGCTGGCAGGCATCCCGGACGATTCTGCCAGCGCAATCTCACTGCAATCAAATACAGACAATCGCGATTACGATTTCAAATCCGCCCAGCTGGGCGGCGGGTTTCGCCTTGCTGAGGGCGTGCCGATCTATCTTGAGGGGTATTTAGGCTACGCGCGCTATGACCCCGTTCTGACCTTCAGCGGCACCGGAGATACCACGCGTATTCCGCTGAAATGGACCAGCCTCGCCATGACCGGCGGTGTCGGCTATCAGTTCGACATCGGCGAGTATTGGAAAATGACCCCGATGGCCCATATCTCGGTCGGACGTACGCAATCCGACGCATCTGTCGGTGCGCAAGCCATCGCCAACCGCCTGGGGCTTGATCGAGACTTTCTCGAAAGCGGCGGCATCTGGGCTGGTGGCGCAGGCGGATCGATGACGGTCTCGTACGAGAGAGCTCTGTCCAACGACCGGGAATTCGAGGCAAGCCTGCGCTATACCCATATCGAATACTGGCCTATCGGAGACAACGAGGACCTGTTGGTTGAATCAACTGCCGCAAATGCAGTTCTGTGGTCACGCTACCGCTTTCCAACTGGAAAACGCATGTTCGGTCGCCCGGTCCGCTGGGTGGGCGATCTGTCCCTGTCCTATCTGATCGGGGATCAGGCACTTGTATTGGGCACCGACTGGCTGGCACGCGTAGGTGGTGGGATCGAGGTCGATCTGTCTGACACATGGGTGCCTTGGGTATCAACGACACGGTTTATGGTCCGCTACTACGGCAGCGATACCGTCAACGGCTTCTCGGCCGGTATTGGCATTAGTTTCTGAACCAAGGCTTCAAAACAAAGCCAGTTGATCACCGGGCTGGGGTGGAGGTGCAAACGCCGCACAGTTCAGTGGCGGCATGTCTGTCGACAGCCCGAGACGTTTGACTGCGGCCTTGAACCGTTGCGCAATCATCTCGGCATAGGTCCCTTCGCCCCGCATGCGGTGGCCCCACCGGGGGTCGTATTCCCTACCCCCATGCATTTCGCGCAGCCGCGCCATCACCTTCTCTGCTCTGCCTGGCTGATGTTCACTCAGCCATTCGCGCCAAAGCCCGGATACTTCACGCGGTAGCCGCAGCATGATCCAGCTCGCGGAATCTGCGCCGGCCTGCTTTCCGGCCTCCAGCAGATTTTCCAGCTCATGATCGGTTAATCCGGGCACGATTGGAGACGTCATAACGCGCACAGGCACGCCAGCCTCGGTCAGGTTGCGGATCATTCCGAGCCTGCGCTGTGGTGAAGGCGCCCGGGGTTCCATCCGCCGGGAAAGATCCCGGTCCAATGTGGTCAGCGAAATGCCAACCCGGACAAGACCATTGCTGGCCATCGGTGCCAGAATATCAAGATCACGCTCGATCAGAGTCCCCTTGGTCACAATACCGACCGGATGTTGAAAATCTCTCAGAACCTTTAGACAGCTTCTTGTTATCTTGCGGTTTTTTTCGATGGGTTGATAGGGATCGGTGTTGGTGCCCAGTGCAATCGTGGCCACCTTGTAAGAACGTGCCGAGAGTTCGCGACGCAATAGCTCAGCCGCATTGGGTCGTGCAACAAGGCGGGTTTCGAAATCCAAACCCGGAGACAGCCCCAGATACGCATGCGTTGGCCGAGCAAAGCAATACACGCATCCATGCTCGCAGCCCCGATATGGGTTTATGGATCGGTCAAAAGGTAGGTCCGGCGACTTGTTATAGGTGATCAGATTGCGCGCCATTTCTTCCCGAACTTCGGTCCGCAACGGGGGCAGTTCGTCTGGCAAATCCCAGCCATCTTCGGTCAACTCGGTTGTAAACCTCTCGAATCGACCTGCTTCGTTTGAGGTTGCTCCGCGCCCAGGGCTTTTGATGGCAGCAGTCATTTGTTCGCCTTTTGTTCCTATCACTAGATGTAATTAAAACCAGTTTCACTGGCAAGATTCATGTTTCGATTCCCAAAAATCATCAGATGCTCGAAACCGGCGACGCATTAGACTGCAGGTGAATTTACCGTGGCTAATGAAACCAATGCAGGATGATCTTGCAAAATTCGATGTCGCTGAGTGCGAATATTCGGCCTATAGGTCGGTCTCAGAACGACCTAGGTCGCAATCGTCACAGTAGACCTGCGACGAAATGGCCAAAACGGTGAAAATGCCACCACGGGCCGCAGGCCCGCACAGCTCAGGGAAATACCCATGTCTGATGAAGAAGACATCGTCCTGTCCGAACTGAATGACGACGAACTCGTCGAACAGATGTTCGATGACCTTTATGACGGCCTGAAGGAAGAGATCGAAGAAGGTGTGAACATCCTGCTCGAGCGCGGATGGCAACCCTATGACATCCTGACCAAAGCGCTGGTTGGCGGCATGACAATTGTCGGCCATGACTTCCGCGACGGCATCCTGTTCGTGCCTGAGGTTCTGCTCGCGGCCAACGCCATGAAAGGCGGTATGGCGATCCTGAAGCCTCTGCTGGCTGAAACTGGTGCTCCGCGCGTTGGCAAGATGGTGATCGGCACCGTAAAGGGTGACATCCATGACATCGGCAAGAACCTTGTTGCGATGATGATGGAAGGCGCCGGGTTCGAAGTTGTTGACATCGGCATCAACAACCCGGTCGAGAACTACCTCGAAGCGCTGGAAAACGAACAGCCCGACATTCTGGGCATGTCCGCTCTGCTGACGACGACGATGCCTTATATGAAGGTCGTGATCGACACTTTGGTCGAACAGGGCCTGCGTGATGAATATACCGTTCTGGTTGGCGGCGCTCCGCTGAACGAAGAGTTCGGCAAGGCGATCGGCGCTGACGGCTATTGCCGCGACGCAGCCGTGGCGGTGGAAATGGCCAAGGACTTTATGTCGCGCAAGCACAACCAACTGGCCGGCTGACGCGCGATACCATATCGCGAGACAGGCCGCCCTTATTGGGGCGGCCTTTTTTGTCCGAACCTCGGGCACATATTTAGCTAAAGACCAGTCAGAGAGATCAGATGACCGACTCAAACATGCCAGATGATGACAGCCTGACCCGTCAGGGCTATGTCGCACCGCACAGCACCGAGTCAATTCTTCTGATCGCATGCGGCGCACTGGCGCGCGAGATTTTGGACTTGAAAGAACGGAACGGCTGGGATCACATGGCGCTGACTTGCCTGCCCGCCATTTTACATGTGCACCCGGAAAAGATTACACAGGCGGTCGAGGATGCGGTTGCCAAGCATCGGGACTCCTACGATCGCATCTACGTTGTCTATGCTGATTGCGGAACCGGTGGGTTGCTACAAGCAGCGTGCGAGCGACTGGGGGTCGAGATGATCCAAGGGCCCCATTGCTATTCCTTCTTCGAGGGCAATTTGGCCTTTGCCGCGCATGGAGACGATGAAACCACCGCTTTTTATCTGACAGATTTCCTTGCGCGGCAGTTTGATGCGTTTGTCTGGAAACCGCTGGGTCTAGACCGGCATCCTGAATTGCGAGAGATGTATTTCGGCAATTACACCAAGCTCGTCTATCAAGCACAAACTGATGATCCCAACCTCACTCGCCGCGCGCAGGAGTGTGCCGAACGGATGGGGCTGGAATTCGAACGTCGGCAAACCGGCTATGGCGATTTGGAAACCACGCTTGCTGACTGGGCAGCACGCAAATCCACCTAAAAGTCAGGCGCTGGCCAATGCCACTTCGCGAATACGTTCTATCATAGCGCGTAACCCGTTCGAACGTTGGGCAGACAAATGATCCTGCAACCCCAGTCGCGCGAGTTCTCCACCGGCATCAACACTGGGCACCTCGGCCACCGGCAAGCCGTTATACAGGCTACGCAGAACCGCAATCAGGCCCCGAACAATCAGGGCATCGCTGTCACCGTCAAATCGGAATTGACCGCCCTCAATGGTTGGATGCAGCCAGACCTGACTGGCGCAACCATTCACCTTGGTCGCAGGGACTTTGAATGCATCATCCAGAGGCTCCATCGCTTTGCCCTGCTCGATCACATGGCGATAGCGGTCTTCCCAGTCCTCCAGGAACTCGAAATCCTCGACTATCTCTTCGAAGGCTGGCGTTGCCATATCGGGTCCGTCCTTGCGTTACGCGTTCACAATTGTGAACTATGCTCAGCGCTACCGACTGTCCAGTCCCCAGCGTGGCTTTTCAAACGATCGAATTTGCGTTAACCCGATGCAGGTAAAGTTGCACAAAGTACTGGGTCCATGCACAAAACTCTGCCTGTTCTGATGATCTCCACAATGGCTCTGTCCGCTTGTAGCAACTGGAGCAACTCAAGCGCGAATCCATCGAACTGGTTTGGCAGCAGCACACCCAGCCCATCCGAAGTATCAGCCGATGACGCTAATGCCTTGGTTCCCGAAAATGCCGACAAAAAAGGCCTGTTCGAGCGTCCGGACGCCGAGGATAATAGCGTTCCAATCGCCGTGATCAACGAATTGCGGATCGACCCAACCTCGACGGGTGCAATCATCTATGCGGCTGGCACAGCCATTCGACAGGGTGCGTTCAACGCACAGCTCGCGCGCGTAAGATCGGAAGAACTCAGCAAAAATGGCGTTATGGAGTTCACCTTCCGCGTGGATTACCCGGACTACGCCACTGCGCAGGGCACCGAACGGTCGCGGATGGTTTCAGAGGCCGTCAATGTAAGCCGAAAAGAACTGGAAGGTATTCGTTTAGTTCGGGTCAAAGGCCAGCAGAACGCGTTGGAATCTCGTCGCCGTTAAAGCGAGACAACCTGCACTGCCTGTCCCTTGGCGGCCAAAGCAATCTTGCCTTCGCAAAGCTTCAGCGCGTCCTCGCCAAAAACCTCGAACCGCCAACCGGACATGGCGGGAACTTCTCGTTCGCCTGCAGCGATCTGATCCAATTCCGCGCTGGAGGCGATCAATTTTGCGGCAACGCCTGCGCTTTCGGTCTTTGATTTCAAAAGAACGCGCAGCAAATCTGCAAGTGCCGGGTTGACCTTCAGCTTGTCACGGCTGTTGTCAATTTTCGGCAATCGGTCTTGCGGGCAACCTACGCCCCGTTTTACCGCCTCCAGAATGCCTTCTGCGATCGCCCCTTTGCGCGCTTCGCGCAGCAACAAGCGCGACCCGCCCAGATCAGAGGGCGTCTTGGGCTTGGTCGAGGCCATCTCGATTAACGCATCGTCTTTGAACACACGGCTTCGTGGCACATTGTTCTCTTGCGCATAGGCCTCACGGAACTGCGCCAGCTCTCGAACCACGGCCAGAAACTTGGCAGAGTTGGTCCGCGTTTTGACCCGCCGCCACGCCTCTTCCGGGCGAATGTCATATGTCTCGGGTCGGGTCAGTATGCGAAGCTCTTCTGCGACCCAGTGATCCCGGCGCGACTTCTTAAGTTCTGCAGCCAGATGCTCATAGATTTTCCGAAGATGGGTTACATCTGCCAGTGCGTATGTTTTCTGCGCATCCGTCAGAGGGCGCCGTGACCAGTCGGTGAAGCGAGAAGTTTTATCGACCCCTTCCTTGCAGATCTTCCGGACCAGAGTTTCATAGCCAACCTGTTCACCAAAACCGCAGACCATCGCAGCGACCTGAGTATCAAACAACGGAGTCGGAAAGACGCCCGCGTCGACCCAAAAAATTTCAAGATCCTGCCGCGCGGCGTGGAAAACCTTGACCACGCTTTCGTCGCTGAACAGCTGGTACAAAGGCTCCAGCGACATGCCGTCAGCCAATGGATCAACCAGAACGGCGCTGTCTTCATCTTCCGATGGCACTGCAAGCTGCACCAGACAGAGTTTCGAATAATAGGTCCGTTCGCGCAGAAATTCGGTATCTACAGTGACATAAGGATATTGTGCAGCAGCCGAGCAGAATGCGGCCAGCTCTTGCGTCGTCGTCAGGGTTTTCATGCGCGGTGCTGTTCTTGCTTTTGGTTATTGTGACTGCCCGTGCCGTCCTCGTCCCGAGCGATATGCGACCATAAGACGAATAACCTTTGCGTGTAAATCACCCCTCCGCGTTAGGGCAGAAGAACTGGGTCTTTGTTGCCCATACAATAACGGCGAAGCACGGCAGGGTAGAGTTTGTGCTCCCAGGTCAACACGCGGGCGGCGAGCTCCTCAGGCGTGTCCCCTACCCGTACACCCACGCGCGCCTGACCCAGAATCGGCCCGTCATCCAACGCTGCAGTAACTTCGTGAACGGTGCAGCCATGTTCGGCGTCGCCTGCTTCAATGGCGCGGGCATGGGTGTTCAAACCCTTGTACTTAGGCAAAAGCGATGGGTGGATGTTCAGCATCCGGCCCTGGAAACGCGATACAAATTCACCCGTCAATACACGCATGAAACCGGCCAGACAGACAACATCCGGCTGGGCTGCCATAAGCGGTTTAAGCAGTTCTGCCTCAAACGCAGCGCGATCTTTGCCAAAGGGCTTGTGGTCGACGGCTGCGGTCGGAATTCCGCGCTGTGCAGCTTTCTTCAGCCCTCCGGCATTTGCATCGTTCGACAATACCAGACATGGCCGACCGGGATGATCGCAATTCATGCTGTCGACCAGCGACAGCATGTTCGATCCGCCCCCGGAGATCAGGATCGCGACGCGCTTGTGGCTCACAGCAGTTTGCCTGAGTAGGCCACACCCGGCGCTGCGGTGACTGTTCCGATGCGCGCAACGGATTCGCCTGCCTCTGCAAGCAGTGTTGTAAGATCATCTGCCTGATCTGCAGCGCAGACAACAATCATGCCGATGCCGCAGTTGAAGGTCTTCAACATCTCAGACTCGGCGATGCCACCGGTCTCGGCCATCCATTTGAACACAGGCGGCAAGTCCCAAGCATTCAAATCAATCTCGGCCCCGAGCCCTTCGGGCAATACGCGCGGCAGATTTTCGGTGAGGCCGCCGCCGGTGATATGGGCAAGCGCGCGAACACCGCCAGCCCGGATCGCCTGCAGCGCTGGTTTCACATACAGCCGCGTGGGGGTCAGCAGAGCCTCACCCAATGTTCCGCCACCGAAAGGCGACTCTTCCTCCCAGCCCAGCCCGGACATTTCAACCAGTTTGCGCACCAGCGAATAGCCGTTGGAATGCACCCCGTTCGAAGCCAGCCCCAGCAGGACATCACCCTGTTCAACACCCTCGGGCAATGCGGCCCCGCGTTCCATGGCACCAACCGAGAAACCGGCCAGATCGAAATCGCCGTCAGGGTACATACCCGGCATCTCGGCGGTTTCACCACCAATCAGGGCGCAGCCAGATTGGACACACCCCTCGGCAATTCCTTCGATAATCCGCGCGGCAGTATCGGTGTCCAGCTTACCGGTGGCAAAATAATCCAGGAAAAACAGCGGCTCAGCACCTTGGCAGATCAGATCATTGACGCACATCGCCACCAGATCGATTCCCACGCCATCGACAACGCCGGTATCGATTGCGATCCGCAGCTTGGTGCCCACACCATCGGTTGCGCCCACCAGAACCGGGTCTTGATAGCCAGCCGCTTTCAGGTCGAACAGAGCGCCAAAACCGCCTAGCCCGCTCATCACGCCCGAACGGTTGGTGCGCTTGGCCGCAGGCTTGATCCGATCGACCAGAGCGTTGCCTGCATCGATATCTACACCTGCGTCGGCATAGGTGATTCCGTTCTTGCCCGCTGTCATGGCCAATCCCTCATGAGTGCTTTGCGCGCGGGTTATTCGATTGTGGGCCATGTTGCAACGGTCAGGCTTGACGCGGCCAGTGATCGTGATACCCAAGGCGGGACGGTGGGCCTGTAGCTCAATTGGTTAGAGCAGAGCGCTCATAACGCTTTGGTTGGGGGTTCGAGTCCCTCCGGGCCTACCAAATCACCGTCCAATCACGATATCCGCGCTTAATCCGCCCAGCCTTTCGCTGCTGCCCAGTCGCAGAATACCACCATGTACGCGGGCGATATCGGCAACAATGGCAAGGCCCAAACCCACGCCGGTGCCCTGATTCTGGTTTCGCGCCGGATCAAGTCGCGTGAAGGGTTTGACGGCCTCGGTGCGTTGTTCGATCGGGATACCGGGGCCGTCATCTTCTACCCGAATGCGTAGTGACTTTGGCGTCATCGAAAGGCTGACCTCGGCGCGTGAACCATAGCGATTCGCGTTTCCAATCAGATTCTCTACTGCCCTGCGCATGGCCGATGGGCGCAGCATTGTCGTTCCACGCCCCTCGACCGAGATTAGTTCAACGTGCTGGCCCGCGCGCTGTGCATCGTCAACGATTTGGCTCAGCCAATTTTCGGGTTCAATCTCTTCGGGTGCGCTCTCTGCAGCGCCACGCGAGAAGTCCAAGAATGCATCCAGCAGCGATTGCATCTCGTCCACGTCTTGCAACAACGGTGCGGCCTCGTCCTCGGGCAACATAGCTAATCCAAGTTTCAGACGCGTCAGAGGTGTGCGCAGATCGTGGCTGACCCCCGACAACATGAGCGTGCGCTGCTCAATCTGCCGCTCGATTCGGGCGCGCATGTCAACGAAGGCATTGCCCGCAGCGCGTACCTCGATTGCACCACCGGGTGAATAAGGCACGACCCGCCCGCGACCAAAGGCCTGCGCCGCGTCCGCAAGGCGCGTGATCGGGCGCAACTGATTGCGCATGTAGAGAAACGAGATCGTTGTCATCAGAGCCGCAAAGAACACCATCGTCACAATCAGCTGATGCGGTGCAGTCGGCGACAGGCGTCGGCGATCAAACTCTAGCTCAAGCATGCCCAGATTGGTTGCCAGAAAAAGACTCACTTCCTGTCCATTTGGCAGAGCCACATACTGGGTTTCAGGCAACAAGCTGCGCATTTCCGCATCCACCTGCGGGGCAATGAAATCGTACCATCGACGCGGACTGTTTTTCGGCTCTTCATTCGGCGGCAGAAAGCGGGCGGTCATGTTCAAGACCGACAAGTCCTGCCGCGCAGCTGCCAATGCCTGCTGCTGGGTTTCCGCACCCTCCATCACGTCCAGCACCAGTGTCACCTCGCGCGCCGCCGTGCGGGTCATCTGGGCGGTCACTTCTTCAAGATGTTTTTGCAAAAAGGCAATCGCCACCACCAAAAGCACGACAATGACCGGCAGTACCAGAATGAGTGCGGCACGCGCATATAGGCTACGCGGCATATAGGGTTTGAGCCATTGGGTCGACATACGCTAAACCTAGCGGGCTGCCCGGGCAAGAGGAAGAGGTCAGAATGCAAGCCCACGACGATTTCAACCCTCTCCCTGGACAGGTTGCCGTGCTTGCCCCGGGGCTAAGGCGCATTCTTGCGCCCAATCCCTCGCCAATGACTTATCGTGGTACGAATACCTACCTTCTAGGCGATAAGGACATTGCTGTCATCGACCCTGGGCCATTGAGTGATGCCCATATGCAAGCCATAGTTGATGCGCTGGAACCCGGGCAGCGGATCAGCCACATATTTGTTACGCACACCCATCTGGATCACTCGCCTTTGGCCGCCCCGCTCGCATCCCGCACCGGCGCTCCGGTTCTGGCTTTTGGTGGTCCGCGAGCTGGACGCAGCGAAGTCATGACCGAGCTGGCCCAGAACGGGCTTGCCGGAGGTGGTGAGGGAATCGATGCCGATTTCCGCCCTGATATCGAGCTTGAAGACGGTGAACGCGTCGCGGCAGAAGGCTGGCAACTCGAAGTGATCCACACACCCGGCCATCTGGGCAACCATATCGCGTTGGCCTGGGGGGATGTCTGCTTTACGGCTGATCACGTCATGGGCTGGGCCAGCTCTCTGGTCTCGCCCCCGGACGGAGACCTGACGGATTTCATGGCAGCCTGTCGCCGCCTGCGTGCGCGCGAGTGGTCGGTTTTTCATCCGGGCCATGGTGCCCCTATCACGAATCCTGCCAAGCGCCTGGATTGGCTGATAGACCACCGATTGCAGCGGGAATCACAGATACTCGACGCCCTGGAAAATGGCCCAGAAACGGGCCAACAGCTTGCCCAGCGAATCTATATCGAAACCCCCGCCGCGCTGCTTCCCGCGGCCGAGCGTAATGTCTTCGCCCATCTGGTTGATCTGACCGGCAGATCCCGTGTAGCGCCCTTGGGGGATCTGTCAGTTGCGTCTCGTTTCAAGCGCATCGCGTGAATCGGAAAAAATTGACGGCCCGTGCGCTTCCCCTCTGGACGCCGAAAATACGGGTTGTTATACGCCCCTCAGTTCCGGCGTAGCTCAGCGGTAGAGCAGTTGACTGTTAATCAATTGGTCGTAGGTTCGATCCCTACCGCCGGAGCCAAATCACACCAAATTCTTCATAATTAGCTACGTGAGCCACGGCGAAGTTGTTTCGCAGAAAAAACTCCACTAACCCACTGGACGCCGCAATTTGAGGTTGCTATACGGCGCGGACCGTTCCGGCGTAGCTCAGCGGTAGAGCAGTTGACTGTTAATCAATTGGTCGTAGGTTCGATCCCTACCGCCGGAGCCATTCTTCCCAGACTGGCACTATTCCATCAGCGCATCACTGAAATCCGAGCGCAACGTGCGTTTCAGGACCTTTCCGGTCGCGTTAAGGGGCAAGGCGTCGACGAACACGACCTTGTCGGGCACCTGCCATTTGGCGATTTTGCCGTCGAAGAATGCCAACAAATCCTGCTCGGTCGGTTCTTCGCCCTCGGCCTTCACTGCTACTAAAAGCGGGCGTTCGTCCCATTTCGGATGCGGCACGCCCACAACGGCAGCCGTCGCTAGCTGAGGGTGTGCGACCGCGATGTTCTCCAACTCGACAGAGCTGATCCATTCGCCCCCCGATTTGATGATATCTTTCGAACGGTCGCGGATGGTCATGAACCCATCCGGGTCCAGTGTTGCAACGTCGCCAGTCGCGAACCAGCCATCTTGCAACAAGTCCTCGTCCTGCATGTGGAAATAACTGTCCAGAACCCAATGGCCGCGCACCATCAGATCGCCCTGCGTTTCGCCGTCATGAGGAAGATCGTTGCCATCATCATCAACAATTTTCAGTTCAACCCCAAAGGGCGGGCGGCCCTGGCTTTCGCGCAGCTTGTGTTGCGCTTCGATGGGCATGTCCAGATGTTTGGCCATCGGATAATTCGTCGTGCCCAGCGGGCTCATTTCGCTCATGCCCCAGGCGTGGACGGTATCGACACCATAAATTTCGCGGAACGTTTCAATCATTGAGGGCGGGCATGCCGCACCACCGATTACAGTACGATTGAGGCTTTTCAAGTTGGTCCCGCATGTCGCGGCATGGGCCAGCAGACCTTGCCAAATGGTCGGTACGCCCATCGCCAGCGTGACGCCATATGTGTCGATCAGATTGACCAATGCCTCGCCATGCAATCCCGGCCCCGGCATCACCATTCGCGAACCAGACATAGCGCTGGCATAGGGCGAGCCCCAAGCGTTGACGTGGAACATTGGCACCACCGGCATCACCACATCCATGGCGGAATAGCCGATTACGTCGCGCGTGTTCGACGCGAAGCTATGCAGAACTGTAGAGCGGTGGGAATAGAGAACGCCTTTGGGGTTCCCAGTGGTACCCGAAGTATAACAGAGGCTGGAGGCAGTGTTTTCATCAAAGCTGGGCCACGCGTAGTCTGTATCACCGGTTTCAATCATCTCGTCATAAAAAACCAACCCCGGCACCTGAGACAGCGCAGCCTCGTCCCGCGCACCCATCAGCACATAGTACTGCACCTCAGTCAGATGCTCTTGCAGCGCGGCGACCAAAGGCAGGAAGGTCGCATCGAAAAACAGGACCCGGTCCTGCGCGTGGTTGATGATATAGGTTAGTTGTTCGGGAAACAGACGCGGGTTGATCGTGTGGCAGACAAAGCCCGCGCCGGACACCGCATAGTAGATCTCAAGGTGGCGGCGGTTATTCCAGGCCAGCGTGCCCACGCGATCCTGCGGTTGCAGCCCCAGCTTTTCCAACGCCGAAGCCATCCGTCGGGCGTTCTGCGCGATCCCGGACCAATTGGTCTCGGTCACGGTTCCGTCCGTCTCGACCGAGATGATCTCGGTCTGCCCGTGATAACGTTCAGCATGTTCAATAAGCGACGAAATCAGCAAAGGCTGCGTCATCATCTGTCCCAGCATGGACATTCCTCCCATCGTCAGCGCTTGGCCGCGCCGTTATGTCTTGGCAACAACCCTGCCAAGAATTCAATTGTCTGACAATAAGAGAGTGCGGCAGGGTGCCGCGTCAACCGCGATGTCGCAATGCGTATCCAACCAGCGCCGAGGTCGAGCCATCTTTGCCATCGGCGCTGACCTCACCGTCCACGATCGGTCCCAGAGACGTTGCCAGTTCCTTGCCCAGCTCAACACCCCACTGATCGAACGAGTTGATTCCAAGCAGCACGCCTTCGACAAACACACGGTGTTCATAAAGCGCAATGATTTGACCCAGCACAAACGGGGTAAGCTGCGGATAGATCAGCGTGGTTGACGGGCGGTCGCCCGAAAACACACGATGGCGTGCCTGACGCTCCGACTCGTCGCCTGTCAGGCCCTTTTCGGCCATGCGTGCGCGTGCAACATCCAGCGACCGACCCCGCATTAGCGCTTCGGACTGGGCCAAGCAATTGGCCAATAGAAGGCGATGATGATGGGCCAGTTCCGGCTCATGCCCGTTTGCCGCCACCATGAATTCGCAGGGGATCACATCGGTGCCCTGATGGATCAACTGATAAAATGCATGCTGCCCATTTGTGCCGGGTTCGCCCCAGACAACCGGACCTGAAGGCATGGTCAGCGCGCTGCCATCCATCGCGACAGATTTACCGTTCGATTCCATCTCAAGCTGTTGGAAATAGGCAGGCAGGCGCAGCAGACGCTGATCATATGGCAGAACTGCGCGGCTGGCATGCCCAAGCACCTGACGATGCCAGACCCCCACAAGCGCCAGCATAACTGGCAGATTTTCTGCCCATTCGGCGGATTGAAAGTGCAGATCCATCGCCTGACCGCCCCGTAGAAACGCGTCAAACGCGTTCGAGCCAACGGCGATCATTACCGGCAGTCCGACCGGCCCCCAGACCGAGTACCGCCCGCCGACCCAATCCGCGAAGCCAAACACCCGCGACTCGGGAATCCCGAAGGCCTGAGTCTTGTCAACAGCGCTGGAGACCGCTGCGAATTGCCGCGCCGGATCACCACCACCATCGACCATCCAAGCCCGCGCCGTGCGTGCATTGGTCATCGTCTCGATGGTCGTAAAGGTCTTCGAAGCGACAATCACCAGAGTCCGTGTCGGATCAAGCGGGCGCAGCGTATCCGCAATATGCGCGCCATCCACGTTTGAGACATAATGCAGCCTTGGCCCGTCGTGATAAGGTGCCAAGGCATGCGTCGCCATCACCGGCCCAAGGTCCGAGCCGCCGATGCCAATGTTGACCACATCCGTAAAGCTGCCCCCTGCCCCTTTGATCGCCCCGCCACGCACTTCTTCGGCAAAGACGCGCATTCGCTGCAAAGTGCCCAGTACGTCCGGCATTACGTCCTGACCATCGACCTCGACCGGGCCTCCGTCGAGATTGCGTAGCGCGGTATGCAATACAGCCCGGCCTTCGGTTTCGTTGATCTTTTCACCGGAGAACATCGCGGCCCGACGCTCTGCCAATTCGACTTGATCGCAAAGCTGGATCAGTGCCGCGCGGATATCTTCGTCGATTTGTGTCTTCGAATAGTCAAACAGCAGATCTCCGGTCGAAGCCGAGAAACCCTGCGCCCGGTTTGGATCGGCGTCAAACAGATCGAGTATCCGACGGCCCGTCTGTGTGGCTGCGAGTGAGTTCAATTGATCCAGCTGCATCGTGATTACTCCGCCCAATGTACGGTCATGCCGCTGAGCACGGCCGCGATCGGAGCTTCCTCGGGTGGCAGTGACATGGCACGATCCAGGGCATTCCGTTTAGTTTCTCCGAATATGACGAGATGCTTGGACAAAGCGCCGTCCAGAACCGGACCCGTCAGCGTGATACGCGCTTCGGGCTGCACGTCGGTCCGCGCTACCGCCAGTGTCGGGGCGTTGTTGTTCAGAGCAGCAGACAAGCCCTGCATCCCCGGAAAGAGCGAGGCGGTATGCATGTCCTCACCCATACCTAGCACCAGAACCGATAGCGGCAGATGCGGGTTAATCAGGCTTTCGATCTCGGGCAAAACCGCCTCAGGCTCATGTTCCGCAACATAGAGCGGCATGTATTGTGCAATGGATGCGCGACTGGTCAGCAACCGTTCCCGGATCAACCTCTCGTTCGAACGCTCGTGATCACCCGGCACGCATCTTTCATCGGTCGGCAGTATGTGCACACGATCCCATTCCAGATCCGCAGCGCACAATCCATCAAAGATCGGCCCCGGTGTGGTTCCGCCCGGAACGGCCAACGAGACAGTATCATGATGTAGCAATGCGGCCTCAAGGTCTCCGGCCAATGCATTCGCGACATCAATCGCCAGCATGTCGCGATCGGCATATTCTTTGATATTCATGGATTTATTCCTTGCCAGCGGCGGTGGTCTCGTTTCATCAGCAACTCAGCGTCGCCCGGGCCGGTGCTGCCGTTTTCATAGGGTTTGGGAACATCACCACGCGCCTCCCAGCCCGCGATAATCGGATCGGTCCAGGCCCATGCGGCTTCTACCTCATCGCCGCGCATGAACAGGGTTTGGTTGCCGCGAATGACATCCATCACCAGCCGCTCATAAGCGTCGGGTGGGTCCTGGTTTTCAGGCCCAAGCGCTTCGGCAAAGCTCATGTCCAGCGGAACGTCAACCAGACGCATGCCTCCCTGCCCCGGCTCTTTAATTGTCACTTTCAAAGTGATGCCTTCATTGGGCTGCAACCGGATCGACAGGGCATTCGCATGACGCCCGGCCTCTTCGCCAAAAATCGAATGCGGAGCATCCTTGAACATCACATTGATGACCGAGGACCGCGCCACCAGCTCTTTGCCCGTGCGCAGATAGAACGGTGTGCCCGCCCAACGCCAATTGCTGATATGTGCGCGCAATGCGATGTAGCTTTCCGTCGTCGACCTTTGATTGCCGACAACTTGACGATACCCTCGGCCATCGGCACCGCCTGCAAACTGACCTCGCACGATATGGTGCGGCTCAACCGAATCCAACGCGCGTATGACCTTGAGTTTCTCATCGCGCACCGCGTCCGGATCAAATTTTGCGGGTGGTTCCATCGCGATCAGACACAAAAGCTGCATCAGATGGTTCTGCATCATGTCGCGCATGGCGCCAGCGCGCTCGTAATACTCTTCACGACCGTCAATGCCGACGGTCTCGGCCACAGTGATCTGAATGTGATCGACATACTGGCTGTTCCAAAGCGGTTCGAACAGCATGTTGCCGAACCGAACGGCCATAAGATTCTGAACGGTTTCCTTACCCAGATAATGATCGATCCGATAGATTTGCCCTTCGTCAAAATGCGCCGCCAGTGTCGCATTCAACGCGCGAGCACTTTCCAGATCGTGCCCAAAAGGCTTTTCGACGACGATACGGGTTTGCGGGGTGGCCAGATTGTGCGCCCTGATCTGTTCGGCCAGCGGGCCAAACAATCGGGGGCCTACCGAGAAATAGAAGGCCCTGATACGATCCGCATTCAGCATTTCGGCCAACTGGGCCCAACCATCTTCGGACAATGCGTCAAGCGGGACATACTCCACAAGCTGCAGAAAACCGTTCACAGCCTCCTGATCATTTGCCCGCTTCGGTGCGTGCTGCCGCAACGATTCGGCCACCATCTCGCGAAAGCCATCAACGGTCAGAGCGCCCCGCGCTGCGCCGATGATCCGGGTGGCCTCGGGCCACTGCCCGGCGCAGTAACGCCGAAACAGGGCCGGAACGATCTTGCGCTGTGCCAGATCGCCGGTTCCGCCGAATATGACCAGATCAAATGGGTCAACAGGTATGACACGAGAAACCATGGCTTTTCCTTACCTTGCCGCTTGGGGCATGTCCAATGTTAGCGCAACCAATCAGCAACTTTCTTCCCACATCAAAACTCTGTCAGCGAGGGGTAGATACTCTTAACTAAACCGGCACAAACGGTTAAGTCGGTTTGGCACAAGCACAGAACCGGATGCCGGAATGAAAGACAACGCCCAACAGGCTGCGAATATCGGGAAGTTTCAGAACAGTTTAGTGACAGCAGACGGGCAAACGCGCGCGTCCGTCGCGCTGACTCATCCCGAAACCCTTTGGTTCAACACCGGAACGCTGTGCAACATCGAGTGCGTAAACTGTTATATCGCCAGCAGCCCAACCAACGATGCTCTGGTTTACATCACCGCCGACGAAGTCCGCGACTATCTGGATCAGATCGAACAGCGCCAATGGCCGATCCGCGAGATAGGCTTTACAGGTGGTGAGCCCTTCATGAACCCCGAGATGATCGAGATGACGCGCGTTGCGCTAGAGCGCGGGTACGAAGTTTTGATCCTGACCAATGCAATGCGGCCGATGATGCGCCGCAAAATGCGCGAGGGTTTGCTGGAATTACAGCGCGACTACGCAGAAAAACTGACGCTGCGTGTCTCCGTCGACCACTACCGCCCCGATCTGCATGACGAAGAACGCGGCAAAGGCAGTTTTGCCAAAACTCTGACGGGGATGGAGTGGTTGCGGGACAACGGCTTTAGGATGGCAATTGCCGGGCGCTCAGTCTGGGGGGATAGCGACGCTGAAAGCCGCGCGGGGTATGCAGCATTCTTTGCCAAGCACGGCTTTGACATCGATGCGCAAAATCCGGGCCAAACAGTTTTGTTTCCCGAGATGGACGAAACAGTTGAAGTTCCTGAAATCACAACCGCTTGCTGGGGCATCCTGGACAAAGCCCCTGATGCGGTGATGTGCGCCAGCTCGCGTATGGTCGTCAAACGCAAAGGCGCCGAGCGTCCGGTGGTGCTGGCCTGTACGCTGCTGCCTTATTCGCCGGAGTTTGAATTGGGCGAAACCCTTAAAGAGGCCGAGGCCGACGTGCATCTGAACCACCCGCATTGCGCCAAATTCTGTGTATTGGGCGGCGCGAGCTGTTCGGCCTGAGGGCTAATTTACCCGAAACTCACCCACCATGTTGCGCCATTCCCCCGGCGCGATCATTTTACGGTGCGTGAACCTGACCGAGTGCAGCGGACCTTCAATCTCTTTCTGCCAGAATTCTACGAATTCGAACAGCTTCGGATGGTCCGGAGCAAGGTCGTAATCCTGCCAAATAAACGTGTTCAGTACGTGAATATAGTCGGGCATGTGGTAGAAAAATTCCGCCGTGGTCAGCCCGTACCCCTTAAGCATGAGTTCAGTTTCACTTTGCGCCATGCAGACCTCCAAATTTGTTACAAGGTCTAGTCAGAGTAACACGGAACTGCCCTAATACTTAGATAACAATATGTTACTCAGGTGTTACCGACCTAATTTGGCCGGGGAACGGTTGCTTGCTTGCACCTTATATGCCGGGTCTGATAAAGTGTATCCACAAGATATAGATCAAGAACAAGACACGGGCAGCCTACGTGAGCGATACGCCAGAAATCCCTGAAAACATGGACGAAACCCCGCCCGAGCGCCCCGTTTATGACGGCCCGACGGTATCCATCGAATCCGAAATGCGCACGTCCTATCTGGACTATGCGATGTCGGTCATTGTCAGCCGTGCGATCCCCGATCTGCGCGATGGGCTGAAACCGGTGCATCGGCGTATTCTCTACGCGATGCATGAGACCGGGAACACTCATGACAAGTCCTATCGCAAGTCGGCCCGTCCGGTTGGTGACGTGATGGGTAAGTACCACCCGCATGGTGATAGTGCGATCTATGACGCGCTGGTGCGGATGGCGCAGGATTTCTCGATGTCGCTGCCGCTGCTTGATGGTCAGGGCAACTTTGGCTCAATGGACGGCGATAACCCGGCGGCGATGCGTTACACCGAAGTACGGATGGACAAACCCGCCGCGTCCCTGCTGGCCGATATCGAAAAAGAGACTGTCGATTTTCAGGACAACTATGACGGCAAAGACAAAGAGCCGACCGTCCTACCCGCCCGTTTCCCGAACATGCTGGTCAATGGTGCCGGTGGTATCGCCGTGGGTATGGCAACCAACATCCCACCGCATAACTTAGGCGAAGTGGTCGATGCCACGCTGGCGCTGATCGACGACCCGGATCTGACATCAGAACAACTGATCGAATATGTGCCCGGCCCCGACTTCCCGACCGGCGGTGTGATGCTGGGCCGCTCAGGTGCGCGCAAAGCGTACCTTGAAGGCCGTGGCAGCGTTATCATCCGCGCCAAGACCCGCGTAGAAGAGCTGCGCAAGGATCGGTACGCCATCGTTGTGGACGAGATCCCCTATCAGGTGAACAAAGCCTCGATGATCGAAAAGATCGCCGAAGCCGTGCGTGAAAAACGCATCGAAGGCGTCAGCCACGTACAGGACGAATCCGACCGCAATGGTGTGCGTGTCGTGGTCGAACTGAAACGCGATGCAACGCCCGAAGTGGTGCTGAACCAGCTCTACCGCTTCTCGCCGATGCAGACCTCATTTGGTTGCAACATGCTGGCGTTGAACGGTGGTCGACCCGAACAGCTGACCCTGCGCCGCTTCCTGACCTCGTTCATCGACTTCCGCGAAGATGTTGTTGCCCGCCGCACAGCCTATGACTTGCGCAAGGCGCGTGAGCGCAGTCACATCCTGTGTGGTCTGGCCGTGGCCGTTTCGAATGTTGACGAAGTGGTTGCCACGATCCGCTCGTCGGCAGACGCTGCTGAAGCGCGCGAGAAACTGATGACCCGCCGCTGGCCTGCATCCGAGATCGAAGGCTATCTACGCCTGATCGACGATCCGCTGTCCAAGATGAATGACGACGGCACCTATAACCTGACCGAGGTACAGGCCCGCGCCATTCTCGAACTGCGGCTGCAGCGTCTGACCCAACTGGGTGTCAAGGAAGTCACGGACGAACTGGAAGAACTGGCCGACAAGATCAAGGAATACTTGGATATTCTGTCTTCGCGTGAGCGCATCATGGGCATCATCGCCGATGAGCTACGCAGCGTGCGCGAGCAGTTCGCCGTCGACCGCCGCACCGAGATCGTTGACTGGTCCGGTGATATGGAAGACGAAGACCTGATCGAACGCGAAGATATGGTCGTGACTGTCACCTCAGGCGGCTACATCAAACGCACCCCTCTGGCCGATTTCCGGGCGCAAAAGCGTGGCGGCAAAGGCCTGTCGGGTATGCAGACCAAGGAAGAGGATGTTGTCACCAATCTCTTCGTGGCGAACACGCATACGCAACTGCTGTTCTTCACCACCGAAGGCATGGTCTACAAGCTCAAGACCTGGCGTCTGCCGCAATCCAGCCGGACCGGTAAGGGTAAGGCGATCGTCAACATTCTTCCGATCCCGACCGGTGTCTCGATCGCGGCGATCATGCCCGTGGATGTGCCGGATGAAGAGTGGGAGAACCTGCAAATCGTCTTCGCCACCAGTGCAGGTGACGTCCGCCGCAATCGTCTGTCAGATTTCACGAACGTCCGCCGCAATGGCAAGATCGCGATGAAACTGCCCGAGGATGTGGAACTGGTAAACGCTCGCATCTGTTCAGAAGATGAAGACGTGATGCTGGTCACCAATTCGGGCCGTGCGATCCGCTTCCGGACCACTGATGTACGTGTCTTCAACTCACGCGAATCTACCGGTGTGCGCGGCATCAGGCTGAGCAATGGCGACCGTGTCGTCTCGATGTCCGTAATTCGCCATTTCGAGGCCGACCCGGACGAGCGCGCCGCCTACCTCAAGATGCGCCGCGCAGTCGCGGGCATTGCGGATGACGGCGAAACGGACGAGGACGAAGCCGCGCCTGGCAGTATCACGCAGGAACGCTATGCCGAGATGTCGGCAGCCGAGAACCTGATCTTGACCATCACGTCGGGCGGCGCGGGCAAGCTGAGCTCCAGTCACGACTACCCTGTCCGCGGTCGCGGTGGCATGGGTGTGGCGGCGATGGACAAAGCCATGCGCGGTGGCGAACTGGTTGCCTCCTTCCCCGTAGAAATCGACGATCAGATCATGCTGGCTACCTCGAAAGGCCAATCGATCCGGGTGCCGGTCGAGGGCATCTCGTTCCGCTCCCGCAGCGCGGGTGGTGTGCGTGTATTCAACACCGGTAAAGGCGAAGAAGTCGTCAGTGTGGCCTGGATCGCCGACCAGGGTGACGAAGAAGCCGAGGAATAACAAAGCACTACAGAAGTGTAACAAAACGCCCGTATTGCGGGCGTTTTGTTACTCAGGGTCACGTTCCTGCCAACGGCACGAGGGTGGGCTTGCCCCAGCAGACCCGGCACGCCTAGCATTTCGATATGTGGTCATTCGCCCATATCCGACCTGCCTACAGCCATGCTGAGCGAATAAGTGACGGTGTTGTTCATGTGCTGGGTGTTTCTTCGGCGGTGATCGCAGCGCCTATGCTGATCATCATGACAGTCTTCTATCGGTCAGACCCGGCGGCGGTTTTGGGCGCCTCGATCTATGGAATAACTCTGGTTTTGATGCTGACGTTCTCGGCGCTCTACAACATGATCGAGCATGATGAGTGGGCAGAGTTTCTGCGCCGCCTTGATCACTCGGGTATCTATGTGAAGATCGCAGGAACTTATACGCCGTTCCTGCTGCTCTCGGCTTCACAACCTCCGGGACTTTTGCTGGGGCTGTGGTCTTCTGCGACGCTGGGCTCTGTTCTGAAGATGATCGACCCGAACCGCTTCCGCTGGTTCGGGCTGGCGCTGTATCTTCTGATGGGATGGGCAGCGGTTTGGGCCGGACAATCCATGTTGGCCGAACTTTCACCCCTTACCCTTACTTTAATGATCGCCGGAGGCCTCATCTATACCGCAGGCGTGGTATTTTACCTTCTGGACTGGCTGCCCTACCACAACACCATCTGGCACGTGTTTGTATTGGCAGGAAGCGGCCTTTTCTTCGCCGCTGTTGCCTTGCGTATCGAAATGGTACCGTCAGGGCCAGTGTAACGCCGGAGCGCCACGAACACGCCTCAAAGCCCGTACAACGCCCCGAACTTCTGCTCCAGATAAGCCAACAGCGGCTCCGGCCCTGGTTCCACCCCACTGGCGCGCTGAATGATTTCGCGGGGCGCGTACAGTCCTCCATGCTGCTGCACATGCTCTCGAAGCCAACCGGTCGCCCCGGAAGTATCGCCAGCTGCCAACTGCCCCTCAAGTCCGGGAATTGCCGCGCGCAGTGCTTGATACAGGCATCCGGCATATACATTGCCCAGTGAATAGGTCGGGAAATAGCCAAACAGGCCAACCGACCAGTGTACGTCCTGCAAGCATCCATTCGAGGGCTTGTCGACCGCATAACCAAAATCTGCTTTGAAGCGGTTGTTCCAGGCGGCTTCAAGGTCGCCGACCTGCAAGTCACCGGCCATCAGTGCGCGTTCCAAATCAAACCGCAGCATGATGTGCAGATTGTACTGCACCTCATCCGCCTCGGTCCGGATATAGCCGTTGTGGACGCGGTTGACGGTGGCATAGAACGCATCTGCATCGGCGATGCCAAAATCACCGAACGCCTCTTTCATCTGGTCAAACAGCCATCCGGTAAAGGCGCGCGAGCGGCCCAGCTGGTTTTCGTAAATCCGGCTTTGGCTTTCATGCACACCCATCGACACACCACGTCCCAGCGGGGTCAGCAGGTAATCGCGGTCGATGCCCTGCTCATAGGCGGCGTGGCCAACCTCGTGAATGGTCGAGTAAAAGCAGTTGAACGGATCGGTCTCGCTGGTGCGAGTGGTGATCCGAACGTCCAGCCCGCTGCCCGAGCTGAACGGATGCACAGCCTTGTCGACGCGGCCATTGTTCAGGTCATAGCCGAATGTCGTTGCCAGTTTCTGCGTCAGGCGCATCTGGGTCAGTTCGTCAAAGTTGCCGGTCAGCGCGACAGGTTCCGGGCGATCCAGAACGGCGGCGCGAAGAGCCACCAGACGTGGGCGCATTTCGTCAAAGATCGCAGCGATCTGAGCGCCGGTTGTGTAGGGCTCGTAATCCTCGACCATCGCGTCATAAACGTCGCCACCCTGTGCCAGCGCTTCACCTTCTTGCCGTTTCAGCGAGACAACTTCTTCCAGCACCGGCAGGAAGGCTGAGACATCTTCGTCCGCTCGCGCCTGGGCCCATGTGCCCTGCGCGGCGGATGTCACGCGTGCAATCGCCGTCGCCAGATCGGCGGGCACCTTCACCGCGCGGTCATAGGCGCGGCGTATCTCACGCAGTTGTGCCTTGCCGACCTCATCTTGCGGTGCGGCCTGCTCCAACCATTCGGCAACGCGAGAGTCAGAGCGGCGAGCATGCAATACAGCCTCGATCGCTGCCATTTCCTCGGCCCGTTGCGGCGCGGCACCGCGCGGCATCACCGTTTCCTGGTCCCAGCCGAGCCTACCGGCAATCTGGCCCAGGGCCGAGGTTTCGCGCTGAAAGGCCATCAAGTCGTTGTATGCTGTCATGGGGTCATGCTCCGCGCACAGATGTTGCGATAGGGTAAGCTGTCAGGAAGCGGGCGCGCAGGATCAGGGTCCAGACGACCACGGCCATGAACTGGTGGAAAATGGCGATCTGCCAAGGTGCCGCATAGACGACTGTGATGATGCCCACGACCACTTGCAGTGACAAAGCTGCGAACATGGCGTTGAAGGCAAAGCGGGTCTGTGGGTGCGCGCTGCTGCCACCGCGCCGCCAGACTATGATGGCGAAAATAAAGAGCAGATAGCCGACGCAACGGTGGATAAACTGCACCAGACCGGGACTTTCAAAGAAGTTACGCCACATCGGTTCCAGCATGGCCGCATCGGGCGGCAGCAACTGACCGCCAATCAGGGGCCAGTCAGTGTAGGACCTCCCCGCGTCGATCCCGGCCACCAGCGCACCGATGAGGATTTGCAGGAAGGTGAAGTGCAGCAGTCCGGTCGATATCGAGAAAAGCTTAGCCTCTTTCGCGCGGCGGGCCTGCATCAGGTCGCGTTCGTCACGGCCAAGTTCAAAGATGTACCAGGCAAGAAAGCCGAGGATCACGAAGGCCAAGCCAAGATGCGTTGCCAGACGATAGCTGGCAACGGCGGTCATTCCTTCACCCTGTGTGACGCCCGAGGCGACCATCCACCAGCCTACAGCACCCTGAACACCGCCAAGCAGGCCGGGGATCAGCAGCTTACCAGCCCATCCTGTCGGAATCTTGCGGGTCACAAGGAAACCGATAAATCCAACGGCCCAAACCAATCCTATCACGCGGCCCAACTGGCGATGGCCCCATTCCCACCAATAGATGGTTTTGAAATCATCCAGCTCCATCCATTGGTTCTGAATGCGCCATTGGTCAATCTGCTTGTATTTGTCGAATTCGGCTTGCCAGTCGGCAGCGCTCATCGGTGGGATCGCACCCGTAATAGGTCGCCATTCGGTGATCGATAGTCCACTGTCGGTCAGCCGCGTGAGCCCGCCCACGGCAATCATGATCACGACCAGCGCGAACAGGATCATCAGCCAAACCCGGATCGCGGCCCGCGCACCGCCACGCCCCCGGTCGATCATACCGGGTTGGACGGCCTGTTGTTTTTCGCTGTCCGAGACCTCTTCGAAGATGCTGCGCTTACCGCTCATGCTGTCCTCATGTCCTGTTTTCGTCGCAAGCTATGGTTTGGCGGAAGATAGGTCCAGCCTCAGCTTTTGTCTTTCCAGCGGACCATCTGCCGCATGATCCCGTGAAGCATCTGTACATCGGCCCGTGTCATCCGCATCCGCGACCACAGATTGCGCAGGTTCACCTTCATTCCTTCAGCTTTTTCCGGCGGATAGAAGAACCCGGCCTGTTCCAGACGGTCCTCATAATGCTCGACCAACTTTTCAACCTCGATCCCGGTCGCCCAATCGCCCTTGCCCAGATCAGTTGCCTCATGCACGACATCCCCGGTCTGGCGCATCCATTCGTAGGCGGTCAGCAGAACGCACTGCCCGAGGTTCAACGACGCATATTCCGGATTCACTGGCACCGAGATAATCGCATTGGCCTTGGCGATATCCTCATTCTCAAGCCCTGCCCGTTCCGGGCCAAACAGAACAGCGACCTTTTCGCCCGCCGCCACTTTCTGCGATGCAAGCTGCATTGCGCGCTCCGGGCTATAGACAGGCTTGGTCAACCCACGTTGCCGCGCTGTGGTGGCGAAGACAAAGGTGGTGTCCTCCAGCGCGCCCGCCAGATCGTCAAATAACTGCGCCTCATCCAAAAGCCGCCCGGCCCCGCTGGACATCGCCACCGCCTTGGGGTTGGGCCAGCCGTCGCGCGGTGCCACGATCCGCATCCGATCCAGCCCAAAGTTCCACATCGCCCGCGCGGCAGCACCGATGTTCTCACCCATCTGAGGGCGCACCAGAACAAAAGACGGCTGTGATGTATCGCTGGGCATGGCTAACTCCGAAAAACTCCGCTTGCTCTAATGGCCGCATGGGTCGAGGGCAAGTCGGCCCGGCGTCTTCTGTTCGCAAAAGGGTACGTAGCCGGCATAAAAGTTTGCTTCCCCCGCGCAATCCGCTAAACCGCGCGAAAGATGACAAACCCGAAGGACGCGCCATGGACACCCCCGAGCAGCCGCAGATTTACCTGATCACGCCTCCTACCATCGCGCTGAGTACATTCCCTGATCAATTGGGCCACGTATTAGACGGGTCTGAAATTGCATGTATCCGCCTCGCCTTGGCTGGAAGCGACGAAGATACCATCGCGCGCGCCGCCGATGCTTGCCGCGAAGTTGCGCATGCGCGCGATGTAGCCATCGTGATTTCCAACCATGTATTGCTGGCGCAGCGGTTGGGTCTGGACGGGGTGCATCTGGATGACGGCGCGCGGTCTGTCAGGGCAGCCCGCAAGGAGCTGGGCACGGATGCGATTGTCGGCAGTTTTTGCGGGTCTTCCATTCATGACGGGATGACTGCTGGTGAAAGTGGCGCGGATTACGTGGCCTTTGGCCCGGTTGGTTCAGCCACGCTGGGCGATGGTACTCAGGCCGAAAAGGACCTGTTCCAATGGTGGTCCGAAATGATCGAGGTTCCCGTCGTGGCCGAGGGCGGCCTGACGTCCGATCTGATCCGAGACCTCACCCCCTGCACCGATTTCTTCGGCATCGGAGAGGAAATCTGGTCGCAAGATAACCCGTTGGAGGCGCTGAACTCTCTGATTGCCGCAATGCGCTGAGGGATGCGAGCGTTAACCCTTGCACCCGCGTCGGGGCTGCGGCATGACACAAGGCATGAACAAGAACAGCGAAATTTTGTGCATCGGCTCGGTCCTTTGGGACGTGATCGGACGCTCGGCCAGCGCCATGCGACAGGGCTCGGATGTACCCGGCCGCATTACTCGCCTGCCGGGTGGCGTCGCCATGAACATCGCCATGACGCTGGTGCGGTTCGGAATGACCCCGACTTTGCTGACCGCAATTGGCCGCGACGCTGAAGGGGATGAACTGGTCCGGTCCTGCGCGCGTTTGGGGATGGTCACCGATCACATCTATCGCTCGCAAGACCTGCCAACCGACAGATATATGGCGGTTGAAGGAGCCAACGGGCTGATCGCCGCCATTGCCGATGCGCATTCGCTTGAAGCTGCCGGAGCCAAAATCCTGCACCCCCTGATGCACGGGCCACTGGGCTACGAGAATACCCCATTTGAAGGACCTATCGCGCTGGACGGCAACCTGACGCTGACCTTGTTGGAAGAGATCGCCCAAAGCCCCGCCTTCGCTAAAGCCGACCTGCGCGTCGCCCCGGCCTCGCCCGGCAAGGCAGAACGGCTGCTGCCCTTCCTCAAACACGCCCGTGCAACGCTCTATGTGAATCTCGAAGAGGCCGGACTGCTTTGCCAGCGCGAGTTCACCGATTCCGAGAGCGCCGCCAAAGGCCTGCTGGACCGTGGCGCGTTGCGGGTTCTTGTGACCGATGGCGGCAACTCGGCCACCGTCGGGGATGCTGATGCTGTCTTGACCCAAACACCCCCTTCCGTTCTGGTCACCCGCGTGACCGGCGCGGGTGACACTTTCATGGCCGCCCATATCGCGGCCGAGGCGAATGGTGCCGACAGCGACGCGGCACTCAGCCGCGCGCTGCGCGCCGCTGCAACCTATGTTTCCGGAGAAACCCCACTGTGATCACCATTCATTATTCTGCAGAGGTCCGCGCCGCCAAGGATGCGGGCCAACCGATCGTGGCATTGGAAAGCACCATCATCACCCATGGCATGCCCTACCCCCAGAACATCGAGGTCGCGGCACAGGTTGAACAAGACATCCGCGATGCGGGCGCCGTTCCAGCAACGATTGCCGTTATTGACGGAGTTTTGCACGTCGGCCTCGAAGCCGACCAGCTGAGCGCACTGGGTCAGGCGCAAGGCGTCGCCAAACTGTCACGCGCTGACATGGCCGCCTGCCTCGCCACAGGCGGCACCGGGGCCACCACCGTCGCCGCAACAATGATCGCCGCACATTATGCAGGCATCGAGGTCTTCGCCACCGGAGGCATCGGTGGGGTGCATCAGGGGGCCGAAACCTCCTTCGACATCTCCGCTGACCTGCACGAGCTCGCGCAGACCCCGGTGACTGTGGTCGCGGCCGGGGCCAAAGCCATCCTCGACCTCGCCAAAACACTTGAAGTTCTGGAAACGCTCGGCGTCCCCGTCATCGCCCACGGACAGGACGAGTTCCCGGCCTTCTGGTCCGCAAAATCACCCTTGGCAGCCCCGCTGCGCATGGATGATGCCGCTGACATAGCAAAAGCCCACGCAGCACGGCGTGCGTTGGGGCTGCCGGGTGGTCAGTTGGTCGCTAACCCGATCCCGCAAGCCGACCAGATCCCGTCCGAGGAGCTGGCCCCGATCATCGCGTCCGCACAGGCCGATGCAGAAACTCACCGGATCACAGGTAAAGGCGTCACACCTTATCTGCTACAGCGTATCTATGAACAGACCGAAGGCCGTTCGCTTACCGCCAACATCGCTTTGGTACGCAACAACGCCCGACTGGCAGCGGTCATCGCGCGTGCGCTAACGGAATCAGCCCACTGACCCCAGCTATTGCACCAAGCGCCCGGACTGCTTACCTAATTCCGCAAACCACTCAGGACCGCAATGAACACTCCGTTTGACGAAGAACCCCACCGACGCCCCGGCCTGTTCTCCCGGCTACGCGCGTCCTTTCTGACTGGTATCGTCGTCATTGCTCCGGTGTGGCTGACCATCTGGTTGATCTGGTCTGTGGTTGGCTGGATCGACAGCGCCGTCCTGCCACTGATCCCGCAACGGTTCCAACCCTCGGAATATGTCGGCATCAACCTGCGCGGCGTTGGCGTGGTCATATTCCTGCTGTTCACGATTATCGTCGGCTGGATCGCAAAGGGCATTCTGGGCCGTTCTCTGATCCATTTCGCCGAGAGTGTCGTCGACCGCATGCCCGTGGTCCGTTCGGTTTATTCCGGGATCAAGCAAATCTCGGAAACTGTGTTCGCCCAGACCGAGCGGTCTTTCGAAAAAGCCTGCCTGATCCAGTATCCGCGCCGGGGCATCTGGGCAATCGGCTTCGTCTCGACAACAGCGCGCGGTGAAGTGAGCGATCGCGCCGAAACCGGGGGCGAGTTGCTAAGCGTGTTTGTCCCGACAACCCCAAACCCCACATCCGGGTTCCTGTTGTTTTTCCCCGCAGAGGATGTGATCCTGCTGGATATGTCCATCGAGGACGCAGCCAAGCTGGTGATCTCAGCGGGCCTGGTTTACCCGAATGACAAAGACCCAACCCAGCCGCCTGAATAATCAACCAAACATTGCGGGCAAATCGACCGTGCTTCGCTGACCCAGATCGTCCTTATGCGCGCTCAGAAACTGATCCGCCGCATCGCGCCCGGACTGTTTCAGCCGGTTCAGCACAACCGGGTTTGGCACGATCTTGGTGGCCGCCGAAAGGTCGTTCATCAAGGCGTCATCAGCGATCATATGCACCAGCACCCGGCTCATCTCACCAGCCTTCAGCTTGCCTTCGGCCAGAAGCCGTTGAACGAAATTGATCGCACGCAGCTCGCGAAACAACGATGAGTTAAAGCTGATCTCATTGATCCGGTTCTGAATCTGCTGCGGCGTTTTAGGCACCTCATCGCGTTCCAGCGGGTTGATGTTCACAATCACCACATCATCTGGCAAATCTCCACCGAACAACGGATAAAGCGCCGGGTTTCCGGTATAGCCGCCATCCCAATACGCTTCGGTCCGCTCGGATTTCGGGTCATAGATTTCAACCGCCTGAAACAGGTTCGGCAAGCAGGCCGAGGCCAGAATCGCATCGGTCGAAATCTCCTCGCCTGTGAACACGCGAATCTTGCCGCTGCGCACACAGGTGGCGCAGACAAACAGCGCGGGCCCTTCGTCTGCACAAATCTCATCAAAGTTGAACCGATCCACAACCGGGGTGAGCGGATTGCGATAAAACGGCCCATAGGCGTAAGGCGATACCAGCCGCGACCATGCTTCGGCCATCGAGAACGGAACGGAGTACTCTAACGCTTGTGCAACATGAGCAGGCTCAATGCCCCGCATCCAATGGGCAATTCGCATATCGCCGACGGCACCCATGCGTTTCCAAAGCCCATCCAGACACGCCCGCGCCCCGTCGCGCCCTGCATGCACCATCCCTGATTTGAACGCTGCCCCGTTCAGCGCGCCGGCCGAAGTCCCAGTGATCGCGGCAACCTCGATATCCTCTTCATCCAGCAATCGATCCAGTACACCCCAGGTAAACGCGCCATGCGCCCCACCGCCCTGCAATGCCAGATTGATCCGTTTCATGGTTCCGCCTCTTCATCTGGCCAGAAATACCTCGGGGGTATGGGGGCAGAGCCCCCATGGTCCCTCACAATGCCGTCCATCCCCCATCCACGGATATCGTCGTTCCTGTGATCTGTGCCGCTGCATCCGAGCACAAGAAGATCGTAGTTCCGCCCAGCTGCTCGACCGTGGCAAACTCCTTCGACGGCTGCCGCTCCAGCAGGATGTTCTTCACCACATCCTCACGGCTCATATTGTACTCTTTCATCGTGTTGGGAATTTGCGCCTCAACCAATGGAGTCAGTACGTATCCCGGACAAATAGCATTGCAGGTAATCGGCTCCTGCGCAGTCTCCAGCGCCACGGTCTTGCTCATCCCGACGACACCATGCTTTGCCGCGATGTAAGCCGCCTTGTAGGGCGAGGCCGTCAGACCGTGAGCCGAGGCAATATTCACGATCCGCCCCCAGCCCGCCGCGCGCATCATCGGAAGCGCTGCCGCCATCGTATGAAAGACCGAATTCATGTTGATCGCGATGATCGCATCCCATTTGTCCGACGGAAACTGATCGATCGGAGCCACATGCTGAATGCCGGCGTTGTTCACCAGAATGTCACAAGCACCTGCCTGTTCGATCAGTGCACGGCATTCATCGCCCTTGGACATATCTGCCTTGATATAGCGCGCGTTGGTTCCCGTCTCTTTGCCAATCTCGGTGGCCAGCGCATGATCTTCATCACGGTCGTTGAACGAATTCAGCACCACATCCGCCCCGGCCTTCGCCAGCTCACGCGCGATGCCCAGCCCAATCCCCGAATTCGACCCCGTGACGACGGCTGTTTTGCCCGAAAGACTCATGGCACTCTCCTTATGAGTTTTTGTTTCTCAAACACAGTGCCATGCTGCACCTGCAAAGAAAACGGGGAATGATCTGATCCGCGCACCCGCACGAGTTTTGCCAAAAAAAAACGCCCGCACGAAGCGGGCGTTAAGTTATTGAGGCAGGTTTCATACAGGCAAGAAACCTATCGAGCAGTAGAACCTTTATAAGCAATTCCACGCCCTCGTCCAAGCTAAAAGTTTGATAATAAGAAAAATCATGGCTACGGTGAATCCCAAACAAAATAAGGCCAGAGCAGGATTGTTTCCAAAATGAGCCCCGATTATCTCCGCCCCCTTCGTCCCGCGATTGTGGGAATCACCTGTATTTTCGCCGCCTCAATGGCGTCAGCAGAATCGGCCCATGGCATAGCTATGTATGGTGACCCGGCCCTACCACCGGATTTTGTGTCGCTACCCTACGCAAATCCTGACGCGCCCAAGGGCGGCAAGGTCGTATTTGGCAATACCGGCGGCTATAACAGTCTGAACCCGTTTGTGCAAAAAGGTACCGCGCCGTGGCAGTTGCGATTTTGGACTCATGAAAGCCTGATGGGTCGCTCCTGGGACGAACCTTTCACTCTTTACGGGTTGTTAGCCGAATCAGTTGAGACGGATTCGGACCGCACATGGGTCGAATTCACGCTGCGCGAAAATGCTGAATTCTCGGATGGATCGCCGGTCACTGTCGATGACGTGATATGGTCGTATGAGACACTGGGCACCGAAGGCCACCTGCGATATCGCGGGCTGTGGGGCAAGATTGATAGCATTGAACAGACTGGACCGCGCAACGTTCGGATCACCTTTAACGAACCGGATCGCGAACTGGCCCTGATCGCCGGAATGCGCCCGATCCTGCAAAAAGCGCAGTGGGAGGGAAAGTCGTTCGCTGACGCTCAACTACACGATATACCCATCGGTTCCGGACCATACGTAATCGATGACTATGAGGCTGGCCGCTATGTGAACCTGCGTCGCAATCCTGACTATTGGGGTGCCGATATCCCCTACCGCAAGGGCACGATGAATCTGGATGACATGCGGATTGAGTTCTACGGAGACGGCACAGTCGCGTTTGAAGCGTTCAAAGCTGGTGAGCTTTCGGCCGTTCGTGAATTCAACGCGGATAAATGGAACACGCAGTACAACTTCCCAGCGGTTCAGCGCGGTGATATTGTGAAGACGGAAATTCCCCATCAAAAGCCGTCAGGCATGACCGGCTTTGTCATGAACACACGCAAGGCCCCATTCGATGACTGGCGCGTACGCGAGGCACTAACGCTGGCCTTCAACTTCGAGTTCATCAACGACACCATTACAGGCGGGGCGCAGCCCAGGATCATCTCATATTTCTCGGGTTCGGAATTGGGGATGCAACCCGGACCGGCCACTGGTCGTGTCGAGGAATTGCTTCAACCTTACGCCGCCGAGTTGGCACCGGGCACGCTGGATGGATATGAATTGCCTCAAAGCGATGGAACCGAACGCAACCGCCGAAATATCCGCAAAGCGCTTAAACTGCTGGAAGAGGCCGGATGGACCATTCAGGACGGCCAGCTTCGCAACGCCAGCGGTGAGCCGTTTGTGATTGATCTGGTCATCAGCCAGGGCAGCCTGAACGTGGTCCAGGATGTCGGCGTGATCGCGGAAATCTACGCCCGCGCCCTCGAACGCCTGGGTATCCAGTTGACAGTCGAGAAAGTAGATGACGCGCAATATACTTCACGCATCGATGCGCAAGATTTTGACATGACCCCGTTCCGTCGTGCGCTGTCGCTCTCGCCAGGCAACGAACAACGCCTGTATTGGGGCAGCGAAAACGCCAACGCTCCCGGGACGCGGAATGTCATGGGTCTGACCTCGCCCGCCGTGGACGGGCTGATCGACGCGATGCTGGCCTCGGAAAGCCACGAGGATTTTGTTGCGGCAACGCGCGCGCTGGATCGTGTTCTGACAGCGGGTCGCTATGTTATTCCTATCTGGAGCTTTGATGTCGGCCGTATCGCCCATGTCAAAGAGCTGAAACAACCCGACACTCTGCCAATTTATGGCGATGGGCCAGAATATATGCCACAGGTCTGGTGGTTTCAGGATTGACGAGTCCTTTCTATTTCCATATTTCATGAATTATGGAAATAGAGATTCATGACAGGCTGAACGCACTCGCACATCCCAAGCGGCTGGATCTGTTCCGGCTGTTGATGCGTCGCTATCCAGATTCCGTTGCTGCGGGTCAGATTGCCGAGGCTTTAGCGCTGAAACCCAATACTGCGTCAACCTACCTGAATGCATTGAAATCCGCCGGGCTGATCCAGCAGTCGCGCAGCGGGACATCATTGCAATATGCCGCCAACTTACCAGCGGTGCGCGGGCTGTTTGATGAGTTGCTGGGCGGTTGCTGTCAAAATCGTCCTGATTTGTGCATGCAACCCTCGGATGACCCCGTTATGGCGTCCCCTGACCGCGTAATGAATGCGCTTTTCCTCTGCACCGGAAATTCGGCCCGTTCGATCATGGCGGAAGCCATCCTGAACAATGAAGGTAACGGCTTGTTTCGCGCTTATTCGGCAGGAACGGCACCATCGGACGGACCAAATTCAATCGTTTTGGAACTCTTGAAGCAAAAAGACTACGACACGACCTCGCTCCGCTCAAAATCACTGGAAGAATTTGCCGCTGCTGATGCCCCAAAGATGGATTTTGTCTTTACCGTCTGCGACCACGCAGCGAACGAGGCCTGCCCCGCTTGGCCAGGACAACCGATAAGCGCGCATTGGGGTCTGCCCGATCCGGTCAAAGTTGAAGGAACCGACGCGCAAAAGCAGCTGGCATTCCAGCAGTCCTACGGATTGCTGCGCAACCGTATCACCACCTTTGCCAGCCTCCCGTTCGAAACGCTCGACCGCATCTCACTACAGCACAAGGTGGATGATATCGGCCGAATGGCCGAGTAGTCCTCGATCAATCCAAGGATACCCCCATGAACATACTGGTTCTATGCACCGGCAACTCGGCTCGGTCGATTCTGCTGGAGTCGCTCTTCAATCACACCGGCGAAGGGCGTGTACGCGCCTATTCAGCAGGCTCCAACCCGACCGGGAAGGTGCATCCGCAATCCTTGACGCTGCTTGGTGCCGAAGGCCATGACATCCGCGATGCCCGCTCTAAAAGCTGGGATGAGTTTGCAGCAGAAAATGCTCCGGAAATGGACATAGTGATCACGGTTTGCGGCTCAGCCGCCGAAGAGACATGTCCCGTCTGGCCCGGCGCCCCCGTACGCGCGCATTGGGGTGTCGAGGACCCAGCCGCCGCGTCTCAGTCAGACTGGGAAACCGCCTTTAGGACCGCATATGACATTCTTGGGCGCCGCGCCGAGGCACTTCTGGAGCTGCCCATTGAAACCATGGACAGCGTTGAACTCTCGGCCCATCTCAAACGTATAGGAGCCCTGCTGTGAGCGCCCGCCAATACTTTGCCGAATTCCTCGGAACCGCCTTCCTGCTGATCGGCGTTGTCGGATCAGGCATCATGGCGCAAACCTTGTCCGAGGGGAACATCGCGCTGGCGTTGCTGGCCAATGCAATTGCGACCGGCTGCATCCTTTACGCTATCATCACTACGCTCGGCCCTGTCTCGGGCGCTCACTTCAACCCTGCAGTGACATTGGCCTTTGCGCTGCGCGGTGAACATCCCTGGCGTGCGGTCACCCCTTACATGCTTGTTCAGATTGCCGGAGGTATCGCGGGGGTCTGGGCCAGCCATTACATGTTTGACCTGCCGATTCTGCAAACTTCGGAAACGATGCATCGTACCGGGGCACATCAGTGGTTTTCGGAAATTGTCGCCACTTTGGGTTTGCTGTTTGTGATTTTCGGCGGAATTCGGCACAAGCCGGACACGGTACCAGCCCTTGTGGGCCTCTATATTACCGGCGCCTACTGGTATACGTCTTCCACAAGTTTTGCTAATCCGGCCGTTACAATCGCAAGGGGCTTTACGGATACCTTTGCAGGGATATACCCTGCGCACATTCCGATGTTCATAATTATGCAGTTAATTGCTGTATTTATCGGACACAAAATACTGAACTGGTTATTCGAACCAGCAGAATAACGGACCGGCCGCCACTCACTTTACAGCAGGTCCGTGGGCCCGTTGCGGTATCTCCGCAGCGGGTTTTTTGCATCTTATCTCCCGACTCCGGCTGCGACATTTTGTCATGTCTGCAGCAACGCACGGCGCTCCGTAGGCTGTCTTGGGGGAGAGCAATCCTGAAACACCAACTAAGGAAGGCTCGCAGATGCTAAACTGGGCTGATCTGACGCAAGACTGGGACGCGTCATATGCGCGTGCAAAACGTAGGTTTCCGAACCTGCGCGATAGGGATATGGCGCGCGTTGGCGAAGATCGCAAACAGTTCGAAGCTTACCTGGCCGAGCGTCACCACCTGACCGTAAACGAGGCGCGCGAAGAGCTTGAGGATTTCCTGTTCACCGAAGCATTGAACCGCGAAGCGGCCCAAGCCCTAAGCAAGTGACGTCACCCACAGGATCGTCGCATCCTCATCACTGACCGAAATGACGTTATGCCCCATGCTGCCGTCGTAATAAGCGCTGTCGCCGCGGCGCATTTCGACCGGCTCATAGAACTCGGTAAACAACCGCACCACTCCGGTCAGAACATACAGAAATTCCTCACCATCGTGACGCACCCAGCCGTCAAATTCTTCCATCGAGCGTGCACGTACACGGGCGCGATAGGGCAGCATCTGCTTTTTGGTCAGCGTTTCTGCCAGCAACTCATGTTCGTAGGTGGTGGTCGCATGGGCCGCACCCCCGCCCATCTTGGTCACTGCCATTCGACCGATCACCTGATCGCGTTGTGGCGGCGTAAAAAGCTGAGGCACCGAAATCTCCAATCCGGTCGCCAGCTTTTTCAAAGCATCATAGGTCGGAGACATCTGACCATTTTCGATCTTGCTGAGTGTCGACCGAGCCAGACCCGCCTGACTCGCCGCCTGTTCCAGCGTCCAGTTGCGGGCTTTACGCAGTTCGCGCACGCGCGCGCCCAGATCGACCGGCTCCAACTCGGTGTTGACACCATTGTCGCGGGCAATTCTGACGATAGATTTATGATCATTGGTGGCCATGGGTCTTTCTATAGGGCGAGCATGCCCTGCTTGCAACGCGCCTCGCACGGGGATAGCCAGTTCTCATGTTGTCGATCTTTGATCAGGGGCCGCCTACGCCCTGCCCGCGCCCATTCAATCTTGCCGCGCATGTGCTGCGCCATGCGAAAAGTTCAGCTGAGAAGACCGCACTTTCGGTGCTGGGATCGGATGGTGCAACAGACTGGACCTATGGCGATCTGCATTCGGCGATAATGGGCACCGGTTCAGGATTGCTGCAGAGCGGCCTTCGCGCCCAAGACATTGTTCTCATGCGATTGGGCAATACCGTCGATTTTCCGATCGCCTATCTGGGCGCAATCGCCGTGGGGCTGGTCCCCGTGCCCACCTCATCACAACTGACCGAGCAAGAGACCGCAAAGATCGTCGACGATCTGAAACCCGCCGCCATTTTGCGAGATCCCCAGGTCGCCTGCGCGGCGCACCCGGATCAGATCATGCTGCCTGAACTGGCCCGGATGCGATCACTGCCGCCTGCAAGTTTTGCCATGGGTGATCCCGAGCGGCTTGCCTACGTGGTCTACACTTCGGGTACTTCGGGCAAACCCCGTGCGGTTGCGCATGCACACCGCGCCATCTGGGCTCGGCAGATGATGGTCGACGGCTGGTATGGCCTGAAATCCTCGGACCGGCTGTGCCATGCGGGGGCATTCAATTGGACCTACACGCTGGGCACCGGCTTGATGGACCCTTGGGCCATTGGTGCAACGGCTCTGATCCCTGAACCCGGGACAGACATACGCGATCTGCCTGCCCTGTTGAAACAACATCGTGCCACCATCTTTGCAGCCGCACCGGGGGTCTTTCGGAAGATGATGCAAAGTGACACGCAGCCCGGCCTTCCCGATCTGCGCCACGGCCTTTGCGCCGGGGAAAAGCTGTCGCGACACCTGCATGAAAAATGGGTGCAGTTCACCGGCACCGAGCTTTATGAGGCTTACGGCATGTCCGAATGCTCGACCTTCATCTCATCCAGCCCAAGCCACCCGGCACGCGGCACAGCGTTGGGGCAGCCGCAGCCCGGGCGTCGGATTGCCATCCTCGGGCCGGATGGCCCTGTGCCACAAGGTCAGGAAGGTACAATAGCCGTACATCGCGAAGATCCGGGCCTGATGCTGACCTATCTGAATGCCCCCGACGAGGCCGCTGCTCGGATGCAGGGGGATTGGTTCCTGACCGGTGATCAAGGCGCGATGGCGGTTGATGGGCAAATCACCTATCTGGGTCGAGATGACGACATGATGAATGCGGGCGGATATCGCGTTTCCCCGGTCGAAGTCGAGGCGGCCTTATCCACCCATCCCGAGATCACCCAGGTCGGGGCGGCTACGGTTGAGGTAAAACAGGACAGTTCGATCATCGTTGCCTTCTACACTGGCCCCGAAGAACTGGACGCGGCGGACCTGCACGCCTATGTGTCTGACAAGTTGGCGCGCTACAAACAGCCGCGTGCCTTTGTCCATCTGCCCGCCTTACCCACCGGAGGCAACGGCAAACTTCTGCGCCGCGCCCTGCCGGCCTATTTCAAGGCGACGTCCGAATGACACACACTGTAAAGCTCGACATCATGTCCGATCCGATTTGCCCCTGGTGCTATATCGGCAAGACCCATCTGGACAAGGCGCTGGCCGAAGTGCCAGACCACCCCTTTGTGATCGAGTGGCACCCCTTTCAACTGAACCCCGATATGCCCGACGAGGGCATGGATCGGCGCGAATACCTTGAACGGAAGTTCGGCGGCAAGGACGGAGCAGTTCGCGCATACGCTCCCGTTGTCGAACATGCCGAAAACGCAGGTTTGAATATCGATTTCGAAGGCATGAAACGCACGCCCAACACGCTGGATGCCCACCGCCTGATCCACTGGGCGGGGATTGAGGGCAAGCAGGAATCCGTGGTCGATGCACTCTTTAATGCTTACTTCGTCGAGGCGCGTGATATTGGTGATCATGAGGTGTTGGCTGATGTCGCCGACAGCGTCGGCATGGACGCAGCGGTCGTACTGAAACTGCTGCAGTCAGACGCCGACCGCGAGGATATCCGTAACCGCGACAGCCATTCACGCGAAATGGGCGTAAATTCTGTTCCCACATATATCGTTGCAAACCAGCACGCTGTTCCGGGCGCGCAACCTCCTGAATTGTGGGCAAAAGTGATCGCTGAGATCATGTCTCAGATTGAGGCTTCCCCTGCAGAATAGCACATACCCCTGTGCATTTCTGATCTAGTCCAACCCGAAACGCCGTGATAGCGCATTCGGGAAGGAGTTCCCCATGGCCGACCGCATGTCCCGGGGCGAATTCATTGCGTTGATCGCGATGATGTTCGCCACGATAGCCTTTTCGATCGATTCAATGCTGCCAGCCCTGCCCGAGATCGGCGCAGAGCTCAGCCCCTACGATCTGAACAAAGCACAGTTGATCCTGACCTCTTTTGTGCTGGGCATGGGGATCGGCACATTCTTTACCGGGCCAATTTCCGATGCGGTCGGGCGCAAGCCGGTGATTTATGGTGGTGCCGCTCTCTATATACTGGCCTGCGCTGTTGCGTGGTCGAGCTCATCGCTTGAACTGGTGCTGGCTGCGCGCATCGCGCAGGGCCTCGGGGCGGCCGGGCCGCGCGTTGTGGCTATGGCGATCATTCGCGACTTGTTTTCAGGGCGCGAGATGGCGCGCATCATCTCGATTGCGATGATGATCTTTACTCTGGTCCCCGCCGTGGCACCGCTGCTAGGCGCAGGCGTTATTGCACTGGTCGGCTGGCGCGGCATCTTTGTGTCCTTCATCATATTCGCCACGATCATCGTGATCTGGATGGCCACGCGCCTGCCTGAATCTCTGGCGCCCGAAAACCGGCGCCCCTTCCGCCTGCCCCTGATGATTGCGGCAGTGCATGAGATGTTCGCACACCCCACCGTACGCCTCTCGATCCTGGTGCAGACCCTTTGCATGGGGTTGCTGTTCACCATGCTAACGATGGTTCAGCCGGTTTTTGACGTCATCCATGATCGGGCAGACAGCTTTCCCTTCTGGTTCGCCTTCGTGGCGCTGATCTCGGGTTCGGCCAGCCTTTTGAACGCCGCCGTGGTCGTACGCGTCGGGATGCGCCGTATGGTGACCTGGGCCTTGGGCGCGCAGATTCTGATCACAAGCGCCGTCATCATCCTGAACATGACACCACTTTCACCGGGCGCATCCTTTGCTGTTTTTGTGGCGTGGCAGACCTCGATCTTCTTTATGGCCGGTGTAACCATGGGCAACCTGAACGCCATTGCCATGGAACCTATGGGTCATATCGCGGGAATGGCTGCCTCGGTCATTGGCTCGATCGCCACAATTCTGGCGGCTGCCATCGCGGCCCCTATTGGGCTGTTATTTGACGGGTCGATCACACCGCTGACGACCGGCGTGCTAACGATGTGCATCCTTGGCTTCGGCCTGATGCTACATATGGGCCGGATCGAAAACAGACTGCCCGCCTGATCTGTGCAGAGCCGCTGAAACACGCTAACCTTCCCGCAAATCGTGGGGAGGGGGCGCCATGAGCGACTATTATGATCTGGGCACGTATTCCTGTGCCGTCACCACAGCATCACCCGAAGCACAGCTTTGGTTCGATCGCGGATTGGTCTGGACGTATGGCTACAACCACGACGAAGCGGTCACGTGCTTTCAGAAAGCTGCCGAGATTGACCCGGATTGCGCCATGGCCCATTGGGGCGTCGCCTATGCAGCAGGCCCAAACTATAACCTGCCGTGGGAATTGCGGGACGATCAGGGCCGGGCCAAATCACTGGCCATCGCCTATGATGCAACACAGAAGGCGCTGTCGCTGCTCAACGGGTGCACAGCGGTTGAGCAAGCATTGATCCGCGCCCTACCCGCCCGATACCCTCAGCGTGACCCCATCGAAAACATGCACCAGTGGGACTATGACTATGCGGATGCCATGCGCGCCGCATTTGCCGAACAGCCTGATGATCTGGACCTGCGCACGATCCATGTTGAGGCGCTGATGAACCTCACCCCGTGGAAGATGTGGGACCTGAAAACGGGCCAACCGGCCGAGGGTGCCGCGACCCTTGAAGCGCAAGACGCTTTGGAGAGCGCTTTGGTCAATGACCCGGCGTCGATGTCTCATCCCGGTCTACTTCACCTATATGTGCACCTGATGGAGATGTCGCCGACGCCAGAAAAGGCGCTGCAGGCCGGAGACATCCTGCGTACACTCGTACCCGATGCCGGTCACCTGGTGCATATGCCGACCCATATCGACGTGCTGTGCGGCCACTATCACAACGTTGCCTACTGGAACGAAAAGGCTACCGAGGCCGATCTGAAATATTATGAGCGTGAAGGCGCGTTCAACATTTATACCGGCTATCGTCAGCACAACTATCACTTCACCATCTATGGCGCTCTGTTTCTCGGTCAGATGGAACCAGCCCTGCGTGCCAATCAGGGCCTGTGGGATACCACCCCCGAAGATATGCTTCGGATCGAAAGCCCGCCCATGGCGGATTATTTTGAAAGCTACATGTCCATGGGCCCGCATATCCTGATCCGCTTTGGCCGCTGGGAAGAGGCCAAGGCACTGAATTTGCCAGACGACCCTGACCTTTATCGCACTTTGACAGCAACAACACATTATGCTCGCGCCATCGCCCATGCGGCCACTGATGAGGTGGCGCAAGCCGAGGCCGAAGAGCAGTTGTTCCTTGCCGCAAAAACCTGCGTGCCCGAGACCCGCCGCCTGCACAACAATCGGGTCATCGACCTTCTGGAGATCGCAGCGGAAATGCTGCGCGGAGAAATCGAGTATCGCAAAGGCAACTACGAGATTGCCTATGCACATCTACGCCGCTCGGTCGAGTTGGATGACACGCTGCCCTATGACGAGCCATGGGGTTGGATGCAACCAACACGCCATGCGCTTGGTGCGTTGTTGTGCGAACAAGGGCATGTGAACGAGGCCGAGGCAGTCTATCGTGAAGATCTAGGCTTGGGTGGCACGCTCAGCCGCGCCTCGATCCACCCTGACAATGTCTGGAGTTTGAAGGGTTTGCATGATTGCCTGAAAGCACGCGGCGAGACAGTAGAAATCCGCCAAATCAAGCAACGCCTTGATCTTGCCTTGGCGCGCGCGGACCGCACCGTCGGCGCGTCGTGCTTCTGTGCCCAAGCCGCCATGAGGGCTGCGGAATGAAGCTATTCCTTTTGGTGGCAGGCTTGCTGCTTGCCAGTCCAGCGCTGGCACAGCGCCAGACCTTTCCACCTATCGACGAGGCAGGTCAAAATCCATCACTGGTCGCATTCCGAGCTGACTTGCTGGCGAAAATCGAGGCACGCGATACCGATGCAGTTGTCGCCGCCGCTTGTCCCGACATCTATCTCAGTCACGGCACAGCAGGTGGACCGGAAGAGTTTCGCACCAACTTGACTGTGCCTCCGGAAACGCTTGGTGAAGAATTTCAGGACGAGGCTGCGGAGCTACGTGATTTTTACTGGTCGCAATTGCAGCAAACAGTTTCCCAACCGGGATATTTTGACGATCAGGGTGAATTCTGGATGCCGCACTATTGGCGGATCATTCTTCCCGCTACAGTAGACCCTTTCACCGCCTTCTATGTTTCGGGCGAAAGCATCACACTGCGTCAGGCACCGTCTCGTGGCGCGCCCATCCTCGCGCTGATCAGTCATGAAATCGTGATCGTCCCTGACTATCAACCTGATGGGGAATACCAGAAAATCAGACTAACCGATGGGACATCGGGCTACTTACTCAGCGATTTTCTGACATCGATGGTTGGCTACCGCGCTGCGTTTGTTAAATCCGATACGGGCGACTGGCAAATCTGCACTTTTGTGACGGGGGACTAGGCTTTCGCCTTTTTCTTCACAGCCACGACCTTTTCGGCCAGATCACGGGCGATGGCAAACGCACCTTTGATCTTGTCGCTGTCCTTCTTCCAGTCGCGCCGCACAACGATCTTGTTGTCCTTGACCTTGGCCAGCCCGCGTTGGTTCTGAATGAACTCGACCAACCCCTCGGGTGAGGCGAACTTATCATTGTGGAACTGTATCGTTGCGCCCTTTGGCCCGCCGTCCAGCTTGGCGATCCCGGCACGTTTGCACATCGCCTTAATGCGCACGACAAGCATCAGGGTATTCACCTCTTTCGGCAGGCTGCCGAAGCGGTCGATCAACTCGGCAGCGAATCCTTCCAGTTCCACTTTCGTCGACAGTGACGACAGGCGGCGGTAGAGGCCCAGACGCACGTCCAGATCGGGCACATAATCCTCGGGGATCAGAACCGGGACACCCAGATTGATCTGCGGCGCCCATTGGTCATCGGCATCCGATAGCCCCTCCATCTCGCCGGCTTTGATCTTGGCAATCGCCTCTTCCAGCATCGATTGGTAGAGTTCGTAGCCCACATCACGCATCTGGCCGGACTGTTCCTCACCCAGCAGGTTGCCCGCACCACGAATGTCGAGATCTTGCGATGCCAGTGTGAACCCGGCCCCGAGCGTATCCAGCGAGCCCAGAACCCGCAGCCGTTTCTCAGCCGTCGCCGTCAGGCGCTGGCGCGGTTTGGTGGTCAGATAGGCATAGGCGCGGGTTTTTGAGCGCCCCACCCGCCCCCGGATCTGATAGAGCTGCGCTAGGCCAAACATATCCGCCCGATGCACGACCATCGTGTTGGCAGTCGGGATATCCAGCCCGCTTTCTACGATCGTCGTGGCCAGCAGAACGTCGTATTTACCGTCGTAAAACGCGTTCATGCGGTCATCAAGCTCACCCGCAGCCATCTGCCCGTGTGCGACCACGTAGGACAACTCAGGCAACTGCTCTTTCAGGAATTCCTCGATCTCAGGCAGGTCAGAGATGCGCGGCACCACATAGAAGCTCTGCCCGCCACGATAATGCTCGCGCAGCAGCGCCTCACGGATTGTTACCGCGTCGAATTCGCTAACATAGGTGCGGATCGCAAGCCGGTCGATGGGGGGCGTGCCTATGATCGACAGATCACGCACGCCTGTTAGGGACAGTTGCAGAGTTCGTGGGATCGGTGTCGCTGTCAGGGTCAGGACGTGCACGTCCGAGCGCAGCTGTTTCAGCCGTTCCTTGTGGCCCACGCCGAAATGCTGTTCCTCGTCGATGATCAGCAGACCCAGATTATTGAACCGTATCCCTTTGGCCAACAGCGCATGGGTGCCGATCACGATATCCACCGTGCCTCGCGCCAACCCATCGCGGGTTTGCTGCGCCTCTTTGGCCGAGACAAAGCGCGACAGTTGTCGGACTTCAAGTGGGAAACCCCGGAAGCGATCCTTGAAGGACGCCGCGTGTTGCCGCGCGAGCAACGTGGTCGGTGCCACAATGGCAACCTGTACGCCCGACATCGCGGCGACAAAGGCTGCGCGCATGGCGACCTCGGTCTTGCCAAAGCCTACATCGCCACAGATCAGACGATCCATCGGCGCGCCGGAATGCATGTCTTCCATCACCTCGGAAATCGCGCGCAACTGATCGTCGGTCTCCTGATATGGGAAACGCGCGCTGAACTCTTCCCATGCATGCGGCGGTGGGTCCATGACAGGAGCTTTCCGCAGGGCTCGTTCGGCGGCGATGCGGATCAGCTTGTCCGCCATTTCGCGGATGCGCTCTTTCAGCTTGGCCTTCTTGGCCTGCCAAGCGCCACCACCCAAGCGATCAAGCAGCCCTTCGTCATGGCCATATTTCGAAAGCAGTTCGATGTTTTCGACCGGCAGGTAGAGTTTGGACTGTTCAGCATATTCCAGCAGCAGGCATTCATGGGCGGCCCCAGCAGCCGTAACGACCTCCATCCCCTGATACCGCCCGATCCCGTGGTCAACATGCACCACCAGATCACCGGGCGATAGCGACTGCGTTTCAGTCAGGAAGTTCTCGGCCTTGCGGCGTTTCTTGGGTTGGCGGATCAGACGGTCGCCCAGAACGTCCTGTTCCGAGATCACGGTCAGATTGGGCGCTTCAAACCCGTGTTCCAATGCCCAAACCGCAAGATGCAGGCCGCGCTTTCCAACCCGGGTTCCGTCGGTCACCGGGATTGCCTCGGCCAGGCCTTCATCTTCGATCAAGCCGGTCAGTCGTTCACGAGCGCCTTCGGAGTAAGAGGCAATGAGGACCGGCCCCTTGTCCATCTTTTCGGTGATATGCGCCGCCAGAGCGCCAAACAGGCTGATGCTTTCCTGCTGACGTTCGGGTACAAAGTTGCGCCCGATCCGTCCGCCTGCATCGATCACGCCCGGACCACTCGCCTGCGGCAGCGGGCTGAACTGCAAAACGCGACGATCGCCCACTGCATCTGCCCATGCAGCATCGTCCATATAGAGCAGACCGGGAGGCGTCGGTTTATAAACCGTATCCATGCGCGAGTGGTTTTCCAAAGCGAGCTTTCGCGTCTCATACTGATCCGCAATCGTATCCCAGCGCGCCAGCCGAGCAGGCGTGACCTGATCGTCAAGCGAGATTGAGGCCCCTGGAAGATAGTCGAACAGCGTTTCCAGTTTTTCATGGAAAAACGGCAACCAATGCTCGATCCCCTGATGCTTGCGACCTGCGCTGACAGCTTCGTATAAGGGATCATCCGTACCCGCGGCGCCGAATTCGATGCGATAGTTCTGACGGAATCGGGTGATGGCGGCTTCGTCCAGTATGACCTCGGACACCGGGGCAAGCTCGACCACATCAAGTTTTTCAGTCGTTCGCTGCGAGACAGGATCAAACCGGCGTGCACCATCCAGAACATCCCCGAACAAGTCCAGCCGCACGGGACCGCTCTCACCGGGTGGGAAGATGTCGATGATACCGCCTCGGATAGCGTAGTCTCCGGGCTCCATCACCGTGGGGCTTTGGGTAAAGCCCATCCGCACCAGAAAGTTGCGAAGGGCATCTTCGTCTATGCGCTGATCTACGCGAGCGGTGAATGCGGCCTCTCGCAACACTGCACGCGCGGGTACCCGTTGGGTCGCGGCATTGAGCGTGGTAAGCAGCACGAACCGCTGCGGAATCTGATGCACCAAAGCAGCCAATGTTGCCACGCGGGCAGCAGAAATGTCGGCGTTGGGCGACACCCGATCATAGGGCAAGCAGTCCCATCCGGGGAATACAAATACGGGCATGTCCGGGGCAAAGAATGCCAACGCTGCCCGCATCGCCTCCATCCGTTTGTCATCGCGGGCGATATGACAGACTGGACCGCCCGAGCGCGTGATCTCATTCAGCACAAGCTGTGCATCAAACCCCTCGGGGCCGCCGCCGACTGTTACGTGGTTCGGAGCCGTCATTACCTTGCCTTTCAGGGACTACTAACCCAGGACACCAATCGAAATGTTCTGATACATTCCCCAGAACGCAGTGATCAAGATCGAGAACATACCGATGATCTGAGTAAAGGTTCGACTTCGCGTCAGCGTTTTGGAAACATTTTCTACGGTCGCTTCTTGAGTCTGTAATCGACGCGCTGCCGCAATACTGATCATCATTACAAAACACATCGGGAGCAGAAGGAGGAATACGGCCTGTGCAAATTCCACGTCGTAGAAGAAACCCAACGTCGCAAGGCCAGTCAAAACAAAACAGCAAATTGCCATCAATACCAGACCCGAGGCTTCAACGATGTACAACACTCTGTTCGAGTTGATCCGCGCGATATCCAAAAGGTCCTGTTCCGCTTGACCACCCACACGACGGGCGCGCAACACCAGATCATAGGGCACTCCCATGGTCCAATGGCTTGCAGATGACCAAAGGGCGGCCAAGCCGATCCAATACCACAGATTTGAGAAGCTCCGCATATCGATGAGTTCGAAAATCGACGAGTAAATGTCCAAGCGTCTGCCCTTTGTTCAACGTCCGCAGGGACCGTCATCGCAGCGATGCGTCCATTGTTACCCTTGAGACCACCGGGAATTCATGCCACCCAATGCGCAATTGTTCAAGGAGAGTGCGCCATGAAACCGACTATCGCCCCATATCCCCGGACCCGTTTCCGCCGGGCCCGCCAATCCGAGGCGATCCGGGGTCTGGTGCGCGAGAACACCTTGACCGTGAATGACTTTATCTGGCCTATTTTTGTGCGCGACGGTGAAAATATCGAAGAACCCGTCCCGTCGATGCCCGGGGTCGTGCGACGCTCGGTCGACCTGATCGCCAAAGCCGCGGTTGAAGCGCAAGCCCTTGGCATTCCTGCAATATGTATTTTCCCATACACCGATCCGAGCCTGAAAACCGAGGATTGTGCCGAGGCCTGGAACCCCGACAACCTGTCCAACCGCGCCATTCGTGCGATCAAGACCGCTGCGCCCGAAATCGCGGTGATGACGGATGTGGCCCTGGACCCCTACAACATCAACGGCCATGACGGCTATGTGGTCGATGGCGAGATTGTGAATGACCAGACTGTTGAGGCGCTGGTGAAAATGACGCTGGCGCAGGCCCAAGCCGGAGCTGACATCATCGGCCCGTCCGACATGATGGATGGCCGTATCGGCGCCATGCGCAGCGCACTTGAGTCGGCGGGTCACCAGAATGTCATGATCCTGAGTTATGCCGCCAAATATGCCAGCGCTTTCTACGGCCCTTTCCGCGACGCCGTTGGGGCATCGGGCGCTCTGACCGGTGACAAGAAGACCTATCAGATGGACCCTGCCAACTCGGACGAGGCCCTGCGTCTGATCGAGCGTGATCTGACCGAGGGTGCAGATATGGTCATGATCAAACCGGGGATGCCATACTTGGATATCTGCCGACGGGTCAAAGACAGCTTCGGTGCGCCGACCTATGCCTATCAGGTGTCTGGCGAATACGCGATGATCCAAGCCGCTGCACAAAACGGTTGGATCGACGGCGAAAAGGTGATGCTGGAAAGCCTGCTGGCCTTCAAGCGCGCAGGCTGTGACGGCATCCTGACCTATTTTGCACCCGAAGCCGCGCGCATCCTGCAGGGCTAACACCTCAGATTGTCGCAATTTTTCGCCGATTTGCTGCGTGCGCAGCACAGCTTTCCCGTGACAGGCCGGTGCAATCGGCGTATTCTTGCAGACAAGATCGGGAACACCCGACATATCAGGCACATACACAGAGACAGAGAAACATGAGCAGTTCAAACTCCCCCCGACTTAGCCGTCGCGGTTTTGCTTTTGGCATGGCCGGACTGACGCTGACCGCCGCTTGCGGCAACGGCGTTGGCAACTCCAACGCCGTCACACTCGACGCGCGTGTCGACGCGACACTGAACGAGATGTACAGCAAGTATCCCAACACCGTTGAGATTGCCAACAAGGCCAACGGAATGTTGGTCATGCCACTGATTACAGATGCCGGATTTATCTTTGGTGGCGCCTATGGTCAGGGTGCACTGCGTATTCAGGGCGCGACGGTCGACTATTATTCCGCCATCTCCGGTACTGCGGGTCTGCAGATCGGCGCACAGCAATATGCGCATGTTCTGTTCTTTATGACCGAAGAGGCATTGAACGATTTCCGCCGCTCCAGCGGTTGGACGGCCGGTGCAGATATCGGATACGTCGTCGACGCGACCGGAGAATCCTTATCGACCGACACCACTCAGTTGCGCAAACCCGTGCTGGCCGCAGTCTTTGGACAAGCGGGTCTGAAGTTCGGCGCGACGGTCGAAGGCACCAAATATACGCGCATCATCCCCTAAGACTCAAGATACCACCCTCCCCCCTCTGACGAGCCCCGCTACATCTTGTGGCGGGGCTCCGAGTTTTCGCGGTTTTCCACAAATTCCAGTGGCATTCCTCTTTCGGTCGGGCGGAGGTTCCAGTAACCTTGGCGCAAATGACCGCATAGAATTCTCGGGGGACAAATGGGCCTGGTTTTTCGCTGGCTGGTGAGACTTACGACAGGCCTGATCCTGCTGGCAATCGCTGCTGTGGGGTTGGTCTACTTTCTGGCCAGCCAATCCCTGCCTGAATACAATCAAACCCTTGAAGTTGAAGGAATAACTGCCCCTGTCGAGATCGTTCGCGACACTGCAAATGTGCCGCATATACTGGGCCAGTCCGACCCGGACGTGTTCTTTGGTCTGGGCTATGCCCATGCACAAGACAGGCTGTGGCAGATGACCATCCTGCGTCGGACCGCACAGGGCCGCTTGTCCGAAGTGTTCGGCCAGCGCACGGTAGCCATCGACAAATTACTTCGCCGTTTCGATCTTTACGGACTCGCCCATCGGTCAGTCGAGTTTCAGGACGACTATACCAAGGCCGCGCTTCGCGCTTATTCCGCAGGGATCAACGCCCGGCTTACCGAGATCAACGAACAGGCGCTTGGACGTGGCGCCCCCGAGATGTTCCTGTTCAACGCCCCCGTTCCCCCATGGCAGCCGGGCGACAGCGTAGCGATTATCAAGCTGATGAGCCTGCAGCTTTCCGGCCATCTTGCTGATGAAGTGTTGCGCGCACGCACATCGCTGATGCTGGATAATCCCGCACGGCTGGCCGACATTCTGCCCGACGTCCCCGGTCCCGGTATTGCCGCGCTGCCCGAGTATGCTGATCTGTTTCCAGACCTTCCGCGCTATGCCCAAGGCACCCCGATGCCCGACACGCCGCTGTCGCCTTTCCCGCAGCGCGGGCTGGCAGGTGCGTCAAACGCGTGGACCGCCGCGCCGTCCCGCTCGGCCAGCGGTGGCACGTTGCTGGCAAACGATCCGCATCTGGGCCTCACCGCCCCGGGTATCTGGTATCTGGCGCGGCTGGAACTGGCCAAAGGCGGCGTTATCGGTGCAACCGTTCCAGGCGTACCGGCAATCTCAGCCGGACGGAGTGAGCGCTTGGGCTGGGGCCTTACCTCCTCCTATCTGGACGATCAGGACGTTCACATCGAACAACTGAACCCCGAAAATCGCGAAGAATACCTTACCCCAGACGGCTACAAACGCTTTCAGACCCGCCCTTCGATTATCGAGATCAAAGACGCCGCCCCAATTACCCTGACCCTGCGCTGGACCGAGAATGGCCCGGTTCTGCCGGGCACGCATTATGATCTGGAAACCATCACACCACCGGGCCATGTCGCGTCTCTGTCGTGGAGCGCGCTAAGCCCCCGCGATACATCCATGAGCGCCTCTTTGGCGCTGATGAATGCCGATTCAGTTCGAGACGCCATCGACGCGGCCGAGGACTATATTGCCCCTTCGCAAAACTTGTCGCTTGTCGATAAAGACACGATCGGCATGAAACTGGTCGGCGCTATGCCCCGGCGCGATCTGAACAATCAAAGCCGAGGCCGTATTCCCACCCCCGGCTGGCTGGAACGGAACCGTTGGCAGGGCCGCCTGCCCTATTCAGACAATCCTGAATTCGTGGCCCCGGTCGGCGGAGTTCTGGGTAACACCAACAACAAGATTATCGACCGGCCCTTCCCGCGCCATGTGTCGTACGAGTGGGGCGACACCCAGCGGGTCAATCGCTGGGAACGCCTGATGCAATCGCGCGAGGTACATACGCGTGACAGTTTTATCGAAGCGCAGTTGGACACGGTTAGCTTTACAGCGCGATCACTGCTTCCTCTGATCGGCGCCGACCTCTGGTTTACCGGTGAGTCGGCACCCGATGGCACGCCCGAACGGCAGCGTCAGATCGCGCTGGATCTGCTGGCCAACTGGAACGGTGAGATGAACGAGCATCTGCCGGAACCCTTGATCTACGCCGCATGGTTGCGCGCGCTGCAAATCCGCCTGATCTCGGACGAACTTGGTCCGCTGGCTGCCGAATACAAGCATGTCGAGCCGCTGTTTATCGAACGGGTGTATCGCGATATCGACGGTGCCTCGGTCTGGTGCGACGTGGTTCAGAGCGCTCCCGTCGAAAACTGCACCGACATGGCACGACTGGCCCTGGATGACGCGATCATTTGGATTTCCGAACGCTATGGCCCCGCACTCGAATCTTTACGCTGGGGCGATGCGCATCAGGCCACCCAGGACCACCCTGCGCTGGGCCAGGTTCCGGTGCTGCGGTTTTTCGTCAACATTCGCCAATCCACCAGCGGTGGCGATAACACACTGCTGCGCGGGCGCACGTCAGGCGAAGGACCGGACCCGTTCCAGAATGTGCATGGCGCAGGTTATCGTGGCGTCTACGATTTTGCGGACCCCGATAGTTCGGTTTTCATCACCGCAACTGGCCAGTCAGGCCATTTCCTATCTCGCTATTATGACGATCAGGCCCAACTATGGCGGCGCGGAGAATACATCCCCATGTCGCTGGATATCGGGCTTGCCCGTGCAGCGGCGGTTGGTGTGACTGTCCTGAACCCGCGCTGATCTGATCGGCAAATCCCCGCCCCTTTTTGAACCTCGCGTGGCGCACCCCTTCGTTATCGCCTAAACTCGTCTGGCCGTCGCATTGCACGAAGGGGGAAAATGCATGGGCAGCTTTCGAGACACCTTAAACAATCTCGCACGCGATTATGCCATCGCCTGGAGCTCGGGCGATCCCGACTTGGTCGCCAGTTTTTTCGCCCCCGAAGGTCAGATCAGCATTAATCGCGGTGAGCCCCTGCGTGGCCATGCCGAAATCGCCGAAATGGCCCGCGGGTTCTATGCAGAATTCCCCGATCTTGAGGTGCGTTGCGATATGATGCGTTGGGCCGGAGGGCATGTCATTTTTGTCTGGACCCTCGAAGGCCATCACGCCGAGACCGGCAACCGTGTCGTTACACGCGGCTGGGAAGAGTGGGAGCTTTCAAAGGACAACAAGGTGCTATCATCGCTTGGGTGGTTCGATGCAGAGGATTACCAGCGCCAGATAGACGGTACCTAGAACGCCGCGAAGCGGGACGCCTGCTTGTCAGTCCAGAGCACCGTGATCTCGAACCCCTCTTCGGTCTGATCTTCAGACCTGACCACATCCTGACGATAGAGCCACGCGCGTTTGTCACCATCGGCAAAGCCCAGTTTCAGGATAGTCTCATGCCGCGCGCCCTGCAGGATCGTGGCGATTTCAGACAGCAGCGGATCAACACCTTCGCCCGTTACGGCCGATATGGCAAAGATCGCCGGATCACGCTCGGCCCGGGCAAGCGCGGCTTCGCGGTCTTCCGGGCTCAGCAGATCGATCTTGTTCCAAACCTCCAACCGGGGGCGACTGTCCTCAACACCCAAAGAGTTCAGGATCGCCTCAACATCCCGTGCCTGTGCCTCGGTTTCTTCGTGGCTGATATCGCGGACATGCACGACCAGATCAGCCCCCAGAACCTCTTCCAGCGTGGCGCGGAAGGCCGCAACCAGTTCCGTGGGCAGGTTCGAGATGAAACCCACGGTATCGGACAGGATCACCTCGGGGCCATCCGGCAGCTCAACCCGTCGCATAGTTGGGTCCAACGTGGCGAACAGCATGTCTTTTGCCATCACCTCGGCCCCGGTTAGGCTGTTGAACAGCGTGGATTTCCCGGCGTTTGTATAGCCAACAAGTGCAACAATCGGGTATGGAACCTTCGCGCGCGCTGCGCGGTGTAGGGTGCGGGTCTTCACCACTTTTTGCAATTGTCGGCGCAGGCGGACCAGTTGTTCATCAATAGCACGCCGGTCGGCCTCGATCTGAGTTTCACCGGGACCACCCACAAACCCAAGGCCACCGCGCTGACGTTCCAGGTGAGTCCAGGCCCGAACCAGTCGCGTACGCTGATAGCTAAGCGCGGCCATCTCAACTTGCAGCACACCTTCACGGGTACGCGCACGGTCGCTGAATATTTCCAGAATCAAACCGGTCCGGTCGAGGATTTTGACCTTCCACGCCTTTTCCAGATTGCGCTGCTGAACCGGAGTTACTGGCCCGTCGATCAGAACCAGCTCGATCTCATTGTCGTGGACGCGTTCGGCCAGTTCCTCGATCTTGCCGCTGCCGAACAGAAAACCAGCCTGCGCGCGCGGTAGGCGCACTATTTCGGAACCGACCACATCCAGATCGGGCAAAGCGGCAGCTAGTGCCACCGCCTCTTCCAGCGCTGGTTCGGGGACACGGCGCTGTTCATCTGATTTGATTTCGGGATGCAGCACCCAAGCCCGGGTGCGCGCCCTCTCATGTTCCATCAAGAGGCGTCTTCGCCCTCATAAAGGTTGATCGGCTGTGACGGCATGATGGTCGAAATCGCATGCTTGTACACCAACTGCGACTGTCCGTCGCGGCGCAGCAGCACGCAGAAGTTGTCGAACCAGGTGATTACACCCTGCAATTTCACACCGTTGATCAGGAATATTGTGACCGGGACCTTTGCTTTCCGTACATTGTTCAGGAACGCGTCCTGCAGATTCTGTCTGTCCGAAGCCATATTTTGTTATCTCGCCATTGTTCTTGCTACGCGCTGCGGACCAACGCGCTCCCTCCGGCAGAGTATGGAGTGCCGCGCACAGATATTCCAGATGAAAAATCAGGCAGTAACACCAGGTGCCTGACGCAGGGTCAATCGCGCCACAGCGTTGGCGTAATCAGTGCCACGATCGCCAGAGTTTCCAACCGCCCGATCACCATCGCCGCGCAGACCGTCAACTTGGCCCCGCTGGAAAGATCAATCAGACGTATGGGCACATCCGTTGCCAATTCTATCAACGGCCCCGTGGTGCTGAGAGCGGCAACGCTGAGCAACATGGCCTGTTCAAAACCTACGCCCATGACGGCCAGCAACAAATCGAACAAGGCCAACGTCAGGGCGAACATCATCAGGAAGATCCAGGCGATGAAGGCACCGTCGCTTTGAATGCGGCGGTTGCCGCCACCCTCTCCGCTGACCGAAGAAGGATAGATCAGTCGGTCAATCTCGCGCTTGCCATTCAGATAGAGCGCAAAAACCCGCAACAGCTTTACCCCACCCGCAGTCGTCGCCACGCCTCCTCCGACAAGGGCTAGCCCCATCAGGATCAGGCCCGGTGTGCTCAAGCCCGACAATTGCTGCGCGTCGTTCCAGTTGGCGCTTTCAAATCCGGCCGTGGTCAGAAACGACATCGCCGTAAACATGAACCCCCAAAAAACGCCAAGTGCTTGCCGCACTTCGACGGCAATGTTCAGTTCGGCCGTTCCAGCCAAAAACCGGATGAACAGCAGCACAGCGACCGCCAGCACGATGAAGATGCCAATCCGAAATTCTGGGTCTTTGTCCAGCCGCGAATACCCTGAGGTCGCCGTATCGGTCGAAAAGGTCAGCCGCGACAGGGCAAAGAACAGGAACAAGAACAGGATCGCCTCGCCAGTGATTCCTGCGGTCGATCCTTCCAATCCGCCGACAGGTGATATGCCGGACGTCGCAATCACTGACATCGCGTGGCTCACGGCAGTAAGCCCTTGCTCACCTGCGATCAACAGCAGGATCCAGATCACAGCTGTCAAACCCGCATAGACGGGTGCCAATGTGCGCGACACGCGGATCAGATGGCCGCGTGGATCGGACTTCTCGCTCTGTGCCACGCCCGAGACGGGACGCCCCGGTTGCCCCCGGGCTGTGACTTCGAAACCGCCCAACGACAAGGGCGCCAGAATCGCGGCCGCCGAGATCCACATCAGCAATCCGCCCATCCAACCGACCAACGCGCGCCATAAGTGCAACGGCGCCGAAAGGCGTGCGGGATCGGGGAACAGATCAGCGCCGGTTGTGGTCAGCGCGCTGACCATATCGAAATAGGCGTTCAGGAAGCTGGTTGTCCCCAGCGCATCATGAAACGGAATAGCAAGAAATATCGGCAGTACGGTAAAGGCGGCCAGCAGAACCGCCAATTGACCAAGCGTTCCCCGCCGTGGTCGTCGGTTCGACATGGCCAGAGCTATGATCGACACCGCAAAAACACCCAGCAATCCGGAATAGAAGAATGACCGTGAGGTGGCGTGATCATCCAGCGCCAGCGCATAAACTGCGGGTATCCACATTGCCAGCGACACGATACCCCAGATCATCAGCAGCAGCGGCAATCGCCGCAATACTCCGATCCGTTGCTGTCCGCGTGCCTGCAACATCAGAAGAAATCGATTGAAACCTGCATCAGACGCTCAACCTCGGGCACGTCTTTGGCCATTGCAAAGATCGCCACCACGTCTTTCTCGTCGATGCGCAGGCTGCCGGTCGGGCGCAGAACCTCGTCACCTTTGCGTACTGCGCCGACCAGAACGCCTTCTGGGAAATCGATGTCGCGCAGCTTTTGTCCGGCCATGGGCGAGGTTGATAGCACTTCGGCCTCGATTACCTCGGCCTCGGCATCACCAATGGAATACACCTGACGCACGCGCCCGTGCCGAATGTGACGCAGGATCGAACTGACAGTGGTGGCGCGCGGGTTGATATATGCGTCAATCCCCAGCGGTCCCATCAAAGCGACCATGCTGGGATCGTTGATCAGGGCGATGGCCAGTGGACAACCCTCTCCCTTGGCGCGTACCGCGGCCAGCATGTTGGTGCGATCGTCATCCGTGACCGCCAACATCGCGTCGGCGCGCTCAATCCCTGCTTCGCTCAGCAAAGATGAATCTAGGCCGTCGCCGTTCAGAACAATCGTCCGCTCCAATGCTTCGGCAGCGATTTCGGCGCATTTGCGGTCACGCTCGATAATCTTGGCACGCACCCGGCTTTCGCGCTCTTCCAGTGTGCGGGCCACTTCCAACCCGACATTACCGCCGCCGACGATCACCACACGATCTTGCTTACGCTGAGCCTTGCCGAACACCTCCATCGTACGTTCAACGTCCTTGACGCTGGTGAAGACGTAGCATTCGTCGCCTACAAACAGCTGATCCTCGGATTCCGGCGCAAACAGCGTCCCTTCACGGCGCACACCAACCACAATCGAGCTGAGCGTGGAAAACAGGTCGGTCAATTGTCGCAGCGGTGTGTTGACGATTGGGCAGTCTTCCTCGACCCGAATGCCCAGCAGTTGCGCCTTACCGTCCATGAAAATCTCGGTGTCAAAAGCAGAAGGTGCCGAAAGACGGCGCATCGCTGCGGCGGCAACCTCGCGCTCGGGGCTAATTACGACATCGATGGGCAGATGATCACGACGATACAGATCGGAGTGGATCGCCTCAAGATAGGATTTTGATCGCAAACGCGCGATCTTGCGCTGGATCGAAAAAACCGAATGCGCCATCTGGCAGGTGACCATATTCACCTCATCCGAATGGGTCGCGGCGATGATCATATCGGCATCCCGCGCCCCTGCACGATCCAGCACATCCGGATAACTGGCGAAACCGGCGATCCCCTGCACGTCCAGCGTCTCGGTCGCGCGACGTACCAGATCGGGATTGTTGTCGACCACCGTCACATCGTTCAGTTCGCCCGAAAGGTGACGCGCAATCTGCCAGCCGACTTGACCGGCACCGCATATGATGACCTTCATGCTCTTGGCCTTTCTGCCTGAAATCTTTGAATGACAGATGCCCCCAAAGCGGTCAATTGAATTGTCATGCCTCCTAAGCTACGCCAAAGTAAGCATATGAAAACCATTCTGCCTGCCCTGATTTGCCTGCTGACGCTGTCCGCTTGTGGTCCGCTTTCTTTGTATTATCGCGAAGGTGAGAGCGTCTCGCGAATGCAGACCGAGACCACGAACTGCCAAGTGCAGGCGCTCAAGGACGCCCCTGTCGCCAATCAGGTCCGGCAGAGCCCGCCAGTCTATTGGCCCGGGCGCACCTATTGCGATGGCCGAGGACGCTGCTATCGCAACCCCGGATGGTGGGAGCCTGGGCGGGTCTATACCGTCGACGTGAATCAGGGGCTGAGAAACAAGGTCGAGGCGCAGTGCATGGCCCAAAAGGGCTATCGCCCGGTCAGCCTTCCGCCTTGCAAACAGGGTGTCAAATCGCGGGTCACGCCCACGCGCACCACGACGCTCCCGCCGCTGAACAGCGCGTCCTGTTTCGTGAAATTCGACGACGGGTCATTTCAGATCATCACTCCGGGACAAGCCGGCTGATTTGCGACGCCGCGCCAGCAGCAGATGCGCTATGATCGCGATGCTATAGAACGCGGCGACGGCTACAAACATGCCAGCCTCATCGACGCCCAGCAATATCGCCAGCAATACCGGGGTTCCAAGCAGGTTTCCGGCATTGCCCATCTGCGCCATCGCACCATAACTCAGAGCTTGGGCTTCGGTGGTATCGTTTAACTCTGGCACTGCGGCGAAGCTGCCGCCCTGTACAAGCCCGAGCACGGCAAACAAGGCGATACATCCGAACGTAAGGGGCGCCCCCAGAAACAATGCGATGATCGTCGCGATCCCCAGCATAAAGCCCAGATTGACGACGCTGACGCAGGACAGGACGGTCAACAGCAAGGGCACCAGCAGCCATGACAGTACAATCCCTGCCAGGGGCATAAGTGCCGCAATCGATGCGCCCTGCCCTTCGGGTAAACGCCCCGGCAGGATCGCTAACAGCGAAACAAATGTCAGCGTGTAAAAGAACCAGCCAATTGCCGGGGCCGAAATAAAGGGTGAGCGGTAGGTCCTGATATGCACATCAAGGAAGGCGAAGAGTCCCCACCCGGTACTCTCCGTCTGGCCCATGTCGGTTTTCAGATTGCTAAGCGCGATCAGCGCGGCGATCAGCAGCATCAGACCCCCGTGCATGGCAAAGTATGTGGGCAGTCCCAAACGATCGACGATGGGCAGCCCAACCCAAGCGTTTAATGCGAATGCAACGCCAAAGAATGTACTCCACAGCACCATGGAATTATACCTCGCCCGACCGGATGTGATCTGAGCAATCAGCGTCGGTGCCGCCACCACAATCGCAAGATGGGACAGCCCCTCGATCACCCGGCTGAGCAGCATCAGTTGAAAAACCGGCAAGCTTGCTTGCAGCAAAGATAACGCGCCGCCGAGCACAAGCCCTAATAGCAATAGACGATTTGGCCCAATACGCGCTGTGATCGCTCCGGATATCGCGCCCAAGGCAGCCCCCATTAGACTGATAATGGACAGCAACCAGCCGATCACGGCAGCATTGTCCGGGTACAACAGCCCCACATCAGAAAATGGTACGGCAATCTTTGCAAATTGGGTTGCCGCACCGAGGCCAGCAAACCAGATCAGCATGACCTGCAAAAATGTGCGAAAAGAGTCACTCATGCAGCCGGTCTATCGCGCCTAACCTGTCAGCGGAACACATAAATTATGCGGTGACTTCGCGCCGCCCGCTGACCAGACGGACCGGAGTACCATCACCCAGATACAACCGCTCCCACACGATTTGCCCGGCGCTGATCCTGATTTGATCGTGCACAGCCTCGGAAGTCAGAAACGCTTTGGGTGAAGGCGAATGCAAATCCCACCAGCCATCTTTCTGCAGTTCTGCTTCGGCTTGCCTGATCTCATCCGTTGCAAATTGCCAAAGCGAAACGCCCAGCAAGGCGCGCTGTGAGGTCTTCCAATCCCGCGCCCGGCTGCCCGAATAAGCAAGGCAGGTATGGCTGGCCTCTTCGACAAGGTGCAAGCACTCTGCCGAATGAACGACCAGACGTTTCAGCGCAGAATCCTGCACCCGAACCGGCCCCAACGCCGCAAAAACGGACTGTTGAATATGCGGCGATGGCGTTTGACCCCCGTTTTCCCACCGGGAAATCGTGGTTTGGTCGACTTCAATCAGATCTGCGAGGGCGGATTGCTTAAGTCCAACCGACCGCCGCAACCGCTTCAACCGTTTACCAAAGGCGGGAAAACCGATGGAAACGGCTGCGGTCTTTTTATTCGGCGCAGCAATCACTCGGCTGGTTCGGGCTCGTCAATTTGAGCCACCCGCGCACCGGATTTGTTCGAGGTCACGACGCCCAGCGACTTGAGCTTGCGGTGCAAGGCGCTGCGCTCCATGCCGACAAAACTGGCCGTGCGGCTTATGTTGCCACCAAACCGATTGATCTGGGTCAGCAAATATTCACGCTCGAACGCTTCGCGCGCCTCACGCAGCGGCAGCGTCGCCAGTGCGCCAGACAGTACCACGCGCCCGGACTCGTCGGATTTCTCTTCTTCGTTGGGCAACTCGCGGGCCTCGATCGGGCCAGTGCTGTCGCCTAGGATCAGCACCCGCTCGATCAGGTTCTTCAGCTGACGCACATTGCCCGGCCATGTCATCGTTTGTAGCAAAGCAATAGCCTCATCCGACAGCTCGCGCATCGGCAGACCCTGTGTATCGTTGCACATCTCGATGAAGTGTTGCGCCAGAACCGGGATGTCCTCTCGCCGTTCCTCCAGCGAGGGAACCGCAATCGGCACCACATTCAGCCGGTGATACAGTTCTTCGCGGAACCGTTCGGCGGCGATCTCTTCTTCCAGATCGCGGTTGGTCGAGGAGATGACCCGCAGATCAACCCGCACCTTGTCAGAGCCACCAACACGCTGGAATTGCTGATCAACCAACACGCGAAGAATCTTGGACTGCGTCCCCAGCGGCATGTCAGCGACTTCGTCGAAGTAGACAACGCCGCCATGCGCCTCTTCCAGCAGGCCTGACTCGATTCCGCGCTCAGACGATTCTCGTCCGAAAAGAACCTCTTCAACCCTCTCAGGTTCAATCCCCGCACAATTGACCGTCACAAATGGGGCATTCGCCCGGTTGGAATGGGCATGGATATAGCGCGCGGCAATTTCCTTGCCCGACCCAGCCGGCCCGCTGAGCATAACCCGGCCATTCGACTTTGTTACCTTGTCCAACTGCCCCTGCATCGCTCGGAACGACGCAGAATTGCCAATCATGTCTGAACAGCTGACTTCCTGCCGTTTCAGCGAGGCATTCTCGCGACGCAGGCGCGAGGTTTCCATCGCGCGACGGATCACAACCATCAACTGGTCAATATTAAAGGGCTTTTCGATAAAGTCGTATGCCCCCTGTTTGATCGCGGCCACCGCAATTTCGATATTACCGTGGCCCGAAATGATCACCACCGGCACATCCGGGTTGTCCCGTTTTACAGCTTTCAGGATATCGATCCCGTCCATACGGCTGTCTTTCAGCCAGATATCCAGGATTAACAATCCCGGAGGTTCAGCATTGATCGACGACATGCACTCGTCCGAGTTTGCCGCCAACCGGGTGGAATAGCCTTCGTCCTCCAGAATGTCGGACACCAATTCGCGAATATCGCGTTCGTCATCTACGATCAGAATGTCGCTCATCTTTGGCCTGCTTTCAGTTTGTTTGTTTTAATCGCCTGTTTTTCCGGCGCATTTGTCGGGCCGCCTGAGGCCCCGGGTAGACGAATGACAGCCATTGCGCCGAAATGGTCCTGTCCGTCGAATGTGGGCGCGTCTTCCAATGTCAGCGCTCCGCCATGTTCTTCGATGATCTTCTTTACGATGGGCAGGCCAAGGCCTGTGCCTTCGTCACGCGTAGTCACATAAGGTTCGAACAGCCGTGCCCTGTCCTCGGGCAGACCGATGCCATTGTCCGCAATGGTGATCTGCGTTCCTGCATCGTCAGTGGAGACTACGACTTTGATCTGAGGTTTCAGATTGTCCGGTGCGCCTTTTTCTTTCAGCGTTTCAATAGCCTCGCCCGCGTTCTTGATCAGGTTCGTCAACGCTTGGCTCAACATGGTCGAATCCACATCCGCCAAAATGGGCTGTTCAGGTAAATCCGCATCGATCTGAACATCAGGCTGACCCGCCTGCTGCAACAGAACCGCCTCACGCACTAGCGTCACGATATTCTCTTCGCGCCGTTCCGGTTCGGGCATGCGTGCGAATTTCGAGAACTCATCAACAATCCGCCGCAGATCATTGGTCTGCCTCACGATCACGTCGGTCATCGATTCCAGGCTATCGCAATCGTCCTCGTCCAGCTTGCGCGAGAATTTGCGCTTGATCCGCTCGGCGCTCAGTTGGATCGGTGTCAGCGGATTCTTGATCTCATGCGCAATGCGACGGGCCACATCGCCCCAGGCCGCCATGCGCTGCGCGCTTACCAGATCGGTCACGTCATCAAAGGCCACAACGTAGCCTTCCAGCCTTCCATCCTCGCCACGCCGCGTCGCCATGCGTACCAGTAAGTTCTCCAACCGGCCTTTGCGGGTTACCTTGATCTCCCCCTGGACCGCCTCTTGACCGCTGTCCTTAAGGGCTTCGAACAAAGGCAAAAATTCGGGAACAGCGATACCGATAGCCAGGTTCTGCTCTCCACCAGACCAGCCCAGAAGACGTTCCGCGGATCGGTTCACGAAGGTCACACAGCCCTCTGAATCAACGCCAACGACACCGGATGTCACCGAGCTTAGAACTGAATCAAATAGCCGCCTTCGACGTTCGATATGGCGAGTGTTTTCCAACAGCGTGTCGCGCTGCCCCTTCAACTGACGAGTCATCTGGTTGAAGTAGCGGCCCAGCATCGCGATTTCGTCATCGCTGGCCTCTTCGATGACCTGAACACTCAGATCACCAGCACCAACGCGCTGCGCCGCCGTTGTCAGCCGTCCAACAGGGCGAGAAAGACGTTCGGCGAACCACATGCCCAGCGACATCGCGGCCAGAATCAGGATCACAGCAAAGCCGAGATAAAGAAGGCCGAATTCGAACAGGACCCTGCCCCGCTCACTTTCCAATTGGCTGTAGAACTGTGCTGTCTCTTTGGTTTCATCAAGCAGGGTCAGAAGCTGCCCATCAACCTCGCGACTGACATAAAGATACCGGTCAAGATAGGCATGCAAAGGAACAAGCGCGCGGAATTCGCTGTTCTCCCAATCGGCAATGATGGCCACGCCCTGATCATTGGCCTCGATCATCTCTTCGGGAGTTGGTGCCTCGTAGTCGAACAGGTAGGACCGATCACCGCGCGATCGGATTTCGGCGCTGCCATCGATCACATAGGCCTCGCGCAAACCGCGTTGTATCTGGGCCTGCCCCTGGGCCAGAACCTCTCGCAATTCGGCGTCTGAGACAAAATAATCCAACGATCGCGCGTTATCGAGGAAACGCGCCAGAACAACCGCATCCTGCGTCAGGCCCTCGCGGTGTTCCTGTTCGTAAGCTTCGGCCGCAGTCAGTGACGACCCAACCACCTGCCGCACACGGTCCGAGAACCAACCTTCAAGGCCGATATTCACCGTCAGCCCGGCGAAAATCGCCACCGTGACCGTCGGTACCAGAGCCAACAGCGTGAAAGCGCCGATCAGGCGCAGGTGAAGACGGGAGCCCGCAGATTTTGCGCGACGCGCGGCGATCAGACTGAACAATTGGCCCAACACCAGCGCAGCTACGACCAGCACGTAGACCAGATCAGCCAACAAAATCAGCCGCAGTGTCGGTGCCGCCGCGCCAAGATCAAAAGGGCCAATGACGAGATAGGTTGCAAGCGCCAGAACCGGGCCCAGCATAACCAATCCCAATGTACTGAAATTGCGCATCCTCCGGGACTTGCGCCACCGGTTGATCGATAGGATCGGCCCGTTCTGTGCCCGGGTTGCCACCGTCTGCCCTCATTCTGATGTGCCGCTTGCGCGGCTTACCGCCATATATCGTGGTCGTTCTCGGGGTCGAACCCGAATGCCACTGTTTGTGTGGCGATATTACATCAGTTTGCGACGGCGTGTCACCTGAATATCGAGGTCAGTAATCTTTTTCCGCAGCGTATTCCGGTTAATCCCCAGGAGATCAGCACATTTTGCCTGATTTCCACCAGTCGCATCCAGCGCGATTTCGATTAACGGTGCCTCGACCTCGCGTAGAATACGTTGATAGAGGCCGGGAGGCGGCAGGATGTTTCCGTGCAGATCAAAATACCGGCGCAGGTGACGACCAACCGAAGATGACAGCTTCTCACGCTCGCCATCACCCAGAACTGGTTCGGCCTCGGGCTGGCTACCCAGCACCATCTCTACTTCGGTGCGCGAGATTTCATCAGAACGGCTGGTTAGACCAAGACGCCGGATCGCATTTTCAAGCTGTCGGACATTGCCGGGCCAGGAATACCGGCGCACCAACTCGACCGCTTCGGGGCTGAGGCGACGCTGCGCGCCGCTTTCCCGCTCCTCCCGCGCCAGAAAGTGATCGGTCAGCAAGGTGATATCATCAACCCGCTCGCGCAACGCAGGCACGTGGATCGTCGCACCGCAGAGACGGTAATAGAGATCTTGTCGTACGCGACCACTTTCCATCGCGTCGGTCAGATCTGATTGACTTGTGGCCATGAAACGCGGCACGTGATCGCCCGGCGTGTCCATCATGCGCACGATACGGGCCTGAATCTCATCATCAATATCGGCAATTTCATCGATCAGCAGCGTACCACCACGTACGCGCGCCATAACCCGTGCCGGGCCTTCCAAATCGCTCAGATCGGCAGCAGTCACGGTGACAAAGGGCAGTGTCCTTCGGTCAGAGAAATCGTGAATAGCGCGTGCTATCAGAGATTTACCCGTCCCACTTTCACCAGAAATCATCACAGACAGATCCGTGTTCATCACCCGAGCGACCAGACGATAAAGCGCCTGCATCACCGGGGTGCGCCCGACAAGCGGCAGTTCATCAGGTCGGTCTTCGCTGGCCATCACCGGCTCAGCCTGTACCCGCTGCTTTTGATCCAGCGCCCTCGCGGTGCGCTTCATCAGATCGGGCAAATCGAAAGGCTTTGGCAGATAATCGTAAGCTTCCGCCTCAGCCGCCTGAATGGCTGTCATGATGGTGTTCTGGGCCGAGATCACGATGACCGGCAAACCGGGACGGTCCTGCGCGATCTTTGGCAGCATCTCCAACCCGTTTCCATCCGGCATTACCACATCCGAGATCACAACGTCGCCCTTGCCTTCGGCCACCCAGCGCATCAGCGTGGTCAGCGAAGATGTCGCGTGAACCTTGCACCCCGCCCGCGTCAGGGCCTGTGTCAGAACCGTGCGGATCGTGCGGTCGTCATCGGCAACCAGAACTGTGCCATCCATCAGATGCTCTCCTTTTCATACGCGTCGTTCGGTGCACGCCGCAGGGACAGTCGAAAACTAGTGCGTCCGGGCACAGATTCAGCCGAAATCCAGCCGTCGTGGTCGGAAACGATCTTGCTGACCAGCGCCAGCCCAAGCCCGGTGCCGTTCTCCTTGCCTGACACGAAGGGGTCGAAAATATCACTGCGAATATTTTCCGGCAGGCCCGGCCCATCATCAATAATCTCGATCTGCAGAGGCAGCGAATGACCCGAACCGTCACTGCGCCGCAGTCGGAATGAATGCTCAAAATAGGTACGCAGCCGGATTGTACCGTTGCCATCAGCAGCTTCCGAAGCGTTTTTGAGCAAGTTCAGAACCACCTGCAGGAACTGATCCGGGTCCCCATAGGCCAAGGGCAGCGAGGGGTCGTAATCCTCGATAATCGTCATATGCGCGCCAAAACCCAACAGCGCTGACCGGCGCGCACGATCCAGTACATCGTGGATATTGACCGGTTTGAAATCGGGTTGAGACAGGTTGCCGAACTGTTCTACTTGCTCCAACAACTTCACAATGCGGCGGCTTTCCTCAACGATAAGGTCAGTGAGCTCAAGATCTTGCTGCGAAATATTCATGCTGAGCAATTGCGCCGCACCGGTGATCCCTGCCAAAGGGTTCTTGATCTCATGCGCCAGCATCTCGGCCATGCCAATCGCAGACTGCGCTGCCGATTTCACAGTGTTGCCACGGGTCATCCGACCGGCCAGTTCGCGCGGCGAGATGATCATGATCATTGAACCGGGATGCCCCATCAGCGGCGCGATTTGCAGCGCACATTGCAGCGGCGCGCGATTGCCCGACCCAACGTCCACATCGTTCACGAACAGCGGTGTACCTTGTTGACGCGCGCGCAGAAACGCCGCTTCCAACGGCGCGTCAACCGCGAGTTGATCCCAGACCGGGTGTCCAATCACTGCCTTGCGGGAGGCGTTCAGAAACCCCTCACCCGAGGAGTTGACGTCCGATATCCGATCTTCGGCATCGATAATGAACGCCGGAACCGGAAGCGAGGTCCAGATGCTCTGGTCCGAGGTCATGCTGCTGCCTCCGCCGTGCCACTCAGCGCATCTGTTATAAGACGTAACACCTCATCGGTGTCGCGGGATGTCAGGACAGCCCGCCGCAAGGTGGCGGGTGTTCCGGCCTCATCCATGTACCAACCGAGATGTTTGCGTGCGACGCGCAGGCCCAGATCGGTACCGTAAAACTCCAGCATCGCCAGATAGTGGCCACGCACCATCTCGATCAGTTCAGTGCCCGTGGGAATGGTTGGAGAAGCAGCGCCATAGAGATCATGGCAAATCTGCGCCAGCAGCCAGGGCTTGCCCTGCGCCCCCCGACCTACCATGACGCCATCGGCCCCGGACTGATTCAGCGCGATTTGCGCGGCCTCGGTATCGACGATGTCACCGTTTGCGATGACTGGGATCGAGACGGCTTCTTTCACCGCCCGGATCGCCCGCCAATCTGCCCGGCCTTTATAGAATTGACAGCGCGTACGCCCATGGATGGTCACCATCCGGATGCCTGCGTCCTGCGCACGCCGCGCCACATCCGGCGCGTTCAGCAGATTGTCATCCCAGCCTAGCCGCGTTTTCAGCGTAACAGGCAAATCAACTGCACCCACAACGGCCTCGATCAGCGTCAGTGCATGGTCCGGAGTTTTCAACAAAGCCGAACCGGAATAGCCGTTGGTTACCTTCTTGGCTGGGCAACCCATATTGATATCGATCACGCGCGCGCCCCGGTCAGCGACTTGCCGGGCGGCCTCGGCCATCCAATGCGCCTCGCGTCCGGCCAGTTGCACAGCGGTGTTTTCCAGATCCGCCGACAGCTCGGCCCGTTCACGTACGCCTGGTTTGGCCTGCACCATCTCTTGGCTGGCAACCATTTCGCTGACAACCATGCCCGCGCCGAAGCGCATCACAAGGTCCCTAAAAGGCCGGTCGGTGATTCCGGCCATTGGCGCCAACAGCACCGGAGGGGTCAGATCCTTTTCAGCAAGACGCAGGGCCAATGTGCTTAATCCTTGAGCAGTTGCGCATTTGATATCGAAATTGCGGCATATGAACAATAAAACGGGAGCATTCAAGCCCGTAAAATCATCATATGCTTATTTTTTAAGCAAATTGACGCGGGTGATTGCCTCTGCATTCACCGACCCCTAAACAATGCCCCAATCAGGAGGCCTTTCAGATGACCACAGCCGCCATCATCGTCGCCGCCGGGCGCGGCCTGCGCGCCGGAGGCGGAGTGCCCAAACAGTGGCGTGCGTTGAGCGGGAGGCGCGTGGCCGATTGGGCGATTGACCGCTTCGAAGGGTTGGTTGATCACGTCGTTTTGGTGCTGGCCGAAGAGGACACAGCCGTTTGGGAAGAATTCAGCGCGACAAACCTGATCCTTGCACCCGGCGGTGCAGACCGCGCCGGATCAGTGCGCAACGGGTTGCAGGCTTTGGAAGCGTACAGCGTTGAAAAGGTTTTGATTCACGATGTTGCCCGCCCCTGCGTCAGCGCTCGGATAATCGGCGATGTTCTGAAAGCACTCGACACGCATGCGGCAGCTGCTCCAGGCTTGGCCGTCACGGATGCGCTCTGGACAGGCGACGGTTCAGTGGTCACAGGAACGCAGGATCGATCCGGCCTTTACGCTGCGCAGACACCGCAGGGATTTCATTATGGCACAATCACCGCCGCCCATTCAGCCCATCCCGGAGGTGCAGCGGATGATGTAGAAGTCGCGCGCGCTGCGGGAATCGAAGTCGCGATTATTCCGGGCGATGCGGATAACCTGAAAATCACACGGCCCGAGGATTTCGCACGGGCCGAACGTACAATGGGTATGAATATGGATGTAAGGCTGGGCAACGGCTACGACGTGCACCGCTTTGGTGACGGAGATCACGTGATCCTCTGCGGTGTGAAGGTGCCGCACAATCGTGGGCTCCAAGGTCACTCCGATGCAGATGTGGGGATGCACGCGGTCACCGACGCGATCTATGGCGCCCTGGCGCGGGGTGATATCGGACAGCATTTTCCGCCCTCCGATCCGCAGTGGAAAGGTGCAGCGAGTGAAATTTTCCTGCGCCACGCAGTCGAATTGGCTGGGCAGTTGGGCTATGAGATCTCGAATGTCGACTGCACACTGGTCTGCGAATTTCCCAAGATCGGCCCTCATGCCGATACCATGCGTGCCGAAATGGCACGGATCATGGGCTTGCGCACCGATCAGGTCTCGGTCAAGGCCACCACATCCGAACGGCTGGGCTTTACCGGTCGCAGCGAAGGCATTGCCTCGCTCGCAACTGCCTGTCTGGTGAAGTCATGACAGCGGCTCGTCTAATCGGAACCGTCTGCGGCGTCGGTTACCTCCGCCCTGCCCCCGGCACCTGGGGATCGCTGGCTGCTTTGCCGCTGGCATGGGTTCTGCATACGCTGGGTGGCTTCCCCTTGCTGGTCATCTCAACACTCGCGGTTTTCTTCGGGGGCCTGTGGGCTACGCAAGTGATGACAGCTGGACAAGATGACCACGACCCGTCCGAAATTGTCATTGATGAAGTCGCGGGCCAGTTCATCGCGATATGGGCGATTTCCTACCCGTCTTGGGCGCATGGGATCGACATCACAGCGCTCTGGCCCGGCTGGATCGCGGGTTTTCTCTTGTTCCGCCTCTTCGACATTACCAAACCCGGTCCCATTGGCTGGGCCGACCGGCGTGGAGATCCGATGGGTGTCATGCTGGATGATGTGATCGCTGGCGTCTTTGCGGCCATCGGTGTGGTCGTCCTCGCCGGTATCTCACATGGAGTGATGGGTCTATGACCGTTGTCGAGCTGCTGGATCGCGCCAAGGCGCAGGGCATGATGATCGCCACTGCTGAAAGCTGTACCGGTGGTATGGTCGCCGCTGCACTGACTGACATCCCCGGCAGCTCTGCCGTGGTTGAGCGCGGCTTTGTCACCTACACCAACACCGCAAAGCAAGAGATGCTGGGCGTGCGCGCCGATACGCTTGAGACGTATGGCGCAGTTTCAGAAGAAGTCGCCCAAGAAATGGTCAATGGCGCCCTGCTGAATTCGCGGGCGCAGCTGGCGGTCTCGATCACCGGCATCGCGGGCCCCGGCGGGTCCGAACACAAACCCGAAGGCCGCGTTTGCTTTGGCCTCGCTGCACAGGGTCAACCGACCCGAACCGAGACCGTGGAATTCGGAGCCCAGGGACGGGATAACGTACGTCGCGCTGCACGGGACCACGCTTTGACCCTTTTGAGCGACGCTCTTGCTGATCTGGCTCAGACCTAAGAAAACGTGCAACCTACAGCGCATCAATTCGAATACTGGGCGCTGAATACAGTTACTGCGCGGCAGCCTACACATTTGTGACGGCAATGGTGGTTGCGCTTCTTACCTCGCCTCGCATACACGTCGAAACCGAGATTGAAGGCACGGTCTTGCCGATTGCGGAAAGCGAGCCCGAGAAATGAGCAGTCAAGCCCACCTTGGCTGCTCTGCCCGCAAGGGCATCAAGCGGACCTCTTGGGGGTCCGCTTTTCTTTTGGCGTGCCCTCTCGACTCTGGGCCGGGGGTCAGGCTATCAGCCTGCGACACCCTTTCAGCCCAGAGGTTTGCGCCATGATCCCCAGTTCCTTCCCCGACAGCACCGAAATCGCCCGCCTGACCGCGCGGATGCTGCTGGAGATCAAAGCCGTACACTTTAATTCCCGCGAACCTTTCACGCTGGCCAGCGGTCTACCAAGCCCGACCTATATCGATTGCCGCAAGCTGATCTCGTACCCGCGCATCCGCTCGACCCTGATGGACTTCCTGACGGTTACCGTGATGCGCGACGCGGGGTTCGAAGCGTTTGACAATATCGCCGGTGGCGAAACAGCGGGTATTCCCTTCGCTGCAATGGTCGCCGAGCGCATGGCACTGCCAATGACCTACGTGCGGAAGAAACCCAAAGGCTACGGCCGGAACGCCCGCATCGAAGGCGCGATGAGCGAGGGTGAGCGGGTACTGCTGGTTGAAGACCTGACCACCGATGGAGGCTCAAAACTGTCCTTTGTCGACGCGATCCGCGAAACCGGTGCGACCTGTGGGCATACGGCTGTGATCTTCTATTATGGTATTTTCCCCGAAACCGAGAAAACGCTGGGCGATCACGGCGTAAAATTGCACTCGCTTTGTACCTGGTGGGATGTTTTGGCGGAAGCCAAAGCGCAAAAGGCCTTTGACGAAGAGACGCTTGATGGCGTCGAGGCCTTCCTGAACGACCCGCGCGGTTGGCAGGACGCACATAAAAGCTGACGTTGCGCAAACTGTTTTCAGAATGGAAACACTGACCGCTGCGTCGATCGCTTCATCCACAAGATGTTGACGCAACCCTGCCTCATCCTTCAATATGATGGGGCAGAGAGATATGCACAGCATATCCCCAGAAAACATACAATTTGCGCCGACTCACAGGGCCGCGCTATGGCCTCTGTCCAGGGGACAAAGAGAACAGCAATGAACGAGATCAGCAGTATCGAGCAGGCCGCCGCACAGATTCAGAACCCAGAAACAATGCCGCACTCCATCGAGGCCGAGCAGCAGCTTCTGGGTGCTATTCTGACGAATAACGATCTGTATGATCGGGTCGCATCGATTATTGGGGCCGAGCATTTCTATGATCCGGTTCATGCGCGCATCTACGAAGTCGCGTCGACCCGTATCGCTAAAAATGCGCTGGCTTCACCCGTCACGCTGAAGTCTTTCATGGCCGAGGATGAGGGCCTGAAGGAACTGGGTGGTCCGGCCTATCTGGTCAAGCTTGCCGGTGCCTCAATCAGTGCCTTTGCGGTGCATGACTACGCCCAAATGATCTACGACCTCGCCATTCGGCGCGAGCTGATCCGGCTGGGCCGGGACATTTCAGACAAGGCTGCGAGGGTCGATGTCAGCAGCGAGCCCAAAGAACAAATCGTCGAGGCCGAGCAACAGCTTTATCAGTTATCCGAGCAGGGCCAGACCGAACAGGGTTTTCAATCCTTCCTCAAGGCGGTCACAGAAGCCGTCAACGTCACCAACGAGGCGTACCAACGCGGTGGCGGCATGGCGGGGATTTCCACCGGTCTGGCCGATCTCGACAAGCAATTGGGTGGCCTGCACCCGTCCGACCTGATCATTTTGGCCGGGCGTCCGTCGATGGGTAAGACATCGCTGGCAACAAACGTCGCATTTAACGTGGCCAAGGCCTACAAGCGCGGCACCAAGCCGGACGGCTCTGAAGGTGCGATCGACGGCGGTGTGGTTGGGTTCTTTTCACTCGAAATGAGCGCCGAACAGCTTGCGGGTCGGGTTCTGGCCGAGGCTTCCGAGATCTCCAGTCACAAAATCCGCCAGGGCGACATGACCGAGTCCGAGTTCCGCCGCTTCGTTGACGCCGCGAAAGAACTGGAAGCCTGCCCGCTATTCATCGATGACACCCCCGCCCTGCCGATCTCGCAACTCGCTGCCCGTGCACGGCGGCTGAAGCGGACGCACGGGCTGGATTTGCTGGTGATCGACTACCTTCAGCTCTGCCGCGGAATGGCCGACAACCGCGTCAACGAAATCGCCGAGATTTCGATGGGCATGAAAGCCATCGCCAAGGAACTCAACATCCCGGTCATCGCACTGTCTCAGCTGTCCCGTCAGGTGGAAAGCCGCGACGACAAGCGCCCGCAGCTGTCTGACCTGCGGGAATCGGGCTCGATCGAACAGGACGCTGATGTAGTGATGTTCGTTTTTCGCGAGGAATACTATAAGGAACGCGAAAAACCCGGCGATCACGAGTTGGAAAAGATGGAAGAGTGGAAACAGGCCATGGAGCGCCTGCATGGCAAGGCCGAGGTCATCGTCGGCAAGCAGCGCCACGGCCCCATCGGCACGGTCGAGCTGTCATTCGAAGCTCAGTTCACCCGATTTGGCAATCTGGTCAAACCCTGGCAACAGGATGGTCAGATCGAGGGCTACTGATCCCTTGACCTGCCCGGCCCGATATGTACGGATCGGGCTATGCAAGCTTCTCTCAATCCCCTACCCCGGCGCGTGGTTCTGGCGCGTCATTTCGGGCATCGCCGCAAACGCTTTGCGGGATAGATCGGGGGCACCTTCTGCCCCTGCATTCTTCCCTACATAAGCGAGAGAGACATGACTGAATTCACAGAGATCCCCGTTATTCGTCTGGGTGCACGCCCTGATGAGGAAATCGCGGCCGAGTTTCGGTCGGCCTACGGCACGACCGGTTTCGGCTATATCGAAGATCACGGGATCGACCCGCAACTGTTGCGCGATGTGTTCGAAGCCTCAAAACGGTTTCACGCACTGCCGCTGGATCAAAAGCTGGCCATCGCAGTTGACCACACGCATCGAGGTTATATCGCCATCAACACATCGACAGATGTAAACTCGACACTGGCTGATGTAAAAAAACCCAACCAGTCCGCCAGCTTCATGATGATGCGTGAGGACGCTGGCGTTGATCCCGATATCTACCTCTCGGGTCCGAACCGATGGCCCGATCTGCCGGATTTTCGCGACACCCTGGATATCTACGTTCAGGCTATGTCCGCCCTCGGACGCAGATTGATGAATATCGCGCTGATCGCCTGCGACGCACGGGATTTCTCGATCCTTTCCGCGTTTGATGAACCTACCTTCTGGCTGCGTCTGCTTCACTATCCTCCGCAAGCAAAGACCAGCCCCGATGATCTGTTCGGCTCGGCCCCGCACACTGATTTCGGATGCCTAACGCTGCTCGCTCAAGATCAGGTGGGCGGCTTGCAGGTCAAAACACCGTCAGGGCATTGGGTTGACGTTCCGTCCCGTCCCGACGCCTTTGTCGTCAATGTCGGGGATATGCTGCACCGGATGTCAAACGGTCGCCTGCTATCGACGCCGCATCGGGTCATCAACCGTTCTGGCCGTGAACGATATAGCGTTCCGTTCTTCTTTGATCCTCATGTCAGCACAATCATCGAACCCCTACCCGGGACCGGCCAACCTCAGTTTAGCCCCTTATTATTTGCGGATTTCCTGCGTTCCGAGCTGGAAGCGGCCTATGAGGCGCATAAACCCGCCAAGAATTAAGGTGCTCCCCCTTGACCTGGGCCAATCCTATGTGATGAACGGCGTTTATGAGTACCGCACATCTGACGATAAATCTGCACGCGCTCGCCCAGAACTGGCAGGCGCTTGACGCAAAGACCCAGGTTGAGACCGGCGCAGTGGTTAAAGCTGACGCTTACGGGTTAGGTGCCGGTCCAGTAGCCTCTGCGCTGGCTGAGGAAGGCGTTGCAAAATTCTTCGTCGCCGTTGCCGAGGAAGGCGTGGCCGTGCGTGAGGCTGTGGGCCCCGGCCCGCTGGTTGCGGTGTTTTCCGGACATATGGAGGGTGACACGGATCTGCTGCGCCAGCATGATCTGACGCCGTTGATCAACTCGCCCGAACAATTCAAGCGTCATCGTCAGGCCCTGCCCGATCATGGCTTTGGTATCCAGCTCGACAGCGGTATGAATCGCCTTGGGCTTGAGCCTGCGGACTGGGCCGAACTGCGGCACGAAGCCCTTGCCCTGAACCCGTTGGTGATAATGTCGCATTTGGCCTGCGGGGATGAGCCTGAACACCCAATGAACCGCCAACAGTTGAACACGTTCAAACAGATGACCGATGGCGTCGACGCGCCGCGCTCGCTTGCGGCGACGGGTGGTACTCTGATGGGGCCGGAATTCCACTTTGACTTTTGCCGCCCAGGGATTGGCCTGTACGGCGGGATGCCCTTTGCCGGGGCCAAGCCGGTCGTCACCGTCGATATGCCGGTGATTCAAGTGCGCGACGTCGCCGTGGGCGAGACCGTCGGCTACGGCAACAGCTGGAGCGCGCGCCGCCCGTCGAAGATTGCGACTGTTGCGGCCGGTTATGCCGATGGGCTGCATCGCGCCATTGGGGGCGGCATCGATACATTCGCTGGTGATCAGCCCTGCCCAGTGGTAGGACGTATCTCGATGGACCTGATCACCGTGGATGTGACTGACTTGCCGTATAAACCTGATCGCCTGCGTATCCTGAACGGGCACCAAACCGTCGATGATCTGGCCGAAGCCGCTGGCACCATCGGCTATGAAATTCTGACCTCGCTCGGCAGTCGCTTTTCGCGGGGCTACGTGGAATGAATCCCGTTTCATTGCTGGGTGAGCTGGGGCGTTCTATCCTGACCATGCTCGCCGCGTTTGGCCGCGTCGCGCTGTTCGCGCTCGACGCGGTTTCGCACATTTTTCGACCACCGTTTTATCCGCGCGAGTTCGGAATCGCCCTGCTGAACATCGGCTGGTTGTCCCTGCCCGTGGTCGGCCTGACCGCCATCTTCACCGGCGGCGCGTTGGCGTTGCAGATCTACGCAGGCGGCGCGCGTTTCAACGCCGAAGCCGTTGTGCCCCAGATCGTCGCCATAGGCATGGTGCGAGAGCTTGGCCCGGTGCTGGTCGGCCTGATGATCGCCGCCCGCGTGACGTCTTCGATCGCCGCCGAGATTGCGACGATGAAAGTGACCGAGCAGATCGACGCTCTGGTCACATTGTCCACCCATCCGATGAAATACCTCACCGCCCCACGCGTGCTGGCCGCCCTGATCACAGTTCCAGCGCTGGTCGGGGTCGGAGATATCATCGGGATCGCAGGCGGTTACACGGTCGCGACGCAAAATCTGGGCTTCAACCCGGCAGCCTATCTGAAAAACACCGTCGATTTCCTTGAAGCGCGGGATATCGTTTCGTCACTCGTCAAAGGTGCTGCATTCGGCGTGATCGCCGCCATTATGGGTTGCTATTACGGCATGTCCTCAGGCCGCGGCGCGCAGGGCGTGGGCCGCGCCACCAAGGGCTCGGTCGAGGCTGCTGCTGTACTGATCCTCGCCGCCAATTTCGTTCTTACAGGGGTGTTCTTCTCGCTATGATCCGAATGGAGAACGTACATAAGGCCTTTGACGACAACCACGTCTTGCAAGGCATGAACCTTGATATCCCACAGGGCACCTCGATGGTCATCATCGGTGGTTCGGGTACGGGCAAATCCGTGGCGCTGAAATGCATCCTCGGCCTGATCAAGCCCGACAGCGGCATGATCTATGTCGACGGCAAAGACGCCGCCAAAGGCGACCGCGATGCGTTTCTGGCCCGCTTTGGAATGCTGTTTCAGGGCGCGGCGCTGTTCGACTCGCTGCCCGTCTGGCAAAACGTCGCCTTCCGCCTGCTGCGCGGCTCGCTGAAACGCCCAGTCGATGAGGCGCGCGAGATCGCCATCGAGAAACTGCGCCGTGTGGGCCTGAAATCCAACGTGGCTGACCGATTCCCGGCGGAGTTGTCAGGCGGCATGCAAAAACGCGTCGGCCTCGCCCGCGCCATCGCCGCCGAACCCGAGATCATTTTCTTCGACGAGCCCACCACCGGCCTCGACCCCATCATGTCCGGCGTCATCAACGACCTGATCCGAGAAATCGTGACCGAGATGGGCGCCACCGCGATGACCATCACCCACGACATGAGCTCGGTCCGCGCGATTGCCGACAACGTAGCCATGCTGCACGGAGGCGTGATCCAGTGGACTGGCCCGGTCAGCCAGATGGACGCCTCAGGTGATCCCTATGTGGAGCAGTTCATCAGCGGGAGTGCCGAGGGGCCGATTGAGGCGGTGCGTTAAGCTCTCTCCGCCTCACGTTCCTGCTTTAACTGATCATACGCGCGCTTAGCGTAGTCATAGCGCAATAGATATTGCCCTGCGCTTATCACAAAGTCGGGGGTTTGAATGCGTATTGCATCAAACACTTGGCGAAGATGTGTTCCGGAAACCGGGATGTAGCCGGGATCTTCACCAGAAAACCTGTTGAATAGACGGCCACCAAACCATACCGCTCTTCTTCGTGCGCGATCCGTTTCGTAAAGTCGGAAATGCAAAACACCAAAGAGCTGCTCTCGGTCAAACGGCAACCTGTCTGCTGCCGCACTCGCAGCTGAAAAGACAGCATTTAAGCCGTCAGTTCCCGCAGCAACGGTTCCTTTACTAAATGCGGATGGGCCATTTACGATCTTTATTATTGGGTCAGGCACTGCAATCTAAAGCTGATTAATTTAGGACTTACTTAAACTTACACTCAACTCAAGCGACCGCAACTCAGAACTTGCCGCAGATACCTCCACTCATTAAGTATTCAACTGCCTTATCAAAATTCTTGTTCATGATCCTCCGCCTCGCCACCCTATCCCTCCTGATCCTCTACCCCATCGCGTGGTTCGCCCCGCTGATGCGCGCCGGTCTCCTCCCGATCTTCGGCCTCAGTGAAATCAGCGTCATCACCGGGCTCCAGTCCTTGTGGAAGTCCGACATCTTCCTCGCGTTGATCGTTACCGTCTTCGCCCTCTTCGCGCCCTACGTCAAAACCATCGGCACCGCGCTGATCCAATGGAACCTGCTGGACCCGCGCGTCCAGCCCGCGCTCAACATCCTCGGCAAGCTGGCGATGGCCGATATCTTCCTCATCGCGCTCTACATCACGCTGGCCAAAGGCATCTCATACGCCACCATCGAAACCGCATGGGGTCTCTACCTGTTCACCGGCTGCATTCTGGCCTCACTTGCACTGGGCCATATTACAGAGATGACATTTGGATCACGAAAACCTCAGACCTAATTGATTGAAAACAGATTTCTGAGTATCATCTTTATATTTCGAGCAGTAAATTTTGTAGTTTTCGGGTCCGTAGCGGATCACTTCGCGTCTGTCTAACCTTCCGCTTCGGCCCGGTTTTTGTACCGGTTGAAGAAGGAGAACGACGATCATGGCCGCCCTCCACACAATAACATTGCAATTTCAGAATACCTTATTAAGGCTCACTTTTTTCCTGATCTGCGCCGCAGCATTGTTCGCGGTGACGACCACCATTTTATCCGCGATTGGAATCCTGCCCTGGCTCTCGTTGCAGGCCGGTCTCAGCAACGGTGCAACAATTGACGCAGGCATCTATATCCAGATCGGATTAACCGCCCTGATCCTGATGCTGGTCTTCTATCTGCCATCGAACGCCCGCATGATGGCGCTTGAAAACACCCATCGTAAGTTCACAATGAATATGCAGGACGTGGCCGGGGCCTATCAGGTCGCCCATGCCGCCGACCGCAGCGGCGCCTTTGCGCTGGCCTCCGAATTCGACGCGGTGAAAGAGCGCATGGCCTTCCTGCGCGATCACCCCGATTTGCAGGGGCTCGAACCGCAGGTGCTGGAACTGGCTGCTCAGATGAGCCAGATCAGCCAGGAACTGGCCGAGACCTATGGGGACACAAAGGTCGAACGCGCCCGCGCCTTCCTGCGGCAACGTCAGGAAGAGGTCGAACAATTCCAGCAGCGCATCGAGGAAGCCCAAATCATCCAGCACGAGCTGCGCCAATGGACCCGAGACATCGAGATCGAGGAATCCATCGCCAAATCGCAACTCGCGCGCCTCAGGGATGAGCTGTTCGATCTGCTTCCGGAACTGTCGGCGCAATTGCAATCCCCCACGGACGATCAAACACCAGGCAGCGTGGTTGCGATGACCCCGCCGCGTGCTGCGGAATAGGCGCGTCTAGCGCCCGCAGCGGACGATGGCCCGAAGGGCCTGAGGACGTGGCGCGCCACCGGCGGTGAGGAAAGCCCGCAAGGGCTTGAAGAACCGCCCTTCCTCGGGCACCAAGGGCGACATGGCAAAGACACAATCCTTCACCTGCTCCGCCTGCGGTGCCTCACATACACGATGGTCAGGCCGCTGCGACGGCTGCGGCGAGTGGAACACCATCGTTCAGGAAGCCCCGCTCTCGGCTGGACCAGCCAAGAAATCCCTCGGCGGCAAACGCGGCCAGTCAATCGCGCTCACCGACCTCTCGACCGAAGAAACACCCCCGCCCCGCACCCTCTGCGGTGTTGAAGAATTGGACCGTGTCCTCGGCGGCGGCCTTGTCCCTGCATCGGCGCTGCTGGTGGGCGGTGACCCCGGCATTGGCAAATCGACCCTCTTACTGCAAGCTGCAGCACGTTTTGCCCGCAAAGGTGTCAAAACCATCTACGTCTCGGGCGAGGAGGCCAGCGCACAGGTTAGGATGCGCGCGCGCCGGTTAGGTCTGGAAGAGTCGCCGGTGCAATTGGCCGCTGAAACCAACCTTCGGGACATCCTCACGACGCTAGAGGCAGAAAAACCCGGCCTCGCCATCATCGACTCGATCCAGACGATGTGGGCCGACAATGTCGACAGCGCGCCGGGCTCGGTGTCGCAGGTGCGCGCCGCAGCGCACGAGCTGACGACATTTGCAAAACGCCACGGCGTATCGATCATCATGGTTGGCCACGTCACCAAAGAAGGCCAGATCGCTGGCCCCCGTGTAGTCGAACATATGGTCGACACCGTGCTTTACTTCGAAGGCGAACGCGGGCACCAGTTCCGCATCCTGCGCGCCGTTAAGAACCGCTTTGGCCCAGCGGATGAGATCGGCGTCTTCGAAATGACCGGCAAAGGGCTGGCGCAAGTCACCAACCCTTCGGCCCTGTTCCTATCGGAACGCGGTAAGCCCAGCCCAGGTTCCGCCGTATTCGCAGGTATCGAAGGCACCCGCCCCGTGCTGGTCGAATTGCAAGCACTGGTGGCGCCGTCCCCCCATTCCCAGCCCCGCCGCACGGTTGTGGGATGGGATAGCGGGCGGCTCGCCATGATCCTTGCAGTACTCGAAGCCCGCTGCGGCATCCCCTTTGCCGGGCTCGATGTCTACCTGAACGTCGCCGGAGGGCTGAAAGTCAGCGAACCTGCTGCCGACCTCGCCGTTGCTGCTGCGCTGCTCAGCGCTCGTGAAGACACCGCCCTGCCTGCCGATACGGTCGTTTTCGGAGAAATCTCGCTATCCGGGGCACTTAGACCAGCCCCGCAGACCGAAAACAGGTTGAAAGAAGCGCAAAAACTTGGTTTCACAGCGGCAATTGCTCCGGCAGGTGGCAAAACTGGCACTGTGGCAGGTCTGACACTCACCCGACCCTCTGATTTGGTGGGGTTTGTTGGCGAAACCTTCGGAGCAGGGTAAAGTCGCGCCTTGAGGGGCAGAAAACGAACAGGCGAGGGCCATGGAAGGTTTTACAATAATTGACGGGGTTGTGGCCCTGATCATCGTGCTGTCGGGCTTGCTGGCCTATTCGCGCGGTTTCATGCGCGAGGTTTTGGCCATCGCAGGCTGGGTCGCCGCGGCAGTTCTAGCATTCATCTTCGCACCGCAGGCCGTACCACTGGTCAAAGAGGTCCCGGTGGTTGGAGAATTCCTGCGTGATAGCTGCGAGCTTTCGGTCATTACCGGCTTTGCCGCCGTCTTCGCCATTGCGCTGATCGTGGTCAGCATCTTCACACCGCTCTTTTCGTCTTTGGTGCAGCGTTCCGCGCTTGGCGGGCTGGATCAGGCGCTTGGCTTCTTCTTCGGCATCGCCCGCGGCATCCTGTTGGTTGCCATCGCGTTCTTTGTCTACGACACGGTGATGACCGGCCAGTCTTATACCATGGTTGATGAAAGCCGCTCTGCCAAAGTGTTCGAACAGTTCAGCGGACAGATCGAAGAACAAAACCCCGAGGCGGCGCTGGGTTGGGTTACCGCCCAGTACGAAGAGCTGGTCGCAAGCTGCACCGCCGACAACGCCTCTGAGGGCTAATCAAACCAAATTCCAACGAGAAGCCCGGTTTCAGCCGGGCTTTTTTGCGTTTGGTTCGGAAAAATCAGATAAACCCTTCGCCACCACAAATATTGCAACGGATGGTCTTCAGGCCAAAGCATCCGTCACATCGGCTTGAGATCGGCTTGCCATACTGGTCTCGGCTCTTGATCACTTCACCGGTTCCCTTGCAGATCTCGCAGGGTGCGCGCCCTGCCCCACGACATCGGTGGCAACGCCGCTTGACAGGTTTGTCCTTCGGTGTGTTTTGCTTGTGTTGCCACATGGCGTCTGCTCCACCAGGTATTGCCGGACTGCATGCAAAAAACCTTCGTAATGATATGACAGCATAGGTCTGTACATTTGTCATCCTAAACCCGCGGCGTGTACAATTCGCACCTGCGTCAAATCGCGAATGTGATCCTTTGATGACACACGCATCGTTTGGCATTATGTGGAGGCCATACCGACATGGAATCGGAGCTGCCGACCTTGCTGTATCTGTTTTCTTATGCGCTAGCCGCTTTCGTGCTTGTGCCTGAGTCCCGTGCAAACGGACCAAAACACACCATTCAGATACCCGTCCGCACCCGATCCGACCTGAACGCCATCCTAAGCAAGTCATAGAAATTGGAGCCCGTGTATGTGTGGGATTTTGGGGATCGCAAGCCGGACACATGATGTCTTTGCGGAAATCTATGACGGCTTGCTGATGCTTCAGCACCGAGGTCAGGACGCCTCGGGGATCGTCACCTACAACGGCGAGTTCTTCCGTGAGAAGAAAGCAAATGGTCTCGTCAAAGACGTGTTCAATGCCAGTGACGCCGAAACCCTGTTGGGAAAGGTCGGCATGGGCCATGTCCGCTATCCAACCGCTGGCTCGCTCAGCGCGGCCGAGGCGCAACCATTTTTCGTGAACGCGCCTTATGGCATCTATCTGGTTCACAACGGCAACATCACCAATACCGAAGAACAGCGCGAAAAGGTAACTGCCAAATACAGCCGTCACCTGCGCACAACTTCGGATTCAGAGGTCCTTCTGAACGTACTGGCCGACAAGGTCGCTGATGCGATCAAGGTCAATGGTAATGCTGATCCGATCCGCAACCTGTTTGCCGGTGTCAAAATGACGATGGAGCGGGTTCAGGGGGCGTATTCCGTGATCTGTCTGGTCGCGGGTGTCGGTATGCTCGCCTTCCGTGACCCCTATGGAATCCGCCCGCTTTCAGTCGCCAAGCGCGATGCGCCAGGTGCTGGCGATGACTATGCCTTTGCGTCCGAAGATGTGGCATTCGGCATCAACGGTTTTGACAAGCTGCGCGACCTAGGTCCCGGCGAGGCGATCCTTATCGACCTCGACGGCAATATGCACGAGTTCCAGGCCGTTGAAGGTAAACTGACACCCTGCATCTTCGAGTATGTCTATCTGGCCCGACCAGATTCGCTGCTGGATGGGGTGTCGGTTTACAAAACCCAGATGCGCATGGGGCAGACGCTGGCCAAGCAAATTCAGGACTCGGGACTTAAGATCGACCGGATCATCCCTGTGCCAGATAGCGCCCGCCCTGTCGCGCTTGAGGCCGCAAAGATCACAGGCATTCCCTATCGCGAGGGGCTTGTGAAGAACCGGTATGTCGGTCGCACCTTCATCATGCCGGGCCAGGAAGAACGGCAGAAATCCGTGCGTCGCAAACTGAACGCGGTGCCTTTGGAGTTTGACGGTCATAACGTACTGCTGATCGACGATTCGATCGTGCGCGGCAATACAATCAAAAAGATCGTCCAGATGTGCCGTGAGGCCGGGGCAAAAAAGGTCTATATCGCCAGCGCCTCGCCCCCGGTGAAATACCCCAATGTCTATGGCATCGATATGCCCACCCGACACGAGCTTGTCGCGAATGGCAAAGAGATCGAGGAGATTCGCGAAGAACTGGGTGCGGATGCGCTGTTCTACCAACATCTCGACGATCTGATCTGGGCTGCCAAGGAAGGCAACCCCGAGATCGAAGCCTTTGACTGTTCCTGCTTTGACGGCAACTACGTCACCGGCGTCGATGAGGAATATCTGGGCAGCCTAGAAAACAGCAGTCGGGTCAGCAAAAAGCGTGAAGATATGCAGGTGGTCGGCAGTTCGTGGAACGCGGCGAAACTGGCCTCGGGGTGATCGGGCGAATCGCTTTGTCCTGAGGCGTCGGCCAAGAGACTTGCGCTAGCGGCCATAGGTCAGAATCCGCCGACAACCTATTGCTGAACAGGCTGCATTTGCAAAGGGTTCGGTATGCGGCATTCGAACCGCTTCCAACCGAGTGCTGCCGGCCTTTTGGTCCGGCAAAGCCCGTGTTACCCGGATGCCGAAAACCACTCACAAAACGGGGTCCGGGCGCGCAGCTCGGCCACAGATCATGGCAAACGCAACGGTGAAAAGCGCCGCCACACAGGCGGGGGCGCTCAAGAAAAACGCGGTCTCGGTATTGGGTATTTTTGGACCCAAGGCGGACCTGCAAGCCCTGGTCCGCATGTCGTCGGGGCGCATTAAGAAAGTGAAACCCGGCAGTCGTGTCGGCCCGGGTAAGGTCGTCGCCATTGATGAAAATGGTGTTGTGCTGCGACAAAGCGGCCAGAACCGCCGGATCGACATCCCCGGCAGCTGATCCTGACTTGACGCCCTGCGCGTGCAGGTTCAAACCCCCCTCATGACCGATCAGACCAAAATCGCCCTTATCACCGGGGCTTCTCGCGGGTTGGGCGCGGCGCTGGCCGAAGCGCTGGCCCCCGACTATCACATCGTCGCTGTCGCTCGCACTCAGGGCGGGCTGGAAGAGCTGGATGACCGCATCCAGGCGAAGGGTGGCTCGGCCACTCTGGCCCCCATGGACATCACCGATCCCAATGCGATGGCGACCCTGTGCCGGGGCATTCACGATCGCTGGGGCAAGATCGATTTGTGGTTGCATACTGCAATCCATACCTCAGCCCTGACGCCAGTGCATTTCGTTGATCCGAAGGAATGGAACAAGGCAGCCAGCATCAATGCAAACGCCACCTCGGTTCTGATCCCGTATGTCGCGCCTTTGTTGGGCGAAACTGGCCATGCCGTGTTCTTCGATGACCCGAAGGCAGGCGAGAAGTTCTATGGCATCTACGGCGCCACCAAAGCGGCGCAGATGGCGCTGGCTCGCAGCTGGGCGACCGAGACCGCGCGGACAGGACCGCGCGTGTCGATTGTTGAGCCTGCACCGATGCCGACCGCCGTACGTGCGCGTTTCCATCCCGGTGAGGATCGGGATGTATTAACCAGCACTGCGGATGAGGCGGCGCGGATTATAGCACTGTTGTGAGAATGGCCCTGACGGGCCATGCCTCCGGCGGAGGTATTTCTGGCCAGATGAAGCGCGCGGACTAACCGATATGGACGCCGTTTCGCCCGGCGAGGTCGACGAAGAATTGCCAGGCGACGCGGCCCGAGCGTGCCCCCCGGGTGGCTTGCCACTCGATGGCTTCGGCGCGCAGAGTTTCGGGATCAACCTTGACGCCATGAGCGGCGCAGTAGCGATCGATCATCGCTAGATATTCGTCCTGATCGCAGGGGTGGAACCCCAGCCACAGGCCGAAACGGTCAGAGAGTGAGACCTTCTCCTCGACCGCCTCGGACGGATTAATGGCGCTGGAGCGTTCGTTTTCGATCATGTCGCGCGGCATCAGGTGGCGGCGGTTTGATGTGGCGTAGAACACAACGTTTTCCGGGCGACCTTCGATACCGCCATCCAGCACGGTCTTGAGCGATTTGTAATGCTGGTCATCGTGGCTGAACGACAAATCATCGCAAAACAGGATGAACCTGTGCGGCGCGGCACGCAGGTGGTTCAGCAAACGCGCGACCGAGCCCATATCCTCGCGCTGCAATTCGACCAGTTTCAGGTCAGGATGCTCATCCTGCAACGTACCGTGCACCGCTTTGACGAGGCTGGATTTCCCCATTCCGCGCGCGCCCCACAAGAGCGCGTTATTAGCCTTGTAACCCGCAGCAAAGCGGCGCGTGTTGTCCAGCAACGTATCGCGGGAGCGGTTGATCCCCACCAATAGATCAAGGTCGACCCGATTGACCTGTGTGACGGGTTCCAGCCGGTCAGGCTCGACATGCCAGACGAAAGCCGGGGCCGCGTTGAAATCAGGTGCCGCCAGCGGCGCGGGCGCCATGCGTTCCAACGCGTCCGCAATGCGATTCAGGGCTTGGTCGTCCATCGGCTCCTCCGGGATGTTCTGGCGGAGTTCAACCATGTTCCGATCAACACAACAAGAGTAGCAATTGAAAAAGGCGCGCCTACCTTGGGCGCGCCTTTAAAGCTATTGGAACAGGTTACTTGTTCTCTTCGTAATCCTGCATCACGTCTGCGTCGGCTTCGGCCTCTTCATTGTCGTAGTATCCATCGGCGCGCAACTGTTCTTCGCGCTTCTTCTCGACACGGGCGACCAGGAATATTGAAATTTCATAGAGCCCGTAAACTACGACAAAGAGGATGATCTGGGTGATCACGTCCGGCGGTGTGACAATCGCAGCCAACACCAGAATGCCTACCACCGCATATTTACGCACTGCCCCCAGACCTTCGGCACTGACAAGTCCGGCCTTACCCATCAGTGTCAGCAATACGGGCAATTGAAAGCACAGGCCAAAGGCAACGATGAACTTGATGGTCAGGTTGAGATATTCCTGCGCCGAACCCTGAAACACCACGCTCAAAGGTGCGGTTGCGCCTTCTGCTACAGCTTCCCCTTCCGCTCCAAATTGCTGGAAACCGAGGAAGAAGTCATAGGCCAATGGCGTGACCACATAAAAAGCGAAGCTTGCGCCCAGCAGGAACATGAAGGGAGAGGCCAGCATGAACGGCAGAAACGCGTTCTTTTCCGACTTATACAGGCCCGGCGCCACGAACCTCCACATCTGCATCCCGATATAGGGAAAGGCCAGAATGAACCCGCCCAGCAGCGAAACCTTGATCGCTACAAAGAACCCTTCCTGCGGCGAGATGAAGATCAGCCCGCAATCCTGTCCACGCTCGGTCAGCACCTCACATAGCGGTTGCGTGAGGAAGTTGAACAGTGGCGTGGCCACGGCGAAACAGATGATCATACCGATCAGAAACGCCACAACGCAGTGGATCAGCCGCGTACGTAGCTCGGCCAGGTGCTCGATCAGGGGTGCCGAGCTGTCCTCGATCTCGTCGGTCTTGGTCATGTCTTGCTTTCGGTTTTCAGCGCTGCTTCGGCCTCTTCCGCCTTGGCCAGCGCATCCGCGGCTTCCTTGGCCTTGCGTTCAGCGGCAGCGCGGGCAGTTGTGGCTTGGATCTTCTTGGCTTGCTCTGCTCGCTCGGTGGCCAGCTTGCCGGTCTCGCTGTCAGGGTCGAACTTGGTTGGGTCGATGGATTTGGCCACGTCGCGCGCGGCTTCGTTGATCCCGTCCATCGCTGTACTAACCGGGTTGGTCGCCGCGTTCAGGCCCTTCTTGATCTCATTGACGCCTGCTTCGTCCGCAGCCTCGTTCATTGCAGTGCTGAATTCGCGCGCCATGCCGCGCGCCTTTCCGACGAACCGTCCGACATTGCGGAACAGCACAGGCAGGTCCTTTGGCCCCACCACGATCAACGCGACGATGCCGATGACCAGAAGCTCGGTCCAGCCCAGATCAAACATCTAGGCTCAGACCTTGTCTTTGTCAGTCTCAGGCGTGACGTCTTTGGCCAGCTCAGACGCGTCTTGTTCCAGCTCTTCCGAACCTTCCTTGATGCCTTTTTTGAACGAGGTAATGCCTTTACCCACTTCACCCATCAGCGAACTGATCTTGCCGCGTCCAAACAGGACGAGAACCACAACAGCAATCAGCAGGATACCCGGAAGGCCAATATTGTTGAGCATGACTTGTCTCCTTCTACGTCGGCGCAGCGCGCCGTGAATATGTCTGGCCCCGTGTCTACGCCCGTACGGGCATCAGCAAAAGTGCGACAGATCAAATCCGCGCGCAAAATTGAACGGATCATGCGTTTTTTGCGGACTCGCATTTCTCAACTGACAGGTTTATGTCAGTTGATATCACCTAGAAGGACGATATCGAAACCTGGTCTACGGAGAACCACATGACCCATGTCGCAGAAATCGTCACCTTTACCCTTGCCGACGGCACAAAGCCCGAACAGTTCGTCAGGCTAAGCCAAGCCTCCGAAGCCTTCGTCCGCGCGGCTCCCGGCTTTACCCACCGCCAGCTAAGCCATGGCGAAGATGGCCGCTGGACCGACTATGTCGTCTGGACCGATATGAAATCCGCAAAGGACGCCGCTGCTGCATTCATGCAACAGGATTTTGCACCCGCTCTGATGGCGGCAATCAACCCCGACAGCGCCCAGATGCGTCACGAGACCGTGCTATGGAACATGACCGCCTAAGGGCGGCTCAGACGGCGTGTCATGCGCCGCACTGACCGCCTGTTCGACATCATACAGATCCTGCGCGATGGTAACTTGCACCGCGCGCAGGACATCGCGGACCGACTTGAGGTGTCGGTCCGTACGATCTATCGCGATATGGACACGTTGGTGGCCTCGGGCGTACCTGTAGAAGGCGAACGCGGCGTAGGTTACATGGTACGCGAGCAGATCACTTTGCCCCCGCTGAACCTGACACCCGCCGAGCTTGAGGCTCTGAACCTCGGCATGGCGATCGTTGCCGAGGCCGCCGATCCCGATCTTAAATCCGCCGCAGAATCTCTAGCCGAGAAAATCGACGCCGTCCTGCCCACGCAGGTCATTGCCGAGGCCGACAGCTGGAAATTCGCGGTCTATCCCTTCGCTGATGTCGTACGCGGAATGGCACATATGGCCCCGATCCGCGCCGCGATCAAATCGCGCCAGAAATTGCAGCTCAGCTACCGTCGCATTGACGGCGCGCTGACCGAACGCACCATCCGACCGCTACATATGGAATACTGGGGCCGTGTCTGGACACTGACTGCCTGGTGCGAGCTGCGCAACGACTTCCGCGTCTTCCGCATCGACCTGATAGAAAACGTCACGCCTCTACCTGAACTCTTTACCGACGAACCGGGTAAAAGGCTCAGCGACTACGATCCCAATGCGTGATCCGTCCTTCATCTGGCCCCAAATACCTCCGCCGGAGGCATGGCCCGGAACGGGCCATTTCGGTCACTTAAGGTAAGGCTCGGGATCAACCGACTCGAACCCTTTGCGCACTTCGAAGTGCACATATGCATTGTCGCCCCCGCGAAGCGAGGCGATCTTCTGTCCCCGTCGCACCCGATCACCTTTCTTGATGGTGATATTGTCGACATTGGCATAAACAGTCAGCAAGTCATTGTTGTGTTTCACAACGATGATCGGAACCTGATCCGCATCCGCGGTGATCGCGGCGACCGTGCCTGCCTCGGCAGCACTGACCGACGCGCCTGGCGCTGCGGCGATATCTATCCCCTCATTCTTACCCTTCTTATAGGTCCGAATGATGGTGCCGCTCACCGGGCTTGCCAGCGCCGAGCTTCCCGAATTGGTCGGGGCCTCGGCTGTAATATCCGGCGCAGGCGTTGCCGCGGCAACTTTCTCATCCGGCAATGGCTGCGTCGCGCTCGGCGGCGTAGGAGTTGGTGAGCCTTCGCCCGGTTGGGTTACCGCAGTTGCCGTGGCGGCCGGCGCCGCTGCCCGAGGTGCCGGTTGATTCTTGACCGGGATCAACAGGTACTGGTCTTCGCGCACCATAAAGTCTGGTCCCAAACCGTTCCATTCTGCCAGAGACTCCACAGGCACCTGATAGAGCCGCGAAATTGTATAGGCTGTCTCACCCCGCTTGACCTTGTGCCGGATCGGCTCAGGCCCCGTAGCAACCGGTGCCGGAGCCGCAGCAGGTTGCGCGGGCTCCAATGTCGATGTCTGTACAGATCCTGTGTCCGGTGCCTCGTCAATCGCGGTTCCGGCAATGGTCGCAATATCAACATTGCTCGTCCCACCGACCGAGCGCGGCAAGGCCAGAACTTCACCGTCACGCAGGCTGTCATTTGGCTGCAATCCGTTAAACCGCGCCAATTCGGCCACCGGCATGCCGATCCGGGTGGCGACATCGCCAACTGTATCCCCACGGCGGGCTACCGCGACCTGATAGTTCGGATAGGTGATCACGCCACGCGCATCCGGCGTCGGGCGGTTGGCGGTCGCTGCAAGGGCGGCATCTGCAGTGGAGAACCCGCCGACATTGCCGCGCAGGTCATAGTCATATGGCCCTTCACACCCGGCCAAAATTGCCAGCGCGGCAACACCTGTCGCATAGCGGCGCATTGCTGATTTGGAAACTGCTCTCATTTTACTGTCCTCAACACCTGCCCCTGTTCTCCGGGGTTCTGGCGCCTCTAATATACCTTTACGCTCCGTCTTTTCCCAGCCCCTCAAGCAAGGGCACAAAACGGACCGGCAACAATTCGTCATAGTCCAGACCGGTTTCAGTGCGCGTGACCCGGATTAGGGTCTGCACCGCGTCCGACTGGCCCACGGGTAACACCATGATACCGCCGATTTTCAACTGCGCCAAGAGCGGCCCCGGAGGATCTTCGGCGGCCGCGGTCACAATGATACGGTCGAACGGGGCCTGCTCGGACAGTCCAAATGATCCATCCGACAGCATCGCGGTCACATTCGTCAGCCCCAGCTCACGGAACAGTTCTCCCGTTTCGCGCACCAGCCTCTTGTGCCGCTCAACCGTGTAGACCCGGCGCGCCAGCTTGGACAGGATCGCCGCCTGATAGCCCGAGCCGGTGCCGACCTCTAGAACCGTATCACGCGGACGCACCTGCAGCGCCTGCGTCATCAGCCCCACAACCGAAGGCTGGCTGATGGTCTGTCCACAGGCAATAGGCAGCGGAGTGTCCTCATAGGCCCGGTCCGCGAACAGGCCTTTGACAAACCGCCCCCGGTCAACCTGCTCCATCGCTGCCAGTACACGTGCATCCGTCACCCCGCGCGAGCGCAGGGCAAACAGGAACTGCATTATGGTTTCTGCGCTTGGTCCAGTCATTCGATGACCTTTAGCGCCTCGAGCGTGTCATATGCTGTCAGATCAGCGCGCATCGGAGTGACCGAGATATATCCTTCCAGATTGACCGCCGCATCCGTGCCCGGAGCAGTCGGGTTATGTTGATACCCGCCCTTAATCCAAAGGAACCGGCGACCCGAGGGCGAGCTGTGCGGCTCGACAGAGAAATGTGTATCGCGTCGGTACCCCTGCGGGGCCACGCGCGTACCCAGCACCTCATCTGCGGGAACCGGAGGGAAATTCACATTATAGAACAGACGATAGTCGCCCTGCTGCTCGGGTGTCGCATCAAGAATGCGGCGCACCAGATCGGCCCCAAATTTGGCAGCCGCCTCAAACGGATCGTCCAGCCCCAGATTGCGCGGCCCGAAATACTGAGACAAGGCAATCGCGGGCACACCTTGCAACGCCGCCTCCATCGCGCCGCCGATTGTACCCGAATACAGCGTGTTTTCAGCCGAGTTGTTGCCCCGGTTCACCCCTGACAACACCAGATCGGGCGGGGCGTCCTTCATAACGTCGTGCAAACCGGCCAACACGCAATCCGCCGGAGACCCTTCGGCGGCATAGCGACGCTCACCCAGTTTGGCGACCATCATTGGGTGGGTATAGCTAATGCAATGGCCCACGCCTGACTGCTCAAAGGCAGGCGCGACGACCCAGACCTCGCCATCGGGACCGGCCAGTTCAGCCGCGATCGCTTCAAGCACAATCAGTCCCGGCGCATTGATGCCGTCATCATTGGTCAGAAGAATTCGCATGCCCGGTCCACCCCTCGTTTTGCCCTTGATAGACCCGCCTCAGCGCTGCGACAAGCAATGCACAAGCGCAATCTGAGGCTTTCACGCACCACTTGGATGAAAATGCAGGATTTGAGCGTCAGGCCGGGAATACAAAACACCGGTCGCGGCGAATGGTCAGCCACATGACACGGCCCTCTTTGGGCACAAAGACGTTCGGAACCGTCGCCTTCAGGATCGAGCCATCATAGTCCATGCGAAACTCGACAAGGCTTTCATTTCCCAAAAACCGAGCACGCTCAACCACGCCTCGGGCGGCAATGCCGTCTGTCGGCGTCGGCGCAGGCCCTTTGCCATTGCGGTCGAAGTCCAGCTTGACGTGCTGGGGTCGAAACACGATTTCAACATCGGTCGCGTCCGGCACACCGGGCGCAAGAAAACGGCCAAACGGAGTATGCGCCAACGCACCATTAACTTGGGCCTTCAACACATTGATATCACTAAAAAACGAAACTGCTGCCTTGTCTGCAGGCCGGGTATAGACATTGTATGGCGCCCCCTGCTGCACAATCTTGCCGCGCCGCATCAGCGCGATTTCATCAGCCATTCGCATCGCCTCGTCCGGCTCATGCGTGACCAATAGAACAGCAGCGTCCTCTTCTTTGAGGACTGCGAGCGTTTCGTCCCGAATGCCGTCGCGCAGACGGTTATCGAGGCCCGAGAACGGCTCATCCATCAGCATGATCCGCGGACGTGGGGCCAACGCACGCGCCAGAGCAACCCGCTGCTGCTCACCCCCAGATAACTGATGCGGAAATCCATCGATGAACCGCATCAGATCGACCTTGGTCAGCAGTTCCTCGACCCGCGCGCGTTTCTGCTCCTTGCTGCCTTTCAGGCCGAACGCGACGTTATCCGCCACGCTGAGATGCGGAAACAGCGCAAAATCCTGAAACATCAGCCCAATCTCGCGCCGTTCGGGCGGTACTCGGAACACCGTGTCACAGATCAGCTTGCCATCTACATAAATCTCGCCTGAGGTCTGCATTTCGACCCCCGCGATCATCCGCAAGGTGGTCGACTTTCCGCAGCCCGAAGGCCCCAGCAGGCAAGTCACCTGCCCCGCGTGCACGGTCAACGATACATCATCCACGACCGTCCGCCCGCCAAAGCGCGCAATCAGATTGCGGATTTCCAATCGAGGAGGAGTTGTCGTCACTGTCACCGATGGACCCCATTGCCTTTCCCGATCAATTCCATCGGGCTTAGGCGGGGATAACAACCCCGCCCATCAGGCGCAAGGGATCAGCAGCACCCGGTCGAGGCAGCTTCGCCCTGTACAACAAACGGGCTATCCCCGCCGCAGCCTTCGAAAATCCCGTAATGGGTCGAGAAATCGCCGATAAACTCGAAATGTCGTGCAAAACGGGTGTCTTGCAGCATCATCCACGTGTTGCCACAGACCGGGAATACTTTGCCGGCCTCGATCGTATGGTGGTCATCCAGCACAAATTCATGCGGCGCATGCGGCACTGTGCCCTTGTAGATCACAGCCTGACCGTAATCCTCGCATGCAGGTTCCAACTCCGGCAGCTTGAACAGACGGTAGGTGGCCGAAATAAAGCTCAGCGGTGCGACCCGTTCTTCCAGAATTGGGTTCTCGATGGTCAAAGGCCGATGCGTCAACCGACGGGGATCGCTGAACCCGACCGCACGCGACATCGACAGAAAATCGTTCCAATAGAGCGCACCCGACAGGCATTCGCCATACAGGATCTCATCCTCGGCCATCGCCTTGGGCACCCGGCGATCGGCGTAGACGTCCGAGAAATACATCTCTCCGCCCTCTTTTAGCAGCCGATGCGTACCACGCAGCACAGCAGCCTTGTCGGTCGCCAGATTGATCACGCAGTTTGAGACGATGATATCGAACGATCCCGGTTCGAGGTCCAGCTCATCCAGCTTTTCGATATAGCCGTGGTGAAACTCGACATTGCTGGCCGAATGTCCGAATGCCTTCGCGTGATGGTCCTGATGCGCGCGCGCCACGTCGAGCTGCTCAGGCGTCATGTCAACGCCGACAACACGGCCCTTTTCACCGACCATCGCGGATAAAGCATACACATCGCGCCCCGCACCACAGCCCAGATCCAGGATACGCATTCCCTCCAGATCCAACGGAGCAATCAGCCCGCATCCATAGTAACGTGTCAGCACATCATCATGAATTTGCGACAGAATTTTCTTGAAGTGATCCGGCATATCATCCGGAGTACAGCAGGCATTTGTTTGCAAATCCGCGCTGCCTTGCAACACCTCACCATAGTAGTTCTGCACAGCCTCGTGCTTCATCGGGGCAATCCTTTTGTCACTGGTCTTTTGCAGCTAGTGCAGCAATCCACACCACGCAATCCACCAGCGCCCGATCTGACGAAACCGTGACAGGGCTCAGGCGAGCAGGTCGAAATCCACGCCTGCGTGCACGCGGCCGTTCACTTGAATCTCTAACCGATGCGGCCCAGGAACCAACTTGAATGTTGTTGCATTGCCCTTCAGCTTGTGCCGCTTTCTAAGTGTCAACTGACCACCTGTAAGCTCGGCCTGTTTCAACTTGTGAACCTTGGGTGAGATCTTTCCGCCAGGTCGTTGGAAATGAACGATATAGTCGACCAAGACTGGCTGATCTTCTGCGCCGCTTAGGCGGATTTCAAACTCCAGCGCTTCACCAATCCGGGCCGGACCGTTTACCTGAATCTCAACCGCAATATCTGCATCGGGATCGTATCCAAGCACCTTCATCGCCTTGGGATGCCCAGATTTCACAAGGCCTCGTAGTGCATGAGATGTCATCCAGTTCAGTTCGTCCTTGTCCTGCCGCCCTGTCTCGCCCCAGCTACGCAGACGTTCCAGCACCAGATCGGGGTCTTTCTTGGTGATATCATTCAGATGATTGGCGACCGAGCGCGTCACATAGCGCGTCCGATCCCCGTGCAACCGGTCCAATAACGGCAATGGGTCTGACATTGCCAAGCCAACGGCCTGCCCCCACGGTAAACGCGGCCGCGTGCCCTCGCTGACCAGACGACGCACGTGATAGCTGGGATGCGTGCACCAAGCCTGCATCCGCGCCATGACCAGTTCGGAGTGGTGATTGAGGAACGGGCGGATCGCCCATTCCATCGAAAATCTCTGGGTCAGCTCTTCGAATACATCCAGCGCCAAAGCGGGATGATCCAGGCCGATCGTACAAACCCAATCACCCAAGGGCGCAAAGATAAAGTCTCCGAAGTCATCATCACTTTTGGCGGGGTCCAGCGGAGGTGGCAGCGCCCGCAGAATGACCGGTGCCACTGCCGGCAAATCGCCGGGCACCGATTCTTGCAGACACTCTGCAATCCACGCCATACGCTCTTTCAATTCAAGCTCGGGCAAACGCGACATCACTTTCGCCGCGAATGCTTCTTCCTTGAAATCGGAATCAACCTTGGCGAACAAGCCCGCAAGAAAGCTTACCTTTTCCGCGTTGAACAACTGATCTTTCAGAGAAAAGTTCTGTGCCATACCTACATCGTCAGATTGGTGCCACCACCGTCCAGCAAAATGTTCTGCCCGACAATGAACCCGGCGTGTTGCGAGCATAGAAACGCGCAGGTCGCCCCAAACTCTTCCCTCGTGCCATAGCGTCTCGCTGGGATGGTTGCAGCGCGTTCAGCCCGTGCCTCGGCCATCGAAATACCTTTCTGCTCTGACACCCCGCCATCCAGCGCGTTCGCGCGGTCTGTGGCGTGGATACCTGGCAGCAGATTATTGATCGTCACGCCATGTGGTGCCACCTGGCGCGATGTGCCCGCAACATAGCCGGTTAATCCAGTTCGCGCCGCATTCGACAGGCCCAGCACCGCAATCGGCGCGCGTACCGACTGCGAGGTGATATTCACCACGCGACCCCAGCCCTTATCCATCATGCCCGGCAGCAGAGCCTTCATGAAAGCAATGGGTGTCAGCATATTGGCATCCAGCGCTTTGATGAAATCATCACGCTCCCAGTCCGACCACATGCCGGGCGGAGGGCCACCCGCGTTTGTGACAAGGATATCAGCACCCTGCGCAGCGCTTATCACCTCGGCCTGACCCTCTGGTGTGGTAACATCACAAGCCACTGTCTGCACGGCAACGCCATATAATGATCGCAAACGCGTGGCTTCGGCCTCCAACGTTTCGGCTCCGCGCGCGTTCATCACAAGATCGACGCCGGCTTCGGCCAACGCCTCAGCACAGCCCAATCCCAAGCCTTTGCTGCTGGCACAAACCAGCGCGCGTTTTCCGCGAATTCCCATGTCCATTCTGGCCCTCCCTATCTTCGGCACACATCTAACATCGGCCCGGCAAAGAAGGCCAGAATGGGATCTTGCGGATTAATAAAAGAACTCTTCACGCACGATCTTGCCATCGGCGACGTGATAAACACCGACCTCACGCATATCAAAGCTCTCACCGGTTTCTTTCACCTTGCCCTGCACTTCAAAGATCACGGCAAAGCGGTCGTCACCATGCGGGTACGGGCCACTGACGGACGCGCCCGATACTTCATGAGCGCCTTCCCACCATTCGTGCTTGCCACGAATGGCTTCCAATCCGTGCGTCTCGCGCCCCATGCCCGCAAAATCCTGTCCCTCAACAGAAACAGCATCCGAGGCATAAAGCTTCTCGAGGTTTTCCTTGGCCCGGTTCTCGCGGCATCCAGCAACCAGTTCGTCTGCGATTTCTTTCAAATTCATTGGTCCACTCCATATTTTGTTCACTATATGTTCTTATTGCCATAGCCACATGATTCGAACCAGCCCCTTTGTCTTGCCTCGGCAGGATTCCCCGCCTATACGCGCGAATATGCTTGATACCTCGAACCAACCCACCCTGCCGCCCGAGATCGCTCGTCGCCGGACCTTCGCTATCATCTCGCACCCGGATGCGGGCAAGACAACGCTGACGGAAAAGTTTCTGCTGTACGGCGGCGCGATCCAGATGGCTGGACAGGTACGGGCCAAGGGTGAGGCACGGCGGACGCGGTCGGACTTTATGCAGATGGAGAAAGATCGCGGTATCTCGGTCTCAGCCTCGGCCATGTCATTCGACTACGGGAACTTCCGGTTCAATCTTGTGGACACACCCGGCCACTCGGATTTCTCCGAAGACACCTATCGCACCCTGACAGCCGTAGACGCCGCCGTCATGGTCATTGACGGTGCGAAAGGTGTGGAAAGCCAGACGCAGAAACTGTTCGAGGTCTGCCGCCTGCGCGATCTGCCGATCCTGACCTTCTGTAACAAGATGGACCGCGAAAGCCGGGATACGTTCGAGATCATCGACGAAATTCAGGAAATGCTGGCGATCGACGTCACGCCAGCCGCGTGGCCTATCGGTGTGGGTCGCGATTTCATCGGCTGCTACGACATGCTGCGCGACCGGCTTGAGCTGATGGACCGCGCCGACCGCAACAAGGTGGCCGAAAGCATCCAAATCAATGGTCTGGATGACCCTAAGCTGGCCGAGCATGTGCCCGCTGAATTGCTCGACAAGCTGCTGGAAGAGGTTGAGATGGCACGCGAATTGCTGCCCAAGCTCGACCCTCAGGCGGTGCTTGAGGGGCACATGACCCCGATCTGGTTTGGTTCGGCCATCAACTCGTTTGGCGTCAAGGAACTGATGGAGGGTATCGGCGCCTATGGTCCGCAGCCGCAGGTTCAGTCGGCTGAGCCCCGTCAGATCGCGCCCGATGAAAAGAAGGTCGCCGGTTTCGTGTTCAAGGTGCAGGCCAATATGGACCCCAAACACCGCGACCGGGTGGCCTTTGTCCGCATGGCCTCGGGCCATTTCAAACGCGGCATGAAGCTAACGCATGTGCGATCGAAGAAACCGATGGCAATATCGAACCCCGTGCTGTTCCTCGCCTCTGATCGTGAACTGGCCGAGGAAGCCTGGGCCGGTGATATCATCGGCATTCCCAACCACGGTCAGTTGCGCATCGGTGACACGCTGACCGAAGGCGAGGCGATCCGGGTGACCGGCATCCCCTCCTTCGCACCGGAATTGCTGCAAACGGTGCGCGCGGGTGACCCATTGAAGGCCAAGCATCTGGAAAAGGCCCTGATGCAGTTTGCCGAGGAAGGTGCCGCGAAGGTTTTCAAACCCTCAATCGGGTCAGGATTCATCGTAGGCGTCGTCGGTGCGCTGCAATTCGAGGTGCTCGCCAGCCGGATTGAGATGGAATACGGCCTGCCTGTGCGGTTTGAGGCGTCTCAGTTCACCTCGGCCCGTTGGGTCAGTGGCAACAAGGTTGAGATCGACAAATTCGTCAACGCCAACAAGCAGCATATTGCCCATGATCACGATGGAGATATCGTCTATCTGACGCGGCTGCAGTGGGACATCGACCGGGTCGTCCGCGATTATCCCGAGCTGAGCCTGACCGCGACGAAGGAAATGATGACCTGACGGACTCTGCGGGCAATCCAGAAGTGACCACATGGGGGATTGTGTCCACGATCCGCGCCCCACGTGAGGATATTCTGCGCTTTGCCGCCCATCACCTCGATATCGGCGCGGACCGGATTCACATCTTTCTGGACGAGCCGGTCCAGGGGGACATCTCAGCCCTGCGCGAGCATCCCCGGATCCGGGTGCGTACCTGCGATGCGGCGTTCTGGAAGCGTCGCAGGCGTGAGAGGCCGGACAAACATCAGGTTCGCCAATCCTCGAATGCGAATTTGATCTACAACAGGACTGATCTGGACTGGGTCGCACATATCGATGTCGATGAGTTTTTATGGCCAATGTCCCCGATCCCCGACCTGCTGCGCGACATTCCCGATGACATCCCCGCCGTCCGCGTCCGCCCGATTGAGGCGCTGGCGGGTGGCCAGGACCTCTACAAAGCGTTCATTCCCGAAGGTCAGAATCGACAAGCGCTGGTCGAAGCGCTCTATCCCAATTTCGGCACTTACGTTCTGGCCGGTTTCATGAGCCACATTCAGGGCAAACTGTTCGTACGCGGCGGTTTGAAAAAACTGAGCGACCGTATCCACAACCTCTATCAGCACGGTGAGTTTCTGCCAGTCAGAACCGAGCTTCCTCAGATCGATCTGTGTCATCGCCACGCCCCGGATTGGGAGCATTGGCTGGCGCATTATCGTTTCCGCCTCGAACGCGGCTCGTACCAGGCCAGCCCGGATCGCCCGCGAAAGATCGGTGCGCTAGACAGGTACGAATTGATCACCCTTCTGGAGACCGAATACGGGCTCGATGGCCTGCGGGAATTTTACGATGAAATCAGCGCTGCTGACCCGGAAGTGCTGGAACGGCTTGAGGATAACGACATGATCCGTCACCGGCCGCTTGATCTGGACCAAAAAGTCGCGAAACACTTTCCCGGAACCATCTGAATTGTTGCGGAAATCCTTGTTACCGGCAGATTTGCCACGGATTAAACCGACTTCATTTGACCCTGCCCCACGTTTTTGTTATGCCCGCGCCACAGCCGAAACGCGCATGGGGCGCATGGCCATCCGGGCCGGGCATTTTCAGACGCGCGGGCCAGGTCTAGTGTCCGCTTGAACCGGACATACATGACAAAGTTTAACGAACTGAACCTGAACCCGAAGGTCCTCAAAGCAATTGAGGAAGCCGGATACGAAACTCCGACCCCGATCCAGGAAGGCGCAATTCCAGCCGCGCTGGAAGGGCGCGATGTTCTGGGGATCGCCCAAACCGGCACCGGCAAAACCGCCAGCTTCACCCTGCCGATGATCACATTGCTGGCCCGTGGGCGCGCCCGTGCACGTATGCCACGCTCGCTGGTCTTGTGCCCGACGCGGGAACTGGCAGCGCAGGTGGCCGAGAATTTCGATACCTACGCCAAGCACCTCAAGCTGACCAAAGCACTGTTAATCGGTGGCGTTTCCTTCAAGGAACAGGATGCTCTGATTGACCGCGGTGTTGACGTGCTGATTGCCACTCCGGGCCGTCTGCTGGATCATTTCGAACGCGGGAAGCTGCTTCTGACAGGCGTTCAGATCATGGTGGTGGACGAAGCTGACCGGATGCTCGACATGGGCTTCATTCCTGACATCGAGCGCATCTTCTCGCTGACGCCATTCACCCGCCAGACGCTGTTCTTCTCGGCCACCATGGCGCCCGAGATCGAACGGATCACCGATACTTTCCTGTCGGCCCCCACCCGGGTCGAAGTTGCGCGTCAGGCCACCGCTTCGGAAACCATCGAACAAGGCGTAGTGATGTTCAAAGGTGGTCGCCGGGATCGTGAGGCCAGCCAGAAACGCAAAACCCTGCGCGCATTGATCGATGCCGAGGGTGACAAATGCACCAACGCCATCATCTTCTGCAATCGCAAGACCGATGTAGATATCTGCGCCAAGTCGCTGAAGAAATACGGCTATAACGCCGCCGCGATCCATGGCGATCTGGATCAGTCGCAGCGGATGAAAACACTGGACGGATTCCGCGATGGATCACTGCGGCTGCTGGTGGCTTCGGACGTTGCTGCGCGGGGTCTGGATATCCCCTCGGTCAGCCACGTGTTCAACTTCGATGTTCCCGGCCATGCCGAAGATTATGTCCACCGCATCGGCCGCACGGGCCGTGCCGGACGCGAAGGCAAGGCAATCACGATCTGCTCGGGCCGCGATGAAAAGGCGCTGGCCGCGATCGAGAGCCTGATCCAGAAGGACATTCCGCGCATCGACAATCCGGTCAAGGCCGATGAGCCCAAGCCCGAGGCGCCAAAGCCAGAGAAGAAGGCCAAAGCGTCGGACAACAAAAAGAGCGAGAGCCGCAAAGAGCGAGAGCCCAAAACCCGTGGTCGTGGGCGTCGCGACGATGGCGGGCCAGCATTTGTAGGCATGGGGGATCACCTCCCCAGCTTTATCGCTCTCAGCTTTGATGAGCGTCGCGCTGGCTAGATTGTCAGCACAAGCGCCAGTATCGACAAGCCAAGCAACGTCATCCCGGCGATCTCGCGCCGGGTGATGGTTTCACGGAAAAACAGCAGCGATGCGAACAGGCTGAGGATCAGTTCGATCTGACCCAAGGCCTTTACATAGGCTGCGTTCTGCAACGTGAAGGCGAAGAACCAGCAAAACGAACCACAGAGGCTGGTCAGGCCGACAAAAACACCGGTCCGGCGAGTCTCCCACACCGCGCGCAGCTCGGCCCTGTCTCGCCAAAGCAGCCACAGCCACATGCTGAGAAACTGAAACGTTACCACGACGGCAAGTGTCACAAGTGCCCGAAACCACGCATCGATGTCGCCCAATTGCAAAGAGGCGCCGCGATAGCTGACCGAGGAGAATGCGAATAACACGCCTGACCCCAGTCCAAGACGCGAGGCTTTGTTTGTCAGATGTTGCCACCAAGCGCCGCTGCCTCCGGGCGTTTTTGACAATAACAGGACGGCCAGCAACCCAAGCAGAATTGCCCCCAGCGCCCCGGTAGAGACCTGATCGCCGAGGACAAGGAACCCCACAATAGCGGTTTGAATCACCTCAGTTTTCTTAAACGTAATCCCTACCGCAAAGTTGCGCTGCTTGAACAATGCCACAACGCAGATCGTGGCCAATATCTGTGTGGTCCCACCGATGACAGCAAATATCCAGAACTTCGCCGTCAGCGCTGGCAGTTCGTACCCTGTCGCGGCCAAAGCAATGAAAAGCCCCAGCAAGGCCAATGGCATGGAATAGGCGAATCGTGCAAATGTCGCCCCGGCAGCCGAAAGCTTCACGCTGCTCAGGGATTTCTGCAGCATGAACCGCACCGTCTGGAACGATGCGGCCGCGATGGTGACGGGAATCCATAAACTCATGGCTTCCCTTCTGTCGTTAAATCAAGGCTTTGGCCAGAGCGGATGCGCCACTGGATCCTTGGCGCGCCAGAAATACTCTCGGAATATCTGCCCGTACGAACGGTAGACATAAGCCTCGTTACAGGCCAAGTATCTTTCCTTGCCCGTGCGGTAGAGTGCAGGCAATCGGTACCAAGGTGCTGATGGGTTCATATGATGAACGACGTGCAAGTTATTGTTCAAAAACAGAAATGCAAGGATGCCACGGTCTTCTACGATCACTGTGCGCGCGCGCGATTTCTCATGCGCGCGGTGTTCCAGGAATGTGCGAATCTTGACCAAACCCAACCCGATATATGCTGAAAGGGCGAAGGCCCAGATCGGCATTTGCGAAAGCGCGACGATCCAAAGAGTCGCGACAACGCCGGGCATGTGCAGCGCCCATGCCAACAAAATCGCCCGATCTCCGCGAAGTGCACCACGCAGTTCATCTCGCGAGAACGCAACCTGCCCAATTGCAGGCCCCAGAACCATCCGCCCCAGCAGAGTGTTGTTCACTTGATACATCCGCCTCTGCCAACCGGACAGAGACGCCCAGACCTGTGGGTCAAGATAGTTGGTCTCAGGGTCATCGTAGGGATCGGTTAGGTTCGCGTCACAGTGATGCGCCAGATGCAGGTCCCGAAACCGATTGTAGGGAATGAACAAAGTCAGCGGCATCGCCATCAGCGCCTCATTCAGCCACTTCTGGCGAAAGGGATGCCCGTGCAAAGCCTCATGGGTCAGCGAGGAATGCAGCGCAGCCACCAGCCCCATGAACGGGATCGCAACCCAAAGCGATATGCCTGCCAACCAGAAAATCGCACCAAGCCAAGCGGAATAACACGCGATAATCAGGGCAAATGTCGCCCATTCGGGAGATTTGGGTGTGACCGGCTCAGCCATTGCGGCCCCACGAAATTCCGGCCCAGATACGCTCGTAAATCACATACATGGTCAAACCAATGGCCGTATTGACCAGTGCAACCATCCCTCCAAGTGCTGCTGAACCCGTGGCGATCAAACCAACCAGCGTCATCATCGCCAGCCCCATCGCATTCCACACCAGCGCCTTCACGACCGACCTGCGTCGCGTTTCCATTCCAGACCCCATTCTTATTTTTGTAACACCAGCGTTACAGACAGACCCAAGGGTCGTGAATTCTGAATATGATTAACAATTCTCACCAAAGGTGATATTAATCACCACATGATTGATAAAATCGACAAACGGGATCGCGCCCTGCATTTTCGCCAGCGCCTGGCCCGAGCGATGCAAGAGCGCAACGTCAGCCAAAGCGCCCTGGCACGCAGCATCGGGGTTGACCGATCTACCGTTTCGCAATTGCTGACCGGGGCGGGGGCACGCCTTCCGAATGCTCATGTCGTCGGCAGCTGCGCCTCGGCGCTTGGGGTTTCCGCCGATTGGCTTCTTGGGCTTTCCAACCGACCCGAAAGCGCGGCAGAACTATTGGCCAGTTCCCTCACCCTAACCGAGGCCGCCCGGGCATTGGTTGATGAGCGCATTTTTGAATGGCATCAAGAGGCCGCCGGCTACAAGATACGCTACGTTCCGGCTACCCTGCCCGACATGCTCAAGACCCGCGCCGTGCTTGAATGGGAATACGCTCCGCATCTGGGCCGTACTGCAGATCAAGCCATTGGCGCCTCGGCAGACCGGCTGGCATGGATGCGCAGCGCCCAGTCCGACTATGAGATTGCCATGCCGTTGTACGAGCTTCACAGCTTTGCCTATGCCACCGGTTACTACGAGGGACTACCGCTTCAGGTCCGGTTGGATCAGATCGATCACCTGCTGTCGGTGTGCGAGCAGCTTTATCCACGTCTGCGCATCTATCTATTTGATGCAAAACGTCTTTACTCTGCCCCCGTCACGATATTCGGCCCACTTCTTTGCGTGTTCTATGCCGGAAGCCACTACATGGCTTTCCGAGACCGCGACCGGATTGAGGTCTTTACGCTCCATTTCGACCGGCTGGTTCGAGAGGCGGATATGACCGCGCGTGATTTTCCGGACCATCTGCAGCAATTGCGCTCAGAAATCTCTCAGACATGACCTGGGCTGAAAGCTGTAGTATAGTCACTTGGCGCGAAACTACAGACATTCCGATCTGAGATGGAGGATGACGGGAATGGACGCACTCAAAACCGCTGAATACGCACGTGCCCTTTATACGGCCCATGGCGATCGGGCCGAAGCCGAAGCTGCGCAGAAAATGCGCGAATGCGAAGCCGCCGGAAATCAGCAGGAGGCGCAGGACTGGCAAGCCGTCCGCAGCGCCATCCGCCAGATTCGGGGGCCAAATCAGGGCTGATTCACAGTTTCGGGTCAGGATTGACCGTATGGCCATCCACCGCGATTACCTGACCCGACACCAGCCTCGCTGCATCTGAAGCCAGGAATACAGCCATGTTCGCAATGTCCTGCGCCTCTACAAAGCGGCCCATGGACGTGCCCGAGGCATAGCCGTCGTAAACCTGATCCCGGGTCATGCCCTTGGCATCGGCCTCGCGCTGCAGCACGCCCTCCATTCGTGGACCTTCGACCGAACCCGGGCAGATCACATTGCAGCGGATACCGTGCGGCCCAAGCTCCATCGCCAGCGTTTTGCCTAATCCCACCATGCCCCACTTGGCCGCCGCATACGGCGCGCGGTTGGGGTATCCGTACTGGCCTGCAGTCGATGAAGTGATCAAGATCGCGCCGCTGCGTTGCTGTTTCATCAGAGGTGCGGCGTATTTAGAGCACAAAAATGACCCCTCTAGATTGATGGAAAGGCATGACCTCCAATCCGTCAAGGAAACGTCCTCAACTGCTGCGGTGGGACCCGCTATCCCCGCATTCGCACAGAGCACATCAAGCCCGTCCCATTCGGTCTCAAGGTCGGTAAACGCAGCCGCGACAGCATCCTCATCCGACACATCAAGCTGGCTTTGCTTCCAATGCGCCGGGCAATCCGCCAACGCATCCGCATCAACATCCGCAACCCAGACCTGAGCCCCGGCAGCATCAAACGCTTCAGCCATGGCCCTGCCGACGCCAGAGGCGCCTGCGGTAATCAAGACCCGGCTGCTCATGCGGGCTTGCGGATCGCCGCGCCCGCGCCTTCGGGATAAGGCAACCCGGCCTGCGCCTCGGCAACCCGTGCCATCGCGGCCTCGATCTCGGGTGAAGGTGGGCTGGGGCGTCGGGTCTCAAGGCTGACATGCAGAAGAAAGCTTTCGCCTGTGGCCAACAGCGTTTCACCCTCGTACATGCTGTGGAAGACATGCAGCTTCTTGCCCTGCCCTAACAGCATCTGCGTACGGCATTCGATCCGCGACCCCGCATGGGTCTCCTGCATGTAACGGATGTGATTTTCGGCAGTGAAATAGCTGCCGCCTGTCGCGATATACTCCATATCGCAGCCAATGATTTCCATGAAACGATCCGTGGCCGCTGCAAAGGCCTCCAGATATTTAGCTTCATTCATGTGGCCATTGTAGTCGGTCCAATCCAGCGGAACGGCGCGCGACAGCGTGAGGATCGGCTGGCTCAGATCCGCCTCGTCCAGCGTCGGCAGCGCTCCGGGCTTCAAGGCCGCATCATGCTGGTTCAATACCGCCCCTGCACCATAGTTCTGGGCCTTCAGCGCCCGCATCATACCAACGAGGTTATTGTCCCGGATACGCTCCAACTCGCGGATCGAGTACTTGCCAGACTGCGCATCCGACTGATCCGCAATCATGTCGACCAACTCATCGGTGAACTCAGGCACATCCATCAGTTTGGTCCAGGGCCATTTCAGCGCTGGGCCGAACTGAGCCATGAAATGCCGCATCCCGGCCTCTCCACCGGCCACGCGATAGGTTTCGAACAGTCCCATCTGGGCCCAACGGATACCAAAACCCATGCGGATGGATTCATCGATCTCTTCGGTCGTTGCGATGCCGTCTTTCACCAGCCAAAGCGCCTCGCGCCACACCGCCTCGAGGAACCGGTCAGCAATATGCGCGTCGATTTCCTTCCTGATGTGCAGCGGGAAGAACCCCACTGAGGTCAAAAGATCTTTGGCCCGCGCGATCAAGTCAGGTGAATTCTTGTCGGTCGGAACCAGTTCGATCAGTGGTAACAGGTAGACCGGGTTGAACGGGTGGGTCACCACGATCTGCTCGGGTCGCATCGCGCCTTCTTGTAACTCCGAGGGCTTGAACCCGCTGGTCGAGGACCCGATGATTGCATCTGGATCACAAGCCCCCTGCAAGCTCTTGTAAACCTTCAGCTTCAGATCGAGCCTTTCCGGTACGCTCTCCTGAATCCAGATCGCACCCTGAACTGCCTCACCGAGATCGTCATGAAAGCTCAGCGTCCCTTCAGGCGGCAGAGGTACATCGCTCAACCCCGGCAAAGAACGGCGCGCGTTATCTAACACCTCACCGATCTTCCTCTCGGCTTCAGGGTCGGGATCGTATACCCGAACATCCCATCCGTTCAGCAGGAACCGGGCAGCCCACCCGCCACCAATCACACCGCCTCCGATGATTGCTGCTGTTTTTGCTTGCTGTTCTTTGCCCACGATCCGCCTCTTCATCTGGCCAAAAATATCTCGGGGGTTTGGGGGCTGGCCCCCAATCCGCGACTACTTCGCAACCGGAGCCCGCTTAGTAAGCCCCAACTTTTCACGTACTTCCTGCGGCCCGATCACCCGCGCGCCCATGTTTTCGATGATGCTGCCTGCACGCTCGACCAACTGCCAGTTTTCGGCCAGAACACCCTTTTCCAGCCACAGGTTGTCCTCCAGCCCGACGCGCACATTGCCGCCCGCCAGAACCGAGGCCGCGACATACGCCATCTCATTGCGCCCCAGCGAAAACGCGCTGAACGTCCAGTCATCCGGCACATTGTTCACCATCGCCATAAAGGTGTTGAGATCATCCGGAGCCCCCCACGGCACCCCCATACATAGCTGGACCAGAGCGTTCGGTTCCAGAACACCCTCTTTCACCAGCTGCTTGGCGAACCACAGATGGCCGGTGTCGAAGGCCTCGATCTCGGGCTTCACGCCCAGATCGGTCATCATCTGCCCCATCGCCCGTAAGGCGCCGGGCGTATTGGTCATCACATAATCGGCCTCGGCAAAGTTCATCGTGCCACAATCCAGAGTACAGATTTCAGGCAAGCACTTCGCTACATGCGCAACACGTTCAGTCGCGCCGACCAAATCTGTTCCGGCCTCTGCCAAAGGCAGCGGATTTTCGATCCCGCCGAACACCATGTCTCCGCCCATGCCCGCCGTCAGGTTCAGAACCGCGTCTACTTCGGCATCGCGAATGCGGTCCGTGACTTCACGGTACAGCGCCAGATCGCGTGAAGGCGCACCGGTCTCGGGGTCGCGCACATGGCAGTGCACCACGGCCGCACCGGCTTTCGCTGCAGCAATTGCACTATCGGCAATCTGCTTCGGCGAACGCGGCACATGTGGGCTGCGATCCTGTGTCCCGCCCGAGCCGGTGACGGCACAGGTGATAAAGACTTCGCGGTTCATTTCCAAAGGCATGGCGTTATCCCCAGCTTATACCCGGTTTTACCGTGGGTTTTCCCCAGGCTTCTCCCCGGATTCCGATTTGCGTCAACGCCAACTCTGACGCAGCCTTGAGGGAACCACTTAGCAAAATGCGAATCAGACTTGATGAAATCCGCAAAAAACATACTGCAGCCCGAACATCGCGCCCTGAAAACGGCGGTGCTGGTGCTGGACGAATGCAACACACTCAGCTTCGCGGCCGCCGTCGATCCGATGCGTGCTGCCAACCGACTAGCGGATCGGCCCGCTTTTGATTGGGACTACGTCACGGCAACCGCAGAACCCGCGTTGCTGACCAGCGCTCTGAATGTGCAGGGCATTCCCCTGGCCCGGTTGCAGGGCTGCGATCTGTTGATTGTAGTTGCCGGATTCCAATTGGCCCGTCATGCGACGCCCAGCCTGCTCGCCGGGCTCCGCAGGATCGCGGCCACCGGTGCAACAATCGCCGGGATAGATGGCGGCCCCTGGTTACTGGCTGAGGCTGGATTGCTCGACGGTCACGCGGCGACGACCCATTGGGAGGATTTGGAGAACTTCGCTGCGCGCTTTCCCAATGTCGATGTGCGCCCTGACCGATTTACCGTCTCCGATACACGCCTAACCTCTGGCGGCGCCGTCCCGGCGATCGATATGATGCTCCATATTATTGCTGCACGTCATGGCGCGGGCTTTGCCGCCCGCGTGTCCGGGCTATTCCTCTATGAAGGTGCGTCTCAGCCCTCAAAACCACAAAGCCGCACCGGTGCGCCGCACCGTCACACCGCGCTCACAGCCAAAGCCAACTCATTGATGGAATCCTCACTGGACGACCCGCTGTCCCTTGCGCACATCGCCGATAGACTCGGCACTAGTACACGCACCCTGCAGCAGCAGTTCCGCCTGCGCCTGAATACAACTCCACAGGATCATTACCTGCAACTCAGACTGGCCGAGGCCCGCCGTCTGGTTACCGATACCGACCTGCCGCTGATGGACGTGGCTCTAGCCACCGGCTTCGCCTCGCAATCCAGCTTCGCCCGCGCGTTCCGAACCGCCCACGGCCTCACGGCTCGCGACCTCAGGCAAGACCGTACGCAACCCACCCATCACTGATACGATCCAGCTTCATCTGGCCTAAAATACCTCGGGGGAGTCGCCAAAGGCGACGGGGGCAGAGCCCCCATCCCTTCAATATGGCATCGGAAACGCCCGATGCGCCGCACTGATCTCGGCCATCACTTCGGACGACAGCTTCAAATCCTTACCCGCCAGAATATGTTCTAGCTGCGCCACAGTCGTCGCGCCGAAAATGGTCGATCCCATAAACGGCCGGCTGCAACACCACGCCAAGGACATGTGCACGGGGTCCAACCCGTGTCGCTGCGCGATTTCTAGATAAGCAGCCACGGCATCATACACGCGATCCGTTTTGCGTCCGCCCATATTCGGCACTAGCGCCATGCGCGACCCTTCTGGAATAGCCCCGCCTTGATACTTCCCGGTCAGGAAACCCGCAGCCAAAGGCGAAAAGGACAGCAACCCGACATCTTCCAGAAGACACAATTCAGCCAGGTCGGTATCGAATAACCGGCAGAGCAAAGAATACTCGTTCTGGATCGACGCGACCCGAGGTCCACTAACCTCATCCGACGCCCGCAACCACTGAGCGGTACCCCAAGCGCTTTCATTCGACAGACCAAAGGCACGGATATTGCCCTTGTCCACCTGCGCCTGCAGAGCGATCAGGCTTTCGCGCATCTCGTCCATAATCTCGTCACGGTTGTGACCCAAGGGCGCATAGTCCCAGTTCTGTCGGAACATGTAGCTGCCACGATTTGGCCAGTGGAACTGATAGAGATCTATGCAATCAGTCTGTAGACGACGCAGTGAACCCTCTATCGCCTCAGGTATGGTCTCTTTCGAGATTGGGGCGCCATTGCGCGCATGCACGAACCCTTCACCGGAGTGTTTCGTCGCCAGCACATATTCCCCTCGACGCGAACGATTGGCGGCATTCCAAATGCCAAGTATTTCCTCGGTCCGCCCGACCGTCTCTGCCGAGATCGGGTTCACCGGATACATCTCAGCCGCGTCGACAAAGTTGATCCCACCCGCAAGCGCCATGTCCATCTGGCGGTGCGCCTCCGTTTCCGAGGTCTGAGTACCAAAGGTCATTGTCCCAAGACATAAATCCGACACCATGATCCCGGTGCGGCCCAAAGGCTTCATATCCATTTGAAATCTCCTAAAATATATTTGTGGCTGATCAAGCCTCAGCCTTTTTCTCCCATCGTCCGGATTCCTCGGACCAATACTGTGCCGAACACCCCGCCCCGGTCAGAGCCTTCCACTGCCCGCGCGCATGTTGAACCGCCTCCGGATCATTCCCGTCGAACAGAATGCAGAAACGCTCCATGGTCGAAACTTCCTCCGCCTCAACCGTTGCCCCATCGACAGCCATTACACAGGTCGCGCCATTTGCTGCCCCTTGGCCGGTCGTCAGCAGAACGGGCTGTGCCGCGTCGTGCGGGCCACCTTCGCGGCCATGCGGCAGGAACCCGTCCTCAGGTCCCAGCCACAATTTCTCATCCAGCCAGTCCATCCGCGCAGGGTCGACACCCCGCACGGCAATCCGCCATCCGGCCTGCCGTGCCTTGTCGAGCAGCACAGGCAATGTGTGCTCCAACGGCTGACGGGTCAGGTGGTAGAAATAGACGGCACCCATGCGCTTACTCGAAATTGTCCTGCACGAACCGGCTTAGCGCGCGGACGCCCCAGCCCGTGGCCCCTTTCGGTGCATAAGCGGTCTCGGAAGAGACAGAGGCCACACCTGCGATATCCAAGTGAATCCACGGCGTCTCTTCCTTGACGAAACGCTGCAGGAACTGCGCTGCGGTGATCGAACCTGCGGGCCGCCCGCCTACGTTCTTCATATCCGCAATGCGCGATTTAAGTTGTTTGTCGTAGCCTTCACCCAAGGGCAGCCGCCATGCGCCCTCGTCCTCGGCCTTGGCCGACTTCAGGAAGGCGTTGCAGAAGGTGTCATTGTTTGAAAACACACCGGCATTCTCATGCCCAAGACCAATGATGACCGCGCCCGTCAGAGTGGCCAGATCGATCATGCCCACCGGCTGGAACCGATCCTGCGCGTACCACATGACGTCACACAGAACCAAACGACCCTCGGCATCGGTGTTGATGATCTCGACAGTGTCGCCTTTCATCGAAGTGACCACATCGCCCGGGCGAGAGGCATTGCCCGAGGGCATGTTTTCGACCAACCCGACCAGCCCCACGACATTGGCTTTGGCGTTGCGCTTAGCCAACGCTCGCATGGTTCCGGCAACAACACCCGCGCCGCCCATGTCCATGGTCATGTCTTCCATGCCTCCGGCCGGCTTAAGCGAGATACCGCCGGTATCGAACACGACGCCCTTACCGACCAAGGCCAGTGGCGCGTCATCCTTGTCGCCGCCGTCCCATTGCATCACCACAACTTTCGAGGGGCTGACCGAGCCCTGCCCGACGCTCAGCAGTGTACGCATGCCCAGTTCGGCCAGCTTGTCCTCTTCCAGAACCTCCACCTTCAGGCCCAGCGATTCCATCTCGACCAACCTGTCCGCGAACTCAGTTGTCGTCAGCACATTCGCGGGTTCATTTGTCAGATCTCGTGTCATGCGCACACCGTCTGCGACGGCATAGAGCGGCGCAAAGTCAGCTTCGGCCTCCTCCGGCTTGGAGTGACCGATGGTGATCTCGCCTGCCGGATCGGCCTCCTTGGTCTTGTGGACATCAAAATCATAGGTCCGCAGCACCATGCCCAAGGCCAGTTCTTCGATACGCGCGTGATTGGCGGCCATGACCAGCACGGGTTTGCCCGCTGCAGCTTTCGCCAGATTGGCCCCGGCCTTGCGTGCCTCGTCCGCGTCGGGACGGCGCGGCAACACCAGAATATCCAGCGCCTCGGCCACCATTCCGGCAGGCCAGGCCAGCGAAATAACATTACCCGATTTGACCTTGCTGAACCGCTCGCTTTCGACCAGTCGCGCAACCGCGCCTTTGGTCAGGCGATTGGCTCGACGCGCGGCGGGGCTCATCTTACCATCGGCGGGAATGAGAATGGCCAGGCGCCCTTCGGTTTGCGCTATCGCATCAAGGTCAAAGGGGGTGAATCGGACGGGCACAAGACTGCTCATATCATTCTCCTGAAAAATGCGTTGCCCAAGACCTAGCCCGCGCGGCCACCGTTGACCAGATAGCAGTTTTCCCCGCCGGGCAATTGCATTATGGTCGCGCGAAAATAACGGCAGGCTCGGGGGAGAGAACGTGACACCAATCGGCAGTTACAGGCCGTCGCGCATGATTCCATGCCCGATTGTGATTCTTGGATGCCGGGGTTTGACGGGGATGCCCAAGTGATCCTCGACCGCTATTTTGCCCGCCGCTTTATTCAAAGCTTTCTTGTAATCGGCGGTATTTTTCTGACCTTGATGATCCTGATCGATCTGATTGAACAGGTGCGGCGGTTCGATGGTGTTGACCTATCCTTTGGCCAGTTGCTGCAACTGACGTTGCTGAACACACCAGCCGCGATCAGCGAGATGTTGCCTCTGCTGATGATCCTGGCCACGATCGCGCTGTTTGTCGGCCTCGCCCGCAGCTCCGAACTGGTCGTGACCCGCGCAATCGGGCGATCCGGTATCCGAGCCCTGCTAGCGCCCGTGTTGCTTGCGCTGACCATCGGCGCACTTGCTGTGACTTTGCTGAATCCCATCGCGGCCGCGACATCGGAAGAGTTCCAACGCTTGTCCGATGGCTATCGCAACCAGGGTGGCTCAGCCCTGTCCATCAGCCGCGAGGGGTTGTGGCTGCGCCAGAGCTCAGCCAACGGTCAGTCGGTGATTCACGCAACCGGCACTGTCAACGGCGACCGGTTCGCCCTGCAGAACGTGACCATCACAACGTTCTCATCCGACGGCAAGCCGAACCAGCAAATCTCGGCCCAGCAAGCTGATCTGGAGGATGGTTTCTGGACCTTGCATCAGGCCAAAATCTGGCCCATTCAGGACGATCTCAATCCCGAAGCAAATGCCACCAGCCATGAGATCCTGAACCTACCCACAACGCTGACCAGAGACCGGATTCTGGACACTCTCGGGCAAAAGGATTCAGTTTCGGTCTATGATCTGCCGCAGTTGATTCGTGATCTGGGCGAGGCGGGATTTTCAACCAAGCAATATGAGGTCTGGCTGCAAGTACAACTTGCGCGACCCCTGTTTCTGGTTTCGATGGTTCTGATCGGGGCCGCCTTCACAATGCGCCATGTCCGGTTCGGCGGCACCGGAGTTGCCGTGCTGACCGCTGTATTGCTGGGGTTCGGTATCTACTTCATCCGGAATTTCGCCCAAATTCTTGGCGAAAACGGGCAATTACCTATTCTGGTCTCGGCTTGGGCCCCACCCTTTGCGGGCATTCTACTGTCTCTGGGACTGTTGCTCCATGCGGAGGATGGCTGATGCGCTCCGTCCTGTCTTTGTTGCTGTCGAGCGCACTGATCCTCTCGCTGCCAGCAGCAGTTGCCGCACAGTCCGAACCAGAAGGTGCCGCCAGCGAGGCTGACGCGACTGAACAGAATCAACCCGCGCTACTGGTGGCCGATGAGATATTCATTACCCCGGATCGCAAACTGGTCGCAGAGGGGAATGTCGAGGCCTTCCAAGGCGACGTCAAACTGACAGCGCAAAGCGTCACCTATGATCGCGAAACCGGCGAGCTGACCCTGACCGGCCCAATCCGGATCGATCAAGGCGGGAACAGCACATTGCTGGCCGATTCCGCGCAGTTGGACAGCGGGATACAAAATGGCCTTTTGATGGGCGCGCGCATGGTCTTTGACCAGCAAGTGCAGATCGCCTCAGTCCAGGCCACCCGTGCGGCAGGTCGCTACACGCAATTCAGCAAGGTCGCCGCAACCTCATGTCATGTCTGCGCGAATGGCAGACCCCCGATCTGGCAAATTCGCGCCCGTAAAGTGACCCATGACCAGCTTGAACGGCAGCTCTATTTCGAAGGCGCACAGTTCCGAATACTTGATGTCCCGGTCTTCTACTTTCCCACGCTGCGCCTACCCGACCCGACACTTGAGCGGGCGACCGGCTTTCTCGTGCCGTCGATCCGCACCACTTCGCAACTGGGCACTGGCGTTCAGGTGCCGTATTTCTTCAAGATCGGAGATCACAAGGACCTGACTCTGACGCCGTATCTGTCGTCCAAGACCCGCACACTTGGGTTTCGTTACCGACAGGCATTCAAACGCGGGCGCATTCGGCTGCGGGGCTCTTATACACGCGACGACCTGCAGCCCGGTCAGGATCGGGGGTATTTCTTCGCCGATGGCCGGTTCGGTCTTGGAAATGACTACCGGCTGACATTCGATATCAAAACAACTTCGGATGACTCGTATCTGGCAGATTACGGCTTGCCCGATTTTGACCGCTTGCGTAGCGAAATTGCACTTGAGCGGATCAAGCGTGATACCGCATTCAGAACCAGCTTCATCCACTACAAGTCCCTTCGGGATAGCGAAAATCAGGATGAAATCCCATCGCGTGTCTTCGACATCAACTATCGAAAGCGATTCTTCCCCAGCACCTTAGGGGGTGAAGTTGAACTAAGCCTCGATGGTCACACCCACACGCGAACCAGTGACGAAGATATTATTGGTCGCGACGTCGCCAGGGCAACATTCGATGCGGAATGGTTGCGCAACTGGACCTTTGCGACCGGATTACGTGCAGAAGCATTGGTGGGCGCGTCAGTGGATACCTTCAATATCCGCAATGACAGCGAGTTTCCGAACAATGTAACCCGCTCGACCCCGCGTGCAGCTTTTACCCTGCGCTACCCCATGCTGCGCCGCGAGCAGTCCGGTGCAACACAAATCCTTGAGCCAATCGCGCAAATTGGTTGGACGCATGTTTCGAACAATGACGTTCCCAACGATGAAAGTACCTTTCAGGAACTCGATCAGGGCAATCTTTTGTCCCTTTCGCGCTTTCCGGCCCCCGACCGCCGCGAAGACGGTGCAACAGCCGTTGTGGGCCTGAACTGGTCTCGGTACAACGCTGACGGCTGGCGGGCGCTGGCGACAATCGGACAGGTCTTCCGGTCCGATGCGGATCCGGATTTCACGCTCACATCGGGGCTGCAGGGTACCAAGTCCGACATTCTGCTTGCCGGGCAATTGAATAACGGCAAGGGGCTGACATTGGCCGCGCGTGGGCTTTTAAACAGCGATTTCAGTTTTACCAAAGCTGAAATTCGTGCAGGCTGGTCTAATGGAGATACGGCAATCTCCGGCGGGTACATCTGGCTCGAACCTGATCCTGCTGAAGCAAATAATGATGAAATCTCGGAACTACGGGTCGGTGGCCGCTACCGCGTAGACCAAAATTGGCTAACCCTTGCTAGCGCACGCTATGATTTCAGCGAATCCGAACCACTCCGCCTTGGGTTCGGCGTGACCTACGAAAATGAGTGTGTGCAGGTAAATGTGAACGTCAACAGACGCTTTACCTCCACATCAAGTATTGAGCCTTCGACAGAATTCGGCTTTACCGTTGCCCTGACAGGGTATTCCGTCGAAGGCGATGGACAGAAGTTTAAGAGAAGATGCAGTTGATCTCAGGTTTCACAAAATCTCTCCGCTCTGGCTGCCGTAGATCGGTGCTGCCGGTGCTGGCTGCCGCGCTTGTTGCAATGGCCACACCACAGGTCCAGGCTCAAAGCCTGTTCTCGCCTGCAATCCGGGTCAATCAGGACATTGTCACCTGGTATGAACTTCAACAACGTCAGCAGTTTCTCGAACTGCTCGGTGTTCCGGGCAGTTCCGAGCGCGAAGTCCGCGAAGCCCTGATCGAGGATCGTCTGCGCAAACAGGCGATGCGCGATGCCGGCATCGAAGCCGCACCCGAAGATATCCAGACCGGGATTGATGAATTCGCCTCGCGCGGCAACCTTAGCAGCGAAGAGTTTCTGCAGCTGCTCAACGATGCGGGCGTATCAAAGGAAACCGTCCGGGATTTTGTTGCCGATCAACTGTCCTGGCGCGACTTTGTCAGTACCCGCTTTCTGTCGCAGGCTCGCCCCTCGGAAGATGAGATCAACCGCGCACTGGGTCAGGGTGGCGGCGGCGGCCTGCAGGTTCTGTTGTCCGAAATTATCATTCCGGTAACACCGCAGACCCTGGCGCAGGCTGAAGCCCTGGCCGATGAAATCTCACAACTTCCCGATCAAGACAGCTTTTCTTCGGCTGCTACGCAATACTCTGCCGCTGCCACACGCGAGAATGGCGGGCGACTGGATTGGCTGTCGCTCAACAACCTGCCTCCGGCCCTGCAACCCGTCATTCTGGGCTTGAAAAACGGTGAGATCACCGACCCACTTTCGCTCCCGAACGCCGTGGCTCTGTTCCAGATGCGCGGCATCCGCGAAGTTGCCGCAGGTGCCCCAACCTATTCCGAGATCGACTACGCGATCTACTACCTTCCCGGTGGCCGCAGCGCCGAAACGCTTGCGAAAGCCGAAAAGCTCAAGGAAGAGATCGACACCTGCGATGACCTCTACGGCATCGCCAAAGATCAATCGCCCGACGTGCTGGAACGCCTTACCCAAAGCCCCTCGGCGATTCCACGCGACGTAGCGCTTGAGCTGGCCAAGCTTGATCCAAATGAGGCATCGGCCACGCTGACGCGCAACAACGGGCAGACGCTGATGTTCCTGATGCTGTGCAATCGCACCCGCAACCTGGGCGAAGATACCACCCGTGTGGACGTGGCAAACGCACTGACCCAGCAACGGTTACAGGCCCTTGCAAACAGCCTGCTGGAACAGCTCAGGGCCGACGCTGTCATCATCGAACAATGATCGCCCCAATCGCGCTAAGCTGCGGTGAGCCCGCCGGGATCGGGGCCGAAATCGCAGCCAAAGCTTGGGCAGCCCTGCGCGAAACCTGTCCATTCTTCTATATCGGCGACGCATCGCATCTGCCCGAAGAAACACCCATTGCCCGGATCGCCGACCCGACTGAGGCAATATCGGCCAGCGCCTCGGCCCTCCCGGTTCTGCATTTCGACTTCCCCGCCCCGAACACGCCCGGCTATCCTGATCCGGCAAACGCCCTTTCGGTCATCGACTCGATCGAAAAAGGTGTTGAACTGGTGAAATCCGGCGCGGCGTCTGCACTCTGTACCGCGCCGATCCACAAAAAGGCGCTGATCGACGGTGCGGGCTTTGCCTTCCCCGGCCATACCGAATTTCTTGCTACTTTGGCAGGCCGGTCACGCGTGGTGATGATGCTGGCCAGCGAACAGCTCCGCGTGGTTCCGGCCACCATCCACATCCCGCTCTCCCAGGTCCCAAGCGCACTCACCCCAGAAGTGCTGCAAGAAACCATCGAGATCACCGCCCAAGGCCTGCGCACCCAATTCGGCATCCCCCACCCTCGCATCGCCATCGCGGGGCTGAACCCCCATGCGGGCGAAGGCGGGAAAATGGGTACGGAAGAGCTTGACTGGATCGCGCCACTGATCGCAGACCTCAATCCAGTCGATTGCACCGTGACCGGACCCCACCCGGCAGACACCATGTTCCACGCCGCGGCGCGCACGCGATATGATGCCGCGATTGCGATGTATCACGACCAGGCCCTGATCCCGATCAAGACACTGGATTTCGACCGCGGTGTGAACGTAACCTTGGGCCTGCCCTTCGTCCGGACCTCGCCGGATCACGGCACCGCTCTGGACATCGCGGGCCAAAGCAGCGCGACCCCCAACAGCCTGATCGAGGCCCTGAAGCTCGCCCAGCGAATGGCGCAGTCCCGCTAATGCTTCATCTGGCCCCAAATACCTCCGCCGGAGGCAAAAAAATCTCTGGTGCTCTCCCCGCAACCCGCGCGACGGTAAAGTCATGAGCGCCATCGACTCCCTCCCCCCGCTGCGCGAGGTTATCGCAACTCACCAGCTTTCGGCCCGCAAGTCGCTGGGCCAGAACTTCCTGCTCGACCTCAACTTGACCGCCAAGATCGCGCGGCAGGCGGGTGATCTGACTCAATGCGATGTCCTTGAAATCGGCCCAGGCCCCGGAGGTCTGACTCGCGGGCTTCTGTCCGAAGGCGCGCGCAAGGTCGTGGCCGTGGAAAAGGACACCCGCTGCATCGCCGCCCTGAACGACATCGCCGCCGCCTATCCGGGCCAGCTGGAAGTGATCAACGGCGACGCGCTGGAAATCGAGCCGCTGGCCCATCTGACGCCTCCGATCCGGGTGGCCGCCAACCTGCCCTACAATGTTGGGACCGAGCTTCTGGTCCGCTGGCTCACCCCGCCCGAATGGCCGCCCTTCTGGCAGAGCCTGACCCTTATGTTTCAACGTGAAGTGGCCGAGCGGATCGTGGCCCAACCCGGCAACAAGGCCTATGGCCGCCTCGCCATCCTTGCCCAATGGCGGGCCGAAGCGCGCATTGCGATGTCCCTGCCACCCGGAGCCTTCACTCCACCGCCCAAGGTCTCAAGCGCCGTGGTTCACCTGACTGCCCTGCCCGAACCCCGCTATCCCGCTGACGCCGCAACCCTGTCGCGCGTGGTTGCCACAGCCTTCAATCAGCGCCGCAAAATGCTGCGGGCCTCACTGAAAGGGGCAGCGCCAGATATCGAGGACCGCCTGATCGCAGCCGGAATCAAACCCACCGACCGGGCCGAGCAGATCCCGCTCGAAGCCTTCTGCGCGCTCGCGCGCGAAATTCGCAAACCCTGAACGAAAAAACCCCAGGCCTTTGCCCGGGGTTTTCATTAAATTCATGATCGAAAAGCGCTTATTCAGCTGCCTCGGGTGCGTCGCCCTTGTCAGCGGGTGCATCCTCAGCCGCAGGGGTGGCAGCCTTTGGCTTCCGGGTGCGCGGGCGGCGCGGCTTTTCCTTACGCTCGGTCGCTTCGGGTTGCTCGGCATCCTTGCTTTCCGGCGTCTCGACCAGCCCTGTATCGGGCGCAGCCGCCTCATTCCCGAAATCCACAACGTCCGGCTGCGGAGCCTCGGCCGGATCGGCCTGACGGGCTGCTTCGCGTTCCTGACGCTCCGCGCGTTCACGATCACGCTCGGCCTGTCGTTCGCGGTTCTGGCGCTCTTGCTCTTCGCGGCGCGCTTCGATCTCGCGCTGCGCTTCGCTTAGCATGCGCAGATAGTGCTCGGCGTGTTGCTGAAAGTTCTCAGCTGCCACGCGGTCATTCGACAGCTGAGCGTCGCGCGCCAATTGGTTGTATTTGTCAATGATCTGCTGCGGTGTGCCACGCACCTTGCCTTCGGGGCCCGAGCTGTCAAAAACCCGGTTTACGACGTTTCCGCCAGAAGGACGATTGCGGTTGTTCTTGGCCCGCGAGCGGGATTTGGAAGATCTCATCTTACTTTACGTCAGCCTTATCAATTCACTGTCGATCAACCCGTATCTAACGCTGCTCAGTGGCTTGTGCCGTTACGCGCTATCGACTTTTTGGGCTTGGCGTCAGGGGTGCGCTGAAACAGCGTCAACCTCGCCGACTAATCCTGAGTAAACATGTCCTGAGCGTTCAGACAAGGGGATTCTCGAAAATGTCGCAGCTTTTTTACATCAATCGGCATTTTTCGGCCTCAGTTTCGCTTAGAAGGCGGCATTCTGGCCCCCACAACACGATCACGCCTGTCCAGATCGGGGATCACCTTTACGCCGGTCAAACCAGCGGCATCAAAAAGGGCAGAAACATAAGCGCCCTGTGTCGGGCCAATTTCAACCAGGATACGCCCGCCGGGCATCAGATAATCCGGGGCCGACGCCGCAATACGGCGATAGGCATCCAGACCGTCGCCCTCATCCGTCAGCGCCATGCGCGGCTCATGCTCGCGCACTTCAGGGGAAAGCGCGTGCATCTCGTCAGCTGAAATATAGGGCGGATTCGAAACAATCAGATCGAACTGACCTTCAATGTTTTCGAACCAGTCAGATTGCCGAATCTCGACGCGCGCCTGCACCTGATGCTGTACTGCATTGGCGCTGGCCTGCAGACAGGCAGCTTCGCTGAGGTCGGCGCCGACGCCCGAGGCACTCGCCCGCTCGGCCAGCAAGGTGATCAGGATACAGCCCGAGCCCACACCCAAATCGAGTACATGATCAAACGGCTCGCTCAGCGCCGCCTCAATCAATGCTTCGGTCTCCGGGCGCGGGTCCAGCACATCGCGACTGACCCGAAACCGCCGACCATAGAATTCACGCTCGCCCAGCAGATGCGATACCGGCACTCGGATGGCCCTTAGCGAGATCAATTGATCGTAGCGTTCCGCGATATCCACCGGCAGCTCCTCGGGCGCGATCAGCGTCACCCGACTGGCCTCGATCCGCGCCGCATGCGCCAGCAGCACCCGCGCATCCCGCGCTGGATCAGGCACACCGGCTGCGCGCAAACGTGCGGTTGCAGCGACCATGGCCTGCGCGGCTGTCAGCGCCGCAATCATTGCGCCATTTCGGCCAGAAGCCGAGCCTGATCATCTGCGGTCAGCGCGTCGATCACCTCATCCAGATCGCCCTGCATCACCTGATCCAGCTTATAAAGCGTCAGGTTAATGCGGTGATCCGTCATGCGGCCTTGCGGGAAGTTATACGTCCTAATCCGTTCCGACCGGTCACCTGAACCGACCTGACTGGCGCGATCCGCCGAGCGTTCGCTGTCGATCCGCTGCCGTTCAAGATCATAAAGGCGCGTTTTCAGCACCTGCATCGCTATCTCACGGTTTCGGTGCTGGGATTTCTCGGAACTGGTCACCACGATACCGCTGGGCAAGTGGGTAATCCGCACAGCCGAATCCGTCGTGTTCACGTGCTGCCCCCCCGCGCCCGAGCTGCGCATCGTGTCAATACGGATGTCATTGGCATCGATCTGAATGTCCACATCCTCGGCCTCTGGCAAAACCGCCACCGTCGCCGCCGAGGTATGAATGCGCCCACCGCTTTCGGTTTCGGGCACGCGTTGCACGCGATGCACGCCGGATTCGTACTTCATCCGCGCAAAGACATTGTCGCCCTTGATATGTGCCACCACCTCTTTGATCCCACCAAGATCAGACGCTTGTTCCTCGATGATCTCGAACTGCCAGCCCCGCGCTTCGGCATAGCGTTGATACATGCGCAACAGGTCTCCGGCGAACAGCGCGGCCTCATCCCCGCCGGTGCCGGGGCGTATTTCCAGCATTGCCGGGCGCGCATCAGCCGCGTCTTTGGGCAACAGCGCCAGCTGCAAGGCATGCTCCGCCTCGGGGATACGCGCCTGCAGTTCTGGAATTTCCTCTTCGGCCAGCTCTTTCATGTCCGGATCGGCCAACATCGCCTCGGCCTCGGCCAGATCAGAAACCAGCTGACGCCACGCCATGATCTGATCGACCACCGGCTTGAGGTCGGAATATTCCTTTGCCAAAGCTGCAATATCCCCGCCCGAGGCACCATCCGCCATGGCCGCTTCGAGGTATTGGAATCGCTGAGTTATCTGTTCAAGGCGTTCTTCGGGGATCATCCGCGCGGTGTCTATCATCCAGAGGCTTTGGTCAAGGCCCTGCCTTGTGCTAGGCTTGGGCCATGAAGCGACTGATCTTAGCCCTGACACTCATTGCGACGCCCGGAATGGCCGATGTTGTTGGCCCCGGAGGCAAAGTGCAAGACTGCTATTGCACCGACAAATCCGGCACCCGCATCGAGTTGGGAGAGATGATATGCCTGCAGGTCGACGGCCGCATGTTCATGGCTCAATGCCAGATGTCGCTGAACGTGCCCATGTGGCGCGAGGTGCAAGAGGGCTGTTTGTCGTCAGGGTTGCAGCAAAGCAAGCCATTGGGTGACCCGGTCCCGATTGACGCCGAAATCTTTCCGGCCAAATCTTAATCTTGCATAGATACGCAGCGTATCACTGTCTAGCTGCACGGTGGTGTAATCGGGAAAACCGAACACCTTGGTACGGGTGATATAGGTGATCATGCCCTCTTCCAGCGATCCGGCCAGCACACTGGTGCGTGGTGTTGCGCGCGCAATTTTATCGAGACGCGCCAGCCCATCAGGACCGGTTTCGACGACCCGAACGACACCACCCTTCAGGTCTCGTTCCGTGTCTTCAGGGGCCACATGCCAGCGCACAGGATCTGAAGGCGCAAGTCTGATATAGGCCCCCATTGCAAGGCCCACCGCAATCAACAGCCACAGCAACATTTTTATCTGCCCATTCATTCCCGCTATGCCCTGCTTACTCGGTCAGAGGATGGCGTCGCACCCCTATCGTGACGTCACTCCGGGCAGAATGCACAGCATCTCGAACAGTAGATTGGCTGCGGTCAGTGCCGTATTGCCCGACGGATCATAGGGTGGAGATACTTCGACCAGATCGCAGCCCACCACATTCATGCCTGCCAGCGCATGGATCAACTGCAGCGCCTGCGGAGTGGTCAGACCTGCGATCTCGGGCGTGCCTGTTCCGGGTGCATAGGCCGGATCGAGGCTGTCGATATCGTAGGTGATATAGACCGGGTGATCGTCAACAGTTTTACGGATCAAAGAGCCGATTTCGGTCAGGTTCTGTTGCCACAGCTCCCACGCCGGGTACTGACGGAACCCCCAACCCTGTGCCTCGGTAAAGTCGCTGGCGGCGTAACCCGAGCCTCGAATGCCGATCTGAAAGGTCTTGTCAGGGACAATCAGCCCTTCCTCATAGGCGCGGCGGAAGACAGTGCCGTGGGTTTCCTTTTCACCGAACATCTCATCATTCACGTCAGCATGGGCGTCCACGTGCACCAGAGCCACAGGCCCGTGCTTGGCTGCCATCGCCCGCAGGATCGGCAAAGTGATCGAGTGATCCCCACCCATCGCCACCGGGATGACACCTTGCGCCAGAATGCCGTCATAGCTTTCCTTGATGATCCTAAGACTATCGGCAAGCGAGAAAGTGTTGATCGCCAGATCGCCGATATCTGCGATCTGCAAATGGTCGAACGGTGCCGCGCCATTGGCCATGTTATAGGGCCGGATCATCGCACTTTCGCTGCGAATCTGCTTGGGTCCGAACCGTGTGCCCGACCGCCACGAAGTGCCGATATCCATCGGAACCCCCAGGATCGCCACATCCAGCCCGTCCAGCGACGACGCCTGTGGCAACCGCATAAACGTGTTCGGCCCCGAAAACCGTGCCAGATCATTGCCGCCAATCGGTTGGTTGTATTGGGTCATGTAATGTCTCCGATCCGGTGCCTCACCAAGCAGATACCGGGATTATGCCTAACCAAAGGTTAAGGCTTCACCAGCTTGTTCCACCCCAAAAGGCAAATGATCTGTGTTGCCACATGAGCCCCCGCAATCGCCGTCGCACCAGAGGTGTCATACGGCGGAGAAACCTCGACCACGTCGCCACCTTTGAGGTTGATCCCGGCAATGTCGCGCAGGATGATTTGCGCCTGAATCGAACTCAGCCCACCCCAGACCGGCGTACCAGTACCGGGCGCAAAAGCAGGATCCAGACCGTCGATGTCGAAGCTCAGGTACACGGGGCTGTCGCCCAGAATACCCCTGATCTTCTGCGCCACGGCGGCTGCGCCGGATTCGTAAACCTCGCGCGCGTCGATGATGTTGACGCCCAACGTGTCTTCGTTTGTAGTGCGAATGCCCACCTGAACCGAGCGTTTCGGATCAACCAACCCCGATTTCACTGCCTTGTAGAACATCGTCCCGTGATCCACGCGGGACATGTCGTCATCGGCCCAGGTGTCCGTATGCGCATCAAATTGCAGCAGCGACATCGGCCCATATTTCTCGGCATAAGCTTTGAGGATCGGGAAGCTGATATAATGATCCCCGCCCAGCGTGACCGAAGCGACATCGGCCTTCAGAATGGTCCGAATGTGGTCGGTCAGCGTGTCGGGAAAGGCCGGGATATTGGCGTAGTCATAGGCCATGTCGCCATAATCCACGATGGCCAGCTCACTCAGAGCATCAAAAGGCCAGCCATAAGGCGCATCCGGCGATTGCAGCGCGCTCGCCTCACGGATCGCGCGAGGGCCAAGCCGGGTTCCGGGGCGGTTTGTCACCGCCTGATCGAAAGGCACGCCGGTTACAGCAATATCCGCACCAGTCAGGTCTTTGGTATAAAGCCGCCGCAGGAATGAAGTCGCGCCGCCAAAGGTGTTTTCATAGGACAGCCCCTTAAGATCGGGGTTGGTGAATGCCTCATCCACCTGGTTCTTTGCATCTTCCAGTGCCATGTCTTTTCCCTGTCAGCCCAACGGCTGTGCCTTTTCGACGATCCGTGCGAAGAAGGACGCTCCGATCGGCGCGACGTCGTCATTGAAGTTGTATTTCGGATGGTGCAGCCCCGCGCCATCTCCTTGCCCCATGAACAGGTAAGCACCGGGTCGGGCCTGCAGCATGTAGGAAAAATCCTCTGCCCCCATCTCACGCCCAGCATCATCTTTCACGCGTTCCGCGCCGGATACATCCCGCGCCACTTCAGCCGCGAATGCCGCCTTGTCGGCGTCGTTGATAGTGGCGGGATAACCCTCCTGATAGTCCAGTTTGGCTTCAACACCGTACGAGGCCGCCTGCCCCGCCACGATCTGCGCCATTCTCTCTTTGACCATCCTTTGCACGGCCGGATCAAAGGTGCGAACGGTGCCGTTCAGATAAGCGGTATCAGGTATCACGTTATTCACTGTTCCGGTGTGTATCTGCGTCACCGACACCACCAGATCGTCCAGCGCATAGTGGTTGCGGCTGACGATAGTTTGGATCGCCTGCGCCATCCCGCAAGCTGCCATCACTGGGTCGCGCGTCTCATGCGGCATTGCCCCGTGGCCGCCCACGCCCTGAATATGGATCTCAAACGTATCTACTGCGGCCATCAGCGGCCCCGGCGTGGTTTCGAACAGCCCCTCGGGCCGACCCGGAGTGTTATGGATGCCGTAAACCTGAGAGATATTGAACCGATCCATAATGCCTTCTTCAACCATCACGCCCGCGCCGCCGCCCTCTTCCTCGGCAGGCTGAAAGATCAGCGCAACCCGGCCCGCAAAATTCCGCGTTTCGGCCAGATAGCGCGCAGCACCCAGCAGCATGGTTGTATGCCCGTCATGACCGCAGGCATGCATCTTACCGGGGTTTTTCGAGGCGTAGTCCACGCCCGTCTCCTCGGTAATCGGCAGAGCATCCATGTCAGCGCGCAGACCAATAGTCGGTCCCTCGCCCTGCCCGTTGATGATCGCGACCATGCCGGTTTTGGCGATTCCCTCATGCAGTTCATCTACCCCAAACTCGCGCAGACGCTCGGCCACATAGGCGGCGGTCTCATAGCATTCGAACTCCAATTCGGGGATGGTGTGAAGGTGCTGGCGCCACTTGGCCATATCAGCGGCGTAATCGGCAATTCGGTTGACGACGGGCATCTGGGGTGGACTCCTGATCCTGACTGCGGGATGGATGCATCTGACACCGGAACGAAAGGGTTCGCAATGGCCGAAAATCCTCTGATCCACGACACGGACGCAGGTATCGAGCGTTTGCTGGAAATCATGCGCCGCTTACGCGACCCTCAATCCGGCTGCCCGTGGGATATCGAACAGGATTTTTCGACCATCGCGCCCTATACGATCGAAGAAGCCTATGAAGTCGCCGATGCCATCGAACGCGAGGCTTATGACGAATTGAAGGGAGAGCTGGGCGACCTGCTGTTCCAATCCGTCTTCCACGCGCAAATGGCTGAAGAGGCTGGGCATTTTACCTTTCAGGACGTGGTGCGCACCATGTCGGACAAGATGGTTAACCGTCACCCACATGTCTTCGGTGATGAGTCCCGAGACAAGTCGGCGGATCAACAGACAAAGGACTGGGAAACCATCAAAGCCGCCGAACGTGCGGGAAAAGAACAAAAAGGTGCACTAGACGGTGTCGCCGCCAACCTGCCCGCCCTGCTACGCGCACATAAGCTGCAGAAACGTGCCGCGCGCGTAGGGTTCGACTGGCCTGACGCCAGCCATGTGCTCGCCAAGATCACCGAGGAAGCCGCTGAGCTGGAAGAGGCGCGCGACAGCATGGATGCCGACGCGCTTGAGGATGAATTCGGCGATCTGCTGTTCGTGATTGTCAACCTCGGCCGCCACTTAGGCATCGAACCCGAGGCCGCCCTGCGCCGCACAAACGCCAAGTTTACTCGTCGTTTTGAGAAGGTCGAAGCCCGGCTGGCCGAACGCGGAAAAACGCCCACCCAAAGTGATCTGGCCGAAATGGACGCACTGTGGGACGAGGTGAAAATCGAGGAACACCGCGCCAACGGCAAACTCCCGCCGGTGGATGCTCCGGCAGGCACGTAATTCGGCTAGACAAGTCCCGCGACACTTGCGAGTGTCCGACCTTCACCGCCCCCGGAGACCCCTATGCCCCGCAAGATCATAATCGACACCGATCCCGGACAGGACGACGCCGTCGCCATTCTTCTGGCGCTTGCCAGCCCCGAAGAGATCGAGGTTCTGGGTATCACCGCCGTCGCTGGAAACGTGCCTTTGGAGCTGACCGCCAAAAACGCCCGCGTCGTGTGCGAGTTGGCGGGGCACACCGATATCCCCGTCTACGCCGGATGCGATCGCCCCCTGAAACGCCCGCTCGTCACCGCCGAGCATGTGCATGGTAAAACAGGGCTCGACGGCCCTGTTTTGCCAGATCCTGAAATGCCTCTGGCCGAAGGTCACGCGGTCGATTTTATCATCGATACCCTACGCGCACATGAGCCCGGCACTGTGACGCTCTGCCCTCTGGGGCCGCTGACCAACATCGCAACAGCGTTCAAAAAAGCTCCCGATATTATTGACCGGGTGCAGGAAATCGTGCTGATGGGTGGTGCGTATTTTGAGGTTGGAAACATCACACCAGCAGCCGAATTCAACATTTATGTCGACCCAGAAGCCGCTGATATTGTGTTTAAATCCGGCGTTCATATCGTCGTAATGCCATTGGATGTCACACATGATGCGCTTGTCACGCCCCATCGCAACGATGCATTCCGGGCATTGGACAGCAAGGTTGGTCATGCAGTGGCAGAGATGACCGATTTCTTCGAACGTTTCGACAAGGAAAAATACGGTTCGGAGGGCGCACCGCTGCACGACCCCTGCGTCACCGCCTATCTGATCCGGCCCGATCTGTTCTCGGGCCGCCACATCAATGTTGAGATCGAAACCCAATCAGAATTGACGTTGGGTATGACAGTGGCCGACTGGTGGCGGGTCACTGATCGCGCACCAAACGCCATGTTCATGGGTGACGTGGATGCCCAAGGTTTCTTCGACCTTCTCACAGAAAGACTTGCCCGCCTATGACCGCCGCACTCCGCCTTGCCCGCCCCGACGATCTGGACCGACTGATGGCGCTGGTCGCAGCGTTTCACTCGGAATCCGGCATCGCGCAGGATGACGACAAACGTCGCAATGCGCTGGCCCCTCTGCTGGATGGAATACCCCATGGGTGCATATATCTGATCGGTCCGGGCCGCGCGCCGCTGGGCTATGTCATCCTCACCTTCGGCTGGTCGGTCGAGTTTGGTGGCATGGATGCCTTTGTGGATGAGATTTACATCCGCCCCGCCGTTCGCGGACGCGGTATCGCCACCGAAGTGCTGCATGATCTCCCCAAGGCGCTGGCCGAGGCCGGTCTGACCGCCCTGCATCTTGAGGTCGATCGGACCAACGAAACCGCGCAGAAACTATATCTGCGGTCAGGTTTTAAACCGCGCGATCGCTACATGCTGATGAGCAAATCGCTTTAGCGCGATTCCCCCCGGAAGATTACCGCCGGATTTGCCATTTCCTGCACCGGATCATCCTGCGAAACCTGCATCCCTGTGATCGGATAGGTTCCAGGCTCTGAACATGCGGCCAGCATCCCCGCGCAAAGCATTGAAATTACGAGAAAGACCTTTGAAGCAGACATATCGTCCCCCTTTCTGCAATGTTTGCAGACTATCGGGAGTCACAGCGCCGCAATAGGAACAAGTTCACACATAACGACATTTATGTTTGTTTAGCTTAACGATCAGCGGCAGTTCTTATTGAACGTCTGCTCCATGGTCTTGAACTGCCGGGGCACGCGTTTGGATTTGGGCAGCGCATTCAATTGTTCAGTTATGTTCTCACCAGTGTACCAGGACTCGAACAATAATTCTTTGATGTCATCGTCCAAAACCGTGTTGGCGACGTTATAGGTGCACAGGCATTCCTCCATCGTGACCTGCCCGCTGGGATCGCCTTCCACCATTTTCTGGCACACTGCCTGAGGCGGACGATCAGCCCCTGCAAGCTGAGGCAGGATCAATAGCGCCCCAGCGCCAACGATGCGTTTGATGTTGTCATAAATCGCCCTCTCCCATGTTGGCCTTCGATGCCCAGCTTAGACGGATCGGCAATGACGCAAAGAAAAAAAATGGCCCCGGCGTTCTGCCGGGGCCTGATCTGGTTTTACCAAGTACGCCAAACTCAGCGCTTTAGGATCGACGCGCCGGCGTATTCTGCGACCTCACCCAGCGATTCCTCGATGCGGATCAGCTGGTTGTATTTGGCCAACCGGTCCGACCGCGCCAACGAGCCGGTTTTGATCTGCCCGCAGTTGGTCGCCACAGCCAAATCGGCAATGGTGGCATCTTCGGTCTCGCCCGAGCGATGCGACATCACGTTGGTATACCGTGCACGGTGGGCCATATCGACGGCGCGCAGAGTTTCGGTCAGTGATCCAATCTGGTTCACCTTGACCAGCATCGAGTTGGCACAGCCACGATCGATCCCCTCTGCCAGACGCTCTGGGTTGGTTACGAACAGGTCGTCGCCGACCAGTTGTACTTCGTTGCCGATGGCATCAGTTAGCGCTTTCCAGCCATCCCAATCGTCCTCGGACATGCCGTCTTCGATCGAGATAATTGGGTAATCTTTGACCAAGGTCGCCAGATACTCTGCGTTTTCCTCTGAGGTCAGCGAGATGTTTTCACCCGACAGAACATATTTTCCGTCGCGATAGTATTCGGTCGCGGCGCAGTCCAGCGCCAGATGGATCTCTTCGCCGGGTTTGTAGCCCGCTTTTTCGACCGCCTGCAGGATGAAATCCAGTGCCTCACGGGTCGAAGCGATGTTAGGGGCAAAACCACCTTCGTCCCCCACTCCGGTGGCCAGTCCGGCAGCCGACAGTTCACGCTTGAGCGTATGGAACACCTCCGACCCCATGCGCACGGCTTCGCGGATATTCGCGGCCGAGGTCGGCATGATCATGAATTCCTGAATGTCGATCGGGTTGTCGGCGTGTTCGCCGCCATTGATGATGTTCATCATCGGCACCGGCAGCACGCGCGCCGAGGTACCGCCAACATAGCGGTACAGAGGCTGCGTGGTGAAATCCGCCGCCGCCTTGGCCGTCGCCAGCGAGACACCCAGGATAGCATTCGCGCCCAGACGGCCCTTGTTCTCGGTCCCGTCGAGTTCAATCATCGCCTGATCGATGGCCACCTGCTCGGTCGCGTCAAAGCCCACCAGTTCTTCGGCGATCTCACCGTTAACGGCAGCGACCGCTTCCAGCACGCCCTTTCCCATGTAACGGGATTTGTCACCATCGCGCTTTTCCACCGCCTCGTAGGCGCCGGTCGACGCCCCTGAAGGCACAGCGGCGCGGCCCATGGTGCCGTCTTCCAGAATCACGTCCACTTCGACCGTCGGGTTGCCCCGGCTGTCCAGTATTTCGCGTGCGTGGATGTCGATGATCGTGCTCATGATACGGGTCCCAATGATGCCAACGGTTGCATGCCTCATACCAGCACGCGGCGAAAAGTAAACCGTTTCCGTTATCGCTAACAATTATATTTTTCAGCCTTTAGGGCTAACAGTTTGCTGTTTGCGCCAACAGGTCGCGGGCGCTTAGGCCACTGCCAATGCCCGCGCCAGCTGGCGTTCTCGAATGAAAGTATACAGACCTGATCCGATAATCAGACCGGCACCGGCCAACGTCATGCTGTCGGGGCGTTCGCCAAACATCAGCATCCCAGCCGTGATCGAGAACACCAACCGGGTATACCGAAACGGCGTCAGCGCTGAGGCTTCGCCGATCCGCATCGCGGTTACGATGCCGTAATAGCCCAAAACGCCGAACCCGATGGCACCCAGATAAGGCCCGATCTGCGCAGCTTGCAGCGGCACAACGGGCTGTGCTGTGAACGCCATAAGGGCCGCACCAGCCAGCGCCACTCCGATATAGGCCTGCAATGCGACGACCGACGAGGCCACACGAACATCCAACCTGCGTGTGATCAGATCACGTGCCGCGATCGCAACGACCGATACCAAAACAAACAATGATTCCGGCTGGAATCCCTCGAACCCGGGGCGGATGATCATCAAGACGCCGACAAAGCCGATCCCGATGGCGCTCCAACGGCGCCAACCGACCTGCTCGCCCAGAAACAGTGCTGCCCCCATCGTGACAAATAGAGGCATCGCCTGAAAAACCGCCGCCACAGTCGACAGATCAACAAGTGACAGCGCGGTCACGAAGCTGAGCGCACCAAAGGCTTCGGTTCCGGCACGGATCAGCGGCAAAGGTTGCCACGCGACCGGGTCGAAGATGCGTTTGCGTGTTGCCATAGACATAAGCGTAAACACAGCCCCGCAGAACAGGCCCAATGCGATCATGATCTGCCCGATCGACACACTGACCGAGAGATGCTTGATGAACATGTCCTCAAGCGCGAAGGCCGCCATCGAGCCGATGATCAGCAAAATGCCGTTTACGTTGTTCATGCGCGTTTCCATTGGAACAGGCCGCTGACAGGCGGACCTTTCCGGCAGCAAAACCGCAACCTTTGCGACGTCGCAAGCAGTATTACGACATGTTCGATGAAATCGCGTTCACCGACCGATCGATTTTCGTGATGTGTCAGTCTTTTTCTAACGGTACGCCGTACAATTCAAGGCGATGGCCTTTCAGCCTGTAGCCAAGCTTGGCCGCAATCTTTTCTTGCAGCGCTTCTATCTCAGGGTCGACAAACTCGATCACCTCGCCTGACTGCATGTCGATCAGGTGGTCGTGGTGATCACGCTCTGCATCTTCGTATCGCGCGCGCCCGTCGCCGAACTCGAGCCGCTCAAGTATCCCGGCCTCTTCGAACAACTTCACGGTACGATAGACTGTCGCGATCGAAATTCCCGCATCTTCGGCTGAAGCACGGGCATAAAGCTCTTCTACATCCGGGTGATCTTCGCTTTGCTGCAAGACCTGTGCAATGGTCCGCCGCTGGCCGGTCATGCGCAGGCCCTTGGCTTCGCAACGGGCGATAATCGTGTCGGACATGGTGACCCCCGGGACTGTTCGGTGTTCTGTCTTAATATGTCTACGCGCCCTGCGCCACAGACGATTTTGCGGTCAGGCGATGCGCCGCAGATCGGCCCAGACCGGCAAATGATCCGAGGCGATATGCGCGGGCCGCGCATCATGCACCCCGTGCAGTGCAGCCTCAAGCCCCTGCCCCACCGCGATTCTGTCCAGTGCCCCCAATGGCTGCGCGGCCGGGAAGCTTGGAACCGGAGGAAGAAACCGCATGTCCGGGGCCAAATGATCTAGAACAGGCTGGCGTGACCATTCGTTGAAATCCCCGGCCCAGACGGTGGGCATGTGTTCCAGATCAGAATCACATCGACGGATATGACTGATCTGTTGACGTCGCGACGCCGGCAAAAGCCCAAGATGCATCCCCATCACCCGCAAAGGCCCGATCTGCGTATCAAACTCGACCCGCACGGCGCCGCGGGGCTCCAGACCCGGCAAATCATGATGACCTGCCTGACGCACCTGAATGGCGTCCCCACGCCAGATCACCGCGTTGCCATGCCAACCAAGACTACCGGCACCGCCCAGGTCCACGATCTGCCACCCGGCCTCATCCAACATGAAATGTGGCAAAGCGGCAGGACGGGGCGGCAATCGTTTGTCCGCCTCCTGCAGAACAACGATATCGGCCTGCATGCTTTCGATGACCTGCAATATCCGCTGCGGCTGCCGCCGGAAATCGAGTCCCACGCATTTCTGAATGTTGTAACTGGCAAGGCGCAAGGTCGAGCGGTAGGTCATCGGCACACTTAAACTGATTTAACCCAAGATCGCCAACTGGTCGGACAAGTGCAAGCTGAACCCAGCGCTGAATGGCAACGCGCCGCCTGCTCCGCTAACATTTGTGCAAAACGGCCTTGAGCCCGCGCAGCCCCTCGGCCACCTTCACGATCATGTTCATAAGGTTTGTCCACCCGATCAAGATAGAAGATATGGACGCGCGTCAGGGGTTCTTCTGCGCGGCCTACGACCTGCGCGACACTGCCGCGCTGGATAAATACACATTCGATCGAATTGAGGCGCTGCTGGTTTGGTTCCGGGAAAACCTTGAAATCCCCTATCGTTTCAACAGGACAAAATCTAAAAGCGCCTTTCAGCGCAACACCAAAGGCCTCAGCTGGTTCAAACCCGAAGCCAATGAGGTTTTGGGCAAGTCGTATGAGATGGTCGCACTGCTCAAAGAAAACGGATATCAGATCGATACTCTGCGATCAGACCGGATCGGCTACATTGTCTATGAAGATGCGTGTCAGGTGATCGCCGAGCCCTTTGCAGACACGCCCCGATAGCCTCGAAACCTGAAACTTCAAAAGTTTCAGGCTCGGTTTCTTCATAAGAAACCGTCTCTTTGTTACGTACCGCAGAATGTCGCGTGTACGACCTCGTTCTTCGCCGGAGGGCGCATCAGGTCAGCTGAATCTGGTTGATCCTCATACGGCCGTGACAGCACTTCATTCAGCCGATTGAACGGTGCGTAATCGCCTTGCACCGCAGCCTGAATCATCTGCTCCACCCGATGATTGCGTGGAATGAAGGCCGGATTGGCCGCATCCATCACGTCCAAAGGCGCATCCTCACGCGCCAAGCGTTCCTGCCACCCCTTTGCCCATTCGTCAAAAGCCGCCGGGTCGGCAAACTGGTCTCGCGCGCGGTCGCTGCCCAGCGCGCGGAACGTGTTTGTGAAGTCCGACTGATTCTGCGCCATCCGCGTCAAAAGATCCGAGATCATTTCAAGATCCCCCTCCTCTGCCCGAACCAATCCGATCTTGGCCCTGAAACGTTCCAGCCAATGTGCCTGCATCAACGCAGGCATGGCATGGACAATTTCGGTGGCCTCTTCGACAGCTGCATCCTTGTCCTCAAACTGCTGAATTAGGGCAGTTGCCAGCTGCGCCAGATTCCAAACCGCAATCTCAGGCTGGTTCGAGTAGGCATACCGCCCCATCCGGTCGATCGAGCTATAGACTGTATTCGGGTGATAGCTGTCCATGAACGCACATGGGCCATAGTCGATCGTCTCACCGGCGATCGAGCTGTTGTCAGTATTCATGACCCCGTGAATGAAACCCACGCTCATCCATCGGGCGATCAACCCGGCCTGCGCATCCCGAACCGCGCGCAACAAACCCATGGCCCCGTCCGCCTCAGGATAGTGGCGCTGAATGGCATATTCAGTTAGCCGTTGCAGGCTCTCTAACTGCCCTCGCGCTGCAAACACCTGAAACGTGCCTACCCGCAAATGGCTCTGCGCCACACGTGTCAGTACCGCCCCGGGCATCGGACCCTCGCGCAGCACGATCTCTCCGGTTTCAACCGTTGCCAAGGCGCGCGTGGTGGGAATGCCCAGCGCATGCATCGCCTCGGAAACCACATATTCGCGCAAAACCGGCCCCAGCCAGGCACGTCCATCTCCCTGGCGCGAGAAAGGTGTCTGCCCTGAGCCCTTCAATTGAATATCCCGCCGAATCCCGTCGGTTCCGACCGTCTCACCTAACAAAACCGCGCGCCCATCTCCTAGTTGAGGGTTATAGGTGCCAAACTGATGCCCGGAATATAACTGCGCCAGCGGCTCGGCCCCTTCGGGCACAGTATTGCCCGCAAAAGCCTGCGCCATCTCTTCTACGTCGCCCGGCGCAATCCGCAACAGTCGCGCCAGATCACTGTTGAAGGCAACAAGCTTCGGTGCACGCACAGGCACAGGCCCCTGCCGCGCAAAGAAGGTGTCCGGCAGGCGAACATAGCTGTTGTCAAACGGGATCGTCAAAGTCATGCGGCAAACATATGCTCTGCATACACAATTGCCATAGCAGATCGTGCGCGTGCGTGCATAATCCCACAAACAGACCCGAGGCTTCCATGACCGCGCAAGACATCATCCAACACCTGAACCTGCAGCAGCACCCCGAAGGCGGCTGGTTCAAAGAGACCTGGCGCGCCGACAATCCCGGACGTGCCACCGGCACTTGCATCTACTTCCTACTGGCAGAGGGTGAGCGCAGCCACTGGCACAAGGTAGATGCGACCGAGATCTGGCTCTACCATTCCGGCGCTCCGCTGATCCTCTCGCTCAGCGCCTCCGATACAGGCCCTGCCAAAGACCACACCCTCACACCTGATCTGACCCAAGGCGCACCGCAGCTTATTGTACCTAAGGGCCATTGGCAGGCGGCGCGCAGCAGTGGAGACTACACGCTGGTCAGTTGCACTGTTTCACCGGGATTTGAATTTGACGGGTTTGAACTCGCGCCACCCGGCTTTGATATTCCAGGAGTGTAATTCCATGGACCACCGCGCCCTGATCGCCGCGATCCCGCCCGAGACCAAGGACAGGCTGCAACAGCGGTCAGAAATGGCAGGTCTCAGACATCTAGCGATCTATTTCGGCGCTTTGACAGCAACCAGCACCGGTATCATCCTACAGGTTCCCCTCTGGCCGCTACTGCTCCTGCCGCAAGGCCTATTGCTGGTTTTCCTCTTTACGCTCAGCCACGAGTGCACCCACAAGACGCCGTTCAAAACCCCTTGGATCAACGAAGCGGTTGGGCACCTTGTCTCAATTCCTATCTGCCTGCCGTTCACATGGTTTCGCTACTTTCACCTTGCCCATCACAAATGGACAAACCACCCAACCAAAGACCCGGAACTTGGCGGCAAACCCCGCCCCGAAAACTGGCGCAGCCTTGCGATCTATCTCAGCGGTTGGCCATATTGGACAGGTATGGCCCGTGTGTTGACCGACAACGCGCGCGGCAGGATTGGCGCCGCTTACCTGCCAACCCGCCAGCACCACGCCATACGAACCGAAGCCCGAATATTGTCCACACTATATGCCCTGGCCGCACTCAGCCTGTTCTTCAGCCCTTTGTTGTTCTGGCTCTGGCTTCTGCCCGCCCTTATCGGCCAGCCTTTCCTGCGCCTATACCTGCTCGCCGAACACGGCCTCTGCCCGCCGGTGGCAAACATGCTCGAAAACTCCCGTACCACCTTTACCAATCGAATGATCCGATTTCTGGCCTGGAACATGCCCTACCACGCGGAGCACCACGCCTTTCCAAACGTGCCTTTCCACCACCTTCCAGCCTTCCACCGCTGGACCCAAGCACACCTGCAATCCACCTCGGACGGCTACACCGAATTCACCCTGGATTACGCCCGCGCCCTAAATCGCTAGATCCGCCTCTTCATCTGGCCAAAAATACCTCGGGGGAGTCGCGCAGCGACGGGGGCAGAGCCCCCTACCCGCTCACCACGACACCCCTCGCCGGAGACGACACGACACCGCCCCCGACCAGCGCACTTACCCCGGTGGTACCCGGGCAAGAGGTCGGCAATCCCCGCGCCACACGCACGGCAAGGTAGGCAAAGGCCTGCGCTTCCAGCATGTCTCCGTCCAGCCCAACCGCCTCAACCGGCTCGACCGGGCAATCCAGCGACACGCGCAGCATTTCCATCAGCACTGGGTTGTGACGTCCGCCACCGGTAACCAGCATGCGCACAGGCGGCTTCGGACAATGCTCCATCCCCTGCAGCACACCCGCAGCGCTCATCCCGGTCAACGTGGCCACCGCATCCGCATCGCTCAGCTCGGTCACAAGACCAATCATTTCCGAGAAATCATTCCGGTCCAGCGATTTGGGCGGCATTCGGTTGAAATAGGGCTCGGCCAGAAACAGCTCCAGTGCGCCGGTCTCGACCGTACCCTCTCGGGCCAGCGCGCCGTCCCGATCCATCGGCAACCCCAACCGCGCCTGCATCAGATCGTCAACCGGCGCGTTGGCAGGTCCGGTGTCGAAAGCCAGCAACGCCCCTGGCGCTTCAGGCCCGTCAAAAGACGGGTCAACATAGGTCAGGTTCCCAACACCGCCCAGATTGAGGAAACACAGCGGCTCTTCCGCCCCGATCCATTTGGCGCAGGCGAAATGAAAGAACGGGGCCAGAGGCGCACCCTCTCCGCCCAGCGCCACATCATCGCTGCGAAAATCCCAGACCACCGGCAGCCCCAAAGCCTGCGACAGACCCAGCCCGTCACCCACCTGCAACGTGCCACGCCCACGCGGCTCATGTGCCAATGTCTGACCGTGGAAGCCGATCAGGTCGACCTCTTCGAACTCTGAAAGAACCTCGGCATGTGCCCGGGTCACCAATTCAGCCGAAACATCAACCTTTGGTCCATGCCAAAGCCCCAGCGCCGCGCGCAGTGTGGCACGCTCTTCTTCGGAATAAGCGCGATACCCGCTGGGACCAAAGCCGAATATCTGCTGCCCATCGGTTTCAACGACCGCAGCGTCCACACCGTCCAGCGATGTGCCCGACATGGCCCCCAACGCTCTGATCGCCCCCGATTTGCTGATGACCCTGCCCACGCCGACCTCGTATTGCGTCTCTCCACCCGTTTCGCCGGGTTCTGAGCACAACCTGCACGGTAATGCAAAGCCAAGGCAAGACACATCATGCGCGAGCTTCATTTTTCTTGGAAAAGGTGCCTTTTCCTTGCCTCTGCCCCCGCCTGTACCGTGCGCCGCTACAGAATTCCGAAAGGTACGAGACCGCGAATGAAGGCGACAAGGCGTTCCCAAACGCAGCGCAGTTCCGAGTGCTCATGAAAGAGCTGTACAAAGTCCATTACCACATGTTCGCAGATCGCTACAGCAGGTGCCAAGCTCTCCCAAGAATGCCCGTCGCCGGTTTCAGTGTTCCACTTGATCTGAAGCACCTACGATCATTCCATATAGCTCAGCTTCGTCAGATTTTCATTGAAACAAAGCGACTGAATAATGGCAGGTATTTTGGGATGTTGAGTGCAATAAAAGCGCAGGCTCAAAACCCCGGATATTCGCAAATGTTGCGCCAATGCTTATAGATGAGATATTAATATGCAGCAAAGCACAGACAACAAATTGAGGACGGGTGAGTAGGTTCATACCGCTTAGTAAAAAGCGGCAGTGAATTGGCCTGAACAGGGTTTATGCCAAACATATACGGTGCATTTCGGACGGACACGACTCTGACCACGAACCAGGCCCAATTCGGCGGCGTTGGAACGACATTTGAGATCTCCGCATATAATACGATCGAAATTACCGATGGCGTTGACCCCGGCACCATCGAAGGAGACGGTGTAACCAACGAATTCCCCGACGACCCCACGCAAACCTATCTGGGGAATGCAATTGCCTGGGACTACAACTACATAGTCACGGATGGCACCAATACCTATACGATTGGCGTTTTCGATTATGATTCCAGCGGCAACGGCGCGTTTGGCGGCGGAGCCGAGCAAGGGTTTTTCATCGGCTTTTTGGGGGATGTCCCCCCGCTCAACACAACACTAACGATCACGGCGCTGGGTGACGGTGCCTTCGCCAGTCCAGTCGTTAATCTGCCCGTTGACGACTTTGTTCCCTGTTTCACCAGTGGCACGAATATTCGGGTAAGGGGTGGTCATAAGGCGGTCGAGGATCTGAAAGCCAGCGATGACGTCGAAGTGTTTGATCCCACAGGTGATGGGCCCGGATTTGCCACCCTGCTGCGGGTGTTTCGCCGTACGATATCTGCCCCGGAACTGGCTGCAAACCCCAAACTGCGCCCGGTTCGTATCAGCGCCGGAGCGTTAGGTCTGGGCTTGCCTCAGCGTGATCTTGTGGTGTCCCGGCAGCACCGGATGCTGGTGTCTTCAAAGATTGTCGAGCGTATGTTCAGGACTTCCGAAGTTCTGGTACCCGCCGTCAATCTGACTTCGCTGCCCGGTATTTTCATCGACCAGGATGCCCAGAGCGTCGAGTATTTTCACCTTCTTTTTGGACAGCACGAGGTAGTCTATGCCGAAGGCGCACCATCGGAAAGCCTGTTTACCGGACCGGAAGTGCTCAAGGCCATCAGTCCAGAAGCACGAACAGAAATCCTGAGCATATTCCCCGAGATAGCAGAACTGGAATTTGCCCCCAAGCCCGCCTGCCCGATCCCATCCGGGAAGCTGCAAAAGCAACTGATTGAACGCCACATCAAGAATGAAAAGCCGCTTCTGTCCAGACACACTGCACGCTAGAACCAGAGGTTATCCGGCAGGACTTGGTACGCTTCAAAAACTGACGCGAAATTCTGTGTTTCGCTATGCGTTATTTCTTCGCGTTTCCCTCATAAAGCTTATCCGCAAGATTCTTTTTGTGCGGACTGCACTTGCTCGCCAATGACTGGACATTCCGCGAGACTTAGGGAATTAGAAAGCCAGTCGCATGAATGTACCTTCCGTCGTGCGACCAAGCGGGTCTGGTTTTGAAACTACTGACCTATGACTTACACCAGCCCTTGCAGAGAGGGCCAGAACACAAGGCCTGTTGAGCGTCATGACCTACCACCCCAAATCGGATTTCATCGCCACGATGATCGAGCGCGGCTTTCTCGCCGACTGCACCGATTATCAGGGCCTTGACGACGCTCTGATTTCTGGGGTGCAGACTGCTTATATCGGCTATGACGCCACGGCGCAGTCTTTACACGTGGGTCACCTGATGAACATCATGGTGCTGCGCTGGCTGCAAAAGACTGGGCACAAACCGATCACCCTGATGGGCGGTGGCACCACCAAGGTGGGCGATCCCTCGTTCCGTTCAGACGAACGCCCGCTACTGGGCCCTGAACAGATCGACGCCAATATCGCAGGCATGAAACAGGTGTTCTCGAAATACCTGTCTTACGATGACAGCGAGACCGGCGCGTTGATGCTGAACAATGCCGAATGGCTGGATAGCCTGAACTACCTCGATTTCCTGCGCGATATTGGGCGGCATTTCTCGGTCAACCGGATGCTCAGCTTTGAATCGGTGAAATCGCGGTTGGATCGTGAACAGTCGCTGAGTTTCCTCGAATTCAATTACATGATCCTGCAGGCCTATGACTTCCTCGAACTGAACCGCCGGTATAACTGCGTTCTGCAGATGGGCGGCTCGGACCAGTGGGGCAACATCATCAACGGCATCGACCTAACCCGCCGGGTGCTGGATCACGAGATCTATGGCCTCACCACCCCCCTGTTGACCACCAGCGATGGCCGCAAGATGGGCAAATCACAGGGCGGTGCGGTTTGGTTGAACGGCGACATGCTGAGCGCCTATGAGTTCTGGCAGTTCTGGCGCAACACCACCGACGCCGATGTGGGCCGTTTCCTGAAAATCTTCACCGAGCTTCCGGTGGACGAATGCGACCGCATGGCCGCGCTGCAAGGGTCCGAAATCAACGAGGCCAAAATCCGCCTCGCCAACGAAGTCACAACTCTGCTGCACGGTGCAGAAGCCGCTGCAACCGCCGAGGCGACCGCGCGCGAGGTGTTCGAAAAGGGCGGCGTTGGCGGAGACCTCCCGACCCTGACCCTCAGCGCATCAGAGCTGGGTGACGGCATGTCCATCGTCCAGCTGATCGTCAAATCCGGCCTCGCCAAATCCGGCAAAGAGGCCAAGCGCCTGATCGCCGAAAACGGCGCCAAACTGGACGATGCCCCGCTGACAGATGCGGGCTTGATGATCGACGCAGGCGCGTTGTCATCGCCGATCAAGCTGAGCGCGGGCAAGAAGCGTCACGCACTGGTTCAATTGGGTTGATACAATCGGACGGCCACCTGCGGGCACCAGCGATATATGGCAGATGTTGCACGTCGAGTAACTCGAACTGCAACAACTTTGGCCTACATCCTGCGAGATTCCGCTTCGAGCCTATAATGATCCATGTCGCGATAGCCCGGGATGTCATCTCATCGCCGCAATGCCAACTTTGCAAAGTGTATACAGGCAGACGATGGGCATTCGCCAATCCAAACGGTGCTGAGTCGCAATTTCTCTAAAGCTTCCTTTCTCGATGTTGAGCACAACAATCTAGGAGATGGCTTATGGAGTTATCGTTAGACCAACTTCTTCAGACAAACTCCTAAGTGTACCATCGTGACAATGCCAAGAGCGGAATATCCCCACAAACGGAAAATTGATGTTATATAGAGAAATAGGAATATTAATTCTTGAGTTGTAGGTCATCGGCACCACCGCGCTATCTTGATTTAGGAGTTCCATATGCTTCGAGCTTTTGTTTGTTCTATCTCACTAGGGCTGGCATCATCGACTGTCCTTGCAGATGCTGTTCCAAGTGAAGAAGCCGCGGCAGGCTTGTTCTCAGATCAACCGTATTCCCCGTATGCCGAACGCACTTTCCCCGAGCGACCGCTGTGGGGAGACACGCATCTTCACACCGGGCTTTCGCTGGACGCAGGTGCTTTTGGGAACACTCTGTTGCCTGATGAAGCATGGCGTTTTGCAAAAGGTGAACAGGTTACTTCTTCAACGGGTCAACCAGTAAGACTGGCCCGGCCCCTGGACTGGATGGTTCTTACGGATCACACTGACCTAATGGGATTCGCCCCTGACCTTCAGGCTGGCAAGCCAGGCGTTCTTGCCGATCCGAAAGGTTTGGAATGGTACGAAGGTTACAAGGCAGGCGGCGAAGAGGCCGGCAAAGCGGCGTTCGATATCATTACCAATTTCTCGCAAATGACCCTGCCAGAAGTCCTTCTGGACTCCTACAGCCCGGGTGCTGACGCTTTTGCTTTTACATGGGAGCAAATCGTTCTGGCTGCGGAAGAACACAACGACCCCGGCAATTTCACGGCGTTCATAGGGTTCGAGTGGACTTCTGTACCCAAGGGCTTCAACCTGCACCGGAATGTTATGCTGCGCGATGGGCCCATCAGGGCGCTTCAGATGGTGCCGCCAGTCACGCAACCGCCATTTGGTGATACCGACCCAAGAACGCTGTATGCATGGCTAGATGACTATCAAGAAAAAACGGGTGGTCGCGCGGTAGCTTTCGCCCATAACGGCAACCTTTCGAACGGATGGATGTTCCCGACCGAAGACACCTATCACGGTGGCAAGGTCGACGAGGAATATGTGGCTGCCCGCGCAAAATGGGAGCCCCATTACGAAGTCACTCAGATCAAGGGCGACGGCGAAGCGCACCCCTATCTGAGCCCCGACGACGAATTCGCGGATTACGAAAACTGGGACGTTGGCAATCTCGACATAACCGAGCTGAAAACCGATGACATGCTGGCCGGCGAGTACGCCCGAGAAGCCTTGAAGCGCGGTTTGTTGTTGGAAGAGAAGTTCGGCGTGAACCCATATAAGTTTGGCATGGGTGGCGCGACGGACAGCCATACGTCTCTAGCAACTGCTGAGGAAGATAACTTCTTCGGAAAATCCGTCAGCGTTGAACCTTCGGCCACGAGAATAAAGCATCCTTTCATCGCCAACGATCTTGGCGAAATTCCTGGCGACCTCCTTGTAGCTTCTGGATACACGGCCGTTTGGGCGACCGACAATACTCGCGCTGCGATCTTCGATGCGTTCAAGCGGCGCGAAACCTACGCGAGCACTGGACCGCGGATTGGTCTACGGTTCTTTGGCGGATGGGATTTCCTCGACGCTGATGTTGAAACTCGCTTTCTTGCAGATGTGGGCTACACAAAAGGTGTTCCAATGGGTTCGGATTTGCGACCTCGCGAGGGTGAAGGTCCGCCCACATTCCTGATCGCTGCTCTGCGCGACCCGGTCGGGGCCAACCTGGATCGCGTACAGGTGATAAAGGGATGGCTCGATTCCGAAGGTGCTTTGCAGGAAAGCGTTTATGACGTGGCATGGTCGGACAACCGTGTTGCCGATCAAAACGGCAAGATCCCTGCGGTTGGGAATACCGTGGATCTGGAAACCGCCAGCTGGACCAATACAATTGGAACCGCCGAACTGGTAACCGTTTGGTCTGATCCTGATTTCGATCCAAATGCGCGGGCATTCTATTACGTACGTGCGCTCGAAATCCCAACCCCACGCTGGGTGTTGTACGACAAACTGAGGTTTGGTGCGGAGCTGCCAGAAGATGCGGTACTTACGCATCAGGAGCGCGCGTATTCCTCGCCGATTTGGTACACGCCGGCAGAGTGACCTTACTTCGTGCAGATTTGGGGACCCAGGTCGCAATCACTAACTCGGGACGCTCTTATGATAAGCGGCGCGCCTTGAGTTGCAATTCCTTGTGTTATTCAACTGCCTGATGCCAGCATAAAACATAATGCCGTATCGCGTTTCACGCAGGAGCCTTCATGCGAATAGTGAAAGAACCTCTGTTCCATTTCTTCTTGATCGGAGCTGCCATATTCATTTGGTTCCACATAATATCACCAGATAACGACGCCGCTGCAGATCCGGAGACGATAGCTATAAGCGAAAGTGATGCCGCGCTGTTAGCTTCACAGTTCGAAGCAAGGTGGAAACGCCAGCCTAGCGGTTCCGAGCTACAAGCGTTGGTCGACGCTTCAATTCGCGAAGAAGTTTTAGTTAGGGAAGCAAGAAAGCTTGGCTTGGAACGCGGAGATAGCGTGATCAGGTCGCGGCTGAGCCAAAAGATGGATTTTCTGACCGAAGCCATCGCCGCTTCAGTTATTCCAGAAGACGAAGATCTAGAGGCTTTTCTCCAACAAAACACGGACCGCTACGCGACACCCAATAAGGTCGCGTTCACTCAAGTTTTTCTTGGTGAAGGACCAAGTGAGACCGAGATTGAAAGGGCACTGGCCGCCTTGCGTGCGGAACAGGAGACTTCCGGCTTGGAAAGCGCGACACTACTGCCTGCATCAATGCCCCTAACCGCGACACGGGTAATCGACTCGGTCTTTGGAACCGGATTTTCCAATGGTCTCTCCAATCTCGAAAAAGGTCAGTGGATGGGGCCGGTCCAATCAGGTTACGGCATCCATCTGGTGAAAGTGCTTGCCATTGAACCAAGCCGGATACCTCGCTTGCAAGAGATCCACAGTGTGGTGCTTCGTGATTGGCGTCGCGCCATGAGCGAAGATTTGGCGCAGGCGCAATACGAGGCTCTTGCCGACAATTATGAGATCACAGCACCCGATCTCACAGGTCAGGTCAAATGAACTTCATCTTCGGCTTGATGTTTGCTCTGTTGTTCACGTGGCCCACGGGATACGCCAACGCGCATGCGCTTGATCCGGGATACTTGGAAATTCGACAAATCACTACGGACACTTGGAGTGTTCATTGGCGAAAACCAGATGTTTATGGTCAACCAATGGCGATTGATGCGGTGTTACCGGATGGCTGTACACCCTCACACGGCCCTGACCCAATCTCCGATGGGCGAGCGTGGGTTTCTTCCTGGGTTGTCGAATGCCGTGCTGAGATCGCGGGCCAATCCATCGAGGTCGACGGACTGGCGGCACAAAAGAACGACGTTTTGGTCCGTGTGCATCCTCTGCACTCCGAGCCTGCCACGCTTCGTTTCACCCCGGATGCTGCCATCCAAAACATACCTTTTGAACAGACAACATGGTCTGTTTTCATAGCCTATTTTCAGTTGGGTTATGAACACATACTAGAAGGCTGGGATCACCTGCTGTTTGTCTTTGCACTGTTTGTTTTGGTCCCTGATCCGTGGAGACTGGCGGGAGCAATCACGGCATTCACCTTGGCACATTCAATAACACTGGCACTGGCAACGCTGGGATTTCTGAATGTCCCCGGCCCGCCGGTCGAGGCCGTCATTGCGCTTTCTATCGTTTTTTTGGCAATGGAAATTGTTAAGGGCGGTGACGGGCGTTTTCGACTTTCAAAACAAAAGCCCTGGATCGTTTGTTTCGGATTTGGGCTTTTGCACGGCCTTGGTTTTGCAGGCGCTTTGTCCGAGATAGGACTTCCCTCCAACGATATTCCTGCAGCCTTGTTTGCCTTCAACCTAGGCGTCGAAGCTGGTCAGTTGAGCTTTGTCGGAGCTTTGGCGCTTCCTGTCGCGATCTGGCGATTGATGGCATGTCCAGTTAGCCAAAGGGCGACTGTGATTGCCGCTTATGGCATCGGGTCGGTATCGATGTACTGGCTCATAGAACGCATAAGTGGGTTCTAAAGCGCTAAACCTCGGTATCGTTGAGGTGGTAGATCGGCTCAGGGCACTAGTCAATTGCGAAGCGCGCAAATTGACCGGATGCAGGTGCAACCGCGTAGAATAGGCTGCGAACAAAAGCCCACTTCATCGCATGCCCAACGTTTGTTTACCTAAGCGGCCATAGTTGCTCCCTGTACAAACTGCGGATCGGGTATGTCCGCATTTGGTTGCGAGTGTTCATTGAAACCAAACAAGTGAAGGGTAGCTTTGTCCGCTGAGCAGACATTGAGCAATGTCATACACGAATGTCCTGACAAAGGCATTTTCGGAATCGTTTTTGTCTGATGGTACTGAAACCCAAATGGGCGTAAGACTAACAATACTACTCTATGGGCTGACTTCGAGTGGTTATTTACACTTGTGATATTTCGGCGTCGCATTTCGCAACAGTCTTTCGCATTCCTGCATGTGGACCTCACCCTTTCCGTTCCACTCTGAACCGGAAGGAGGCACCATATGACCAGAACTGCCACAGCCACACGTACCGGAGGGCGCTCTGCCCGGCGCGCCATGCGCACCGCTCCAAACTTCGAGATGTTGCCGGGCCTGACCCGCGGCATTCCGTTATGCGAGGTTATGGACGGCGCACAGGTAAAACGCATTGATGCGGCCTCGATGGATATTCTGGAAAACGTAGGCGTTCAGTTCCGTGATCCCATCGCGCTGGAAGACTGGAAGAAGGCTGGTGCCAAGGTCGAAGGTGAGCTCGTCTATCTGGATCGCGGTCTGGTGCGTGAGCTGATCGCGACCATTCCGTCAGATTTCACCTACCACGCGCGCGATCCGAAAAAGAACGTGCGGCTGGGCGGTAAACACTCGATCTTCGTGCCGATGACCGGAGCGCCCTTCCTGCGCGATCTGGAAGATGTGCGCCGCAACCCGACGCTGGACGATCTGGCGATGTTCCACAAGCTCAGCCATATGTTGCCCGCGCTGCATTCCTCGGCCCATCACATCGTGGAGCCCTATGATCACCCGATCAGTCAGCGGCATCTGCGGATTACCTATTCGTCAATGAAGCACTCTGACAAAACCTTCATGGGCATGACCACCAGCCCCAAGAATGCCGAAGATGTCATGGAGATGTGTGCCATCCTGTTCGGCGAGGATTTCCTTGAAGATCACCCGGTCACCACTGGCAATTGCAACGGCAATTCGCCGCTGGTCTGGGATGAAACCATGTTGGGCGCGATGCGCGCCTTCTGTCGCCGGAAGCAGCCCGTGCTGTGCTCGCCCTTCGTTCTGGGCGGGGCCAATACGCCCGCCAGCGTCCCCGCCACGGTGGCGCAACTGAATGCCGAGGCGCTCAGCGCGCTGGCCTATACGCAGGTGATCCGCAAGGGCGCGCCCGCGATCTACGGGCACTACCTGTCGACCGTCTCGATGAAATCCGGCGCACCGATGGCAGGCACGCCCGAGATCAGTCTAATGAACTTCATGATCGGCCAGATGGCGCGGCACTACGAAGTGCCTTGGCGTACCTCAAACACTCTGGGCGGAGCCAAGACGTTCGACGCGCAGGCAGGCTATGAATCTGCCACCACCTTGCAGGCGGTCATCCATGCTGGTGCGAACTACATCTGGCACTCGGCAGGCTGGAACGAGGCCGGGATGCACTGCTCGACCGCCAAGTTCATCGTTGACGCGGAACAATGCGCCATGGCCTATCGCATGGCCGAGGGCCCGAAATGGGGCGATTTCGATCAGGCCGTTTCGGCAGTCGGTGATATCGGTCCGGGCGGGCATTACCTTGGGCATCCGCATACGCAGGACAATTTCCAGAGCGCATTCTTCATGCCGGATATGTTCGACAACAACTCGATCGAACAATGGCAGGCTGAGGGTTGTGTTGAAATCACCGAACGCGCGCTCAAACACGCCCGCAAGCTGTTGGCCGAGTATCAGGAACCAACGCTCGATATCGCCAAGAACGAAGAGCTGCTGGATTACATCGCCCGGCGCGAGCGTGAAATACCGGCTGCGGATGAGCTGAACCAGTCCTACTAAATCCCGGGGAGGTACACGAATGAGGTTCGCTGAAAAAACCGCACTCGTCACGGGGGCGTCGGGCGGGATCGGGGGCGCCATCGTCAGCCAGTTGCGGGCCGAAGGCGCGCGTGTAGCTGTTGCTGACCGCGATGTGGGCAGCCTTGAAGCCGAGGCGCATCTGCCCGGCGATCTGCGCGATCCCGACTATTGCGACGGGCTGGCCTTGGCCGCGCATCAGGCGCTGGATGGTCTTGATATCGTGATCAACAATGCAGGCGTGATCACCCGCGGCCCGGTGACTGAAACATCCGATGAGGATTGGGCCCTGTCCGTCGGAGTGAATGTCGAGGCCCCTTTCCGTATCTGCCGCGCTGCGATTCCAATCATGGCGGCGGCGGGTGGCGGTGCTATTGTGAACACTGCCTCGTGCTGGGGCCTTCGACCTGGCCCGGATCATGCGGTGTACTGCATGACCAAAGCGGCCATTGCCAGCCTCACCCAATGCATGGGGCACGATCACGCCCATCAGGGCATCCGCATCAACGCCGTCTGCCCGAACGAGGTGAACACACCGATGCTGCGTTCGGGCTTTGCCAATCGTGGGTTCGATCCTGATACGGCGATTGCCGAGCTTGGGAAGTCGGTGCCTTTAGGGCGTATCGCCGAACCCGAAGATATAGCCGAAGTGATCCTTTTTCTCGCCTCGGATTCGGCGCGCTACATGTGTGGTGCTCTGGTCGAAGTGAATGGGGGCAAGCCGGTGCAATGAAAAGATTCGCAGGAAAAACAGCGCTCGTGACCGGTGGCCGCAGTGGCATCGGACAAGCCATCGCCCGGCGGCTGCGCGAAGAAGGGGCTAATGTCTACACTGCGCAGCGCGGTAAAGATGATGAGTTCCCCTCTATCCCGGCGGATTTTGCAAACCCGGAAAGCCCGGTGCAGATCATCAAGCAGGTTGTGGACAGCGCGGGCCAGCTGGACGTACTGATCAACAACGCAGGCATGATGCAGGAGGCCTCTGTCAACGACATGCCGCTTGAAGATTGGCAACGCAACCTCATGGTCAACCTGACCGCCCCGTTCCTGCTGATCCAGGCTGCACTGCCACATCTGCGCAAAACCAAGGGCAGCATCGTCAATATCGGCTCGGTCGAGGGGTTGGGCAGCAACCCCGGCCACGCCGCCTACTGCGCCTCTAAGGCCGGGCTGCATGGGCTGACCCGCGCGGTTGCCGTGGATCACGGAGCAGAAGGCATTCGCTGCAATGCGGTGGCACCGGGCTGGATCGACACAGACCTCAACATCGATTTCATCGAGAGCATGAACGACCCCGGCGCATTCCGCCGGGATATCGCCCGCATTCATCCCGTTGGCCGCACCGGCGACCCGAAAGAAGTCGCCGCACTGGTCGCTTTCTTGGCAGCCGAGGAAGCGGGTTTTGTCACCGGTCAAATTTACACGATCGATGGCGGACGGATGGCAAAGCTCAGCCTGCCCTGACCAGCCTGCAAGCTATTCCGCCCCTGATCGCCACTCTTTCCAGCGCAGATACGCATTGGCCCCAACCGATGCGAAGGGCTCGGGTGGCAAACGCGGTGGCATCGGTTGCGCCAGAAAATGATCTGCAATCTGGGAGTCTTTCCCCAGTACAAGCTCTGCCACGCCCATTCCCTGCAGTGTTCCTCGCGCTATACCCAATCCGTTTTGACAGCAGGCGGCATATACACCCTGCTCGATCTCACCGAACGCGGCCGAACCATTGCGGCTGAGGCACAGCATCCCAGCCCAACGGTGCTGCATCTGTACATTTGGCAAGTTGGGAAATCGCTCCTGAAACTTACGATCGTGCACCGCGCCTGCCCGATTCAAATGGCTATCGCTGCTGTGGATTTCAGGATGAAAGCTTGAACAGGTCCGGATCAGAATGCGATCCCCATAACTGCCCGAAACCCGCCGGACCGAAGTGCCCATCGGATCCGCTGGCGTTACTGACCAGCGTGGCTGTCCGCCCAGCGTGGCGATCTGATCTGGCGTCAGCGGTTCCGTTATCGACGCGTAGAGGCAGATGTGCATCAGACGCCGCTGGTAAAACCCAAAGCTCTCCAGGTGACCATTTGTTGCCATCACGATCCGCCCCGTCGAAACCCGCGCCTGTTCGGTCTCGACCGCCCAGCCACCGCCTTGTTTGCGAAACCCGGTCACGGCAGAGTTTTCATAAACACCGATCCGCCCAGCCAGATGCGTTGAGAGAGCCCGCACATAGGCTGCAGGCTGGATCATCACCGTCCCGGGCGCAAACAGACCAGATGTGTAATGCGGGCTGCCCGTCAGCGCCTGCATCTGCTGTGCATCATAAAGCTCGTGGGGCTCTCCCAATCGTGCCAAATGCACTGCGTAGTCTGCGTTGTGCCGATCACCCGCTGCGGTCGCAGCAGCGTTGATCTTGCCGCACGGGTCGAACATCTCCGGCGACAGGTCGCACTCAGCGGCTACCCGGGTCGCAAAGGAAATCGCCTGGCGATTCAGCGCGATTGTGGCCCGATCTGCCTCCAGCCCATCGCTGGCGTAATTGTCCGAGGCCAAGTCATGCGGCAGATCGATCATGAACCCCGAGTTGCGCCCGGCAGAGCCTTCCGCAAAGCGCCCAGCCTCAAGCACCACAACCTTCAGCGCCGGATCAAGCTGATGCAGCCTCAGCGCTGCGGACAGCCCGGCAAAACCACCGCCGATGATGGTCACATCTGCGGTCTGGTCTTGCTCAAGCCGAGGCAGGTCCTGCTGCAGAGGCAGGATGGCATTCCATCCTGCCACGCCGGTTTGCCGGGGTAAACGTTTGGCGGTGTAGATCGTCAATCTACCGCCTCATCTTCGTCATCGGCCAGATCAATCCAGATGGTTTTCAGTTGGGTATACTGATCATGGGCGTGAATCGAGTTGTCCCGGCCACCAAACCCGGACTGCTTGTAGCCACCAAAGGGTGTGGTGATATCCCCTTCACCAAAGCTGTTGATCGTGACGGTACCCGCCCGGATCGCCCGCGCGCCTCGGATGGCGCGTTTGGCGTTGGCTGTGAAGATCGAAGCACACAGGCCATATTCAGTGTCGTTGGCAATGCTGATCGCCTCGTCAAAGCCAGAGACTTCGATCACCGACAGAACCGGGCCAAAGATTTCCTCGCGCGCCAGCGTGGCATCGTTTCCGGGCACTTCGACCACCGTGGCCTCGATGAATCCATTCTCGGCCTTTCCGCCAATCAGCACGTTTTCGGCCTTGTCCAGATATCCGCAAACCTTGGAATAATGCCCTTCACTAACAAGCGCGCCCATACGAGTTTCCGGGTCCAGCGGTTCGCCGACATTCCATTGCTTCGCATGATGCGCGATCCGTTCCAACAACTCTGCCTTCACGTCCTTATGCACAATCAACCGCGACGAGGCCGAGCAATTCTCGCCCATGTTCCAGAACGCACCATTGACGACATGCGCCGCCACGCGGTCCAGATTTTCCGCATCCTCCATCACGATGGCCGGGTTCTTGCCGCCCATCTCAAGCACCACCTCCTTGGCATTGCTTTCAGCGGAATAGTTCAGGAACTTCTTGCCCGTCACGGTCGAGCCAGTGAAGGACACCATGTCGATATCCATATGCCGCCCGATGGGTTCGCCCACCTCGGCGCCACCACCTGGTACCACGTTCAGCACACCGCGCGGCAACCCGGCCTCAGACGCCAGCTCCGCCACCTTTAAAGCGGTCAGAGAAGTCTCGGCCGCCGGCTTCAGCACCACTGAACACCCCGCCGCCAGCGCCGGCCCGATCTTCCACGCCAGCATCAGCAAGGGGAAGTTCCACGGCAGGACCAGCCCAACCACGCCAATGGGCTCACGCACGACCATGGCGATGTGGTCATCACTGGCCGGGCTGACCTGATCATAGATCTTGTCGATCGCCTCGGCATGCCATTTCAGGCAGTGGATCGTCTCGGGAACATCAACAGTTTCGCAATCAAAGATCGTCTTGCCGCTGTCGATGCTCTCCATCACCGCCAGTTCCCGCGCGTTGCGGGTAAGCAGCTTGCACAAGCGGATCAGAATGTCCTTGCGATCCGAGGGGTGCATCTTTGACCAACGCCCGTCGTCAAAGGCTTCTCGCGCCTTTTCGACCGCAAAATCCACATCCTCCGATCCGCAGGCAGCAATGCTGGTCAGCACAGCCCCGGTGGCTGGATTGATAGTCTCGAACACCTGCCCTGAGGTCGCCGGGCGGTAGCCGCCATCGATGAAAGCGCCCGTCGGCAGATCCAGATGCGCAGCGATGGATTCGTATTCGTCTTTCGTCAACAAGCCCATGCCTTAACCCTCCGCCAAAATATCTGCGATTTTGCGTTTCAGAACGCGCGTCACCTGTTCCAGCGCGCGTTTGTCATCTTTGTTCAAACCTTTCAGAGGCGGCCTCACCACGCCTGCATCGATCCCGTTCATGGTGACGCCATGCTTGATCGTCTGGATGAATTTGCCGCCCTGCTCCAGCACCCGCATCAGCGGCATCAGCGCGCTCATGATGCGACGGCCCTTGGCAAAGTTGCCCTCGATCACACAAGCCTGATACAGCGCCACGTGTTCGGCAGGCAGAAAGTTCGACCCACCACAGACCCAGAACGGCGCTCCCCAGGCGAAGAACTCCAGCGCCTGATCATCCATGCCACAACCAAGTTGGATATGCGGGTAGTCCCGCGCCAGCAGATGCACCCGGTTGATATCGCCCGAACTTTCCTTGATGCCACAGAAATTCCGGCTGCGGCCTACGCGGTCCAGGAACTCTTCCCCCATCATCGTGCCGGTCCGGTGCGGATAGTTGTACAGCATCACCGGCAGGTCAGCCGCCTTGTCGATTGCCAGCGCATTCAGCGCATTCTCGCGGTCGGTGGGCACCGAATACGGCGGGCTGGCCAACAAGATCGCATCTGCGCCTAGGTCTCGCGCACCTGAGGCTAAAGCGACGGAATCCCCGGTCAGCATCGCCCCCGTTCCCACAACCAGAGGCACACGCCCCTTTAGTTGTTCATGCGTAAAGCGCGCCAGTTCCAGCCGCTCATCGACGGTCTGCGCATAGTTTTCGCCGGTGGACCCGCCCGAGATCAGCCCGTGCACACCATTCGCGATCAGGTACTCGATCACCTCGGCCAACGCGTCCCAGTTCACGCCACCATCCGCCGCGTAGGGTGTCACCACCGGCGTATAAATACCCTCAAATCTGAAGATCGGAGTCATGTGTCCCTCATGCAGAAGTCTTACCGGGGACCTGCCCCAGCGGAAAATCCAACCCCTCGGGCATCACGAACAGCTCGATCTGATCGCGTGACAGGGTCCAGTGGTCGTCGGCCAGCTGCGCAGCAGCCGCCTCATCGCCCGTCTCGATGGCGGCGATGATGGCGTCATGCTGGTCGCTCGCCTCTGAAAGGTTCTCAGCCATTCGTGCGGTCTGCGGGCGATAAAATGTCATCCCGATCCGCGCGTGATCGATCAGCAACCGGTTGAACGATGGGGATAAATAGACATTCCCCGCCATCTCTCCGGTCACCTCGTGAAACCGGGTATTGGCCAGCGTCCGCTCCTCAGCCGAGCCTGTACGCAAGGCTTGCCGAAACGTCTCTTGCGCCTCTTTCAACTGATCGATCTGATCGTGCGTCGCATTCGCCGCGGCCAGACGCAGCACCGCGCCATAGACCATCGGCGCAACCAGAAAGAAATCGCGTAGCGTGGTATGAGACATCTCTGACACCCGCGCCCCGCGATGGGTGCGCAGGTCCAGATACCCCTCACCGGCCAACTGCCGGAACACTTCGCGCAATGGCGTGCGCGACAGGCCAAAGGCCTGCGACAGCTGCGCCTCGTCCAAATCCTCTCCGGGACGCAAACGCAGGGTCAGAACCGACATCTTCAGATGCTCAGCCAACGCCTCTTTTGGTGATTTCCCTTCGTCCCTCATCCGATCCCCTTCATCACGATCCCGCGAATCGATAGCTTGCCCTCTGGTATCGTATAAAAATACATGTTGTATACAGTTAGTTTTCGTGCAGCATGCAGAAAACTGTCAGAACGCCCTGATTCCGGTCCTATCGATGAGCCAAACACAGCACTACGCCTTCATACTGGTCGAGGAATTCTCGCATCTCGCCTTCTCCTGCGCGGTCGAGCCATTGCGGATCGCAAATTTGCTGGCCGAGGAAGATCTTTATCGATGGTCCTTCCTGTCCGAACACGCAGAGCATGCGGTCTGTTCAAACGGATCGGTCACTTTGGTGCATGGCGGATTGGGATCTATCCCAAAATGTGACCAACTGTTTGTTCTGTCAGGAATAAACATGCGCAATCACGTCTCGCGTCCGCTGCTCGCAACCCTGCGCCGAGAGCGGGCACGGGGCACCAATATCAGCGCCTTGTGTTCCGGTGCATGGCTGCTGGCCGAGGCCGGATTTTTGGATGGGATGCAGGCAGCGATCCATTGGGAATACCATGATGCTTTCATGGAGGCCTTCCCCGAGATAAACCTTGTTCGCAGCGTCTTTGTCGCCGACGAAAAACACATGACCGCCTCGGGTGGCACCGCAACCGCCGATCTGATGCTGCACCTGATCGAACGCGACCACGGTCACGATCTATCAGTCGCAGTGGCCGATCAAATGGTCTATAACGCCGTGCGCAACGCCACCGCCGATCAGCGCGTTTCGCTGCAATCGCGCAACGGGATGCGGAACGCGCATCTGGCCAAGGCAATCCACATCATGACCGACAATATCCAAAGCCCGTTGTCCCCCTCGGTCATTGCCAGCGATATCGGCATCTCAACCCGGCAACTGGAGCGCCTGTTTGGGAAATTCCTGAACACCTCGCCTAAGAAATACTTCATGGAATTGCGGCTGGACCGCGCCCGCAATCTGCTGTTGCAGACCGAATCTTCGGTGACCGAGGTCGCCTTTGCCTGCGGTTTCGAAAGCGCCGGCCATTTCTCGCGTGTGTACCGGGCTGCGTTTGGCGTCACGCCGATGCAGCAGCGCAGCAGGCTTGATTGATCAAAGCTGTGACTGGACAGAGGGCCATGGTTGGGATTATCTGAACAAGTGTTCAGATCAGGAAGGAACCCGCCATGCAACTCTCAACCATAGCTGCGGTGATCACCGGCGGAGCCTCCGGCCTGGGTGAAGCCACAGCCCGTCACTTTGCCGAGAACGGCGCGCAGGTCACAATCCTTGACCGCGACGCCGAGCGTGGCCCGCAGGTCGCGGCTGAAATCGGCGGACATTTCGCACAAACCGATGTGACGGTTGAGGCCTCGGTCGCTTCAGCGATTGCACATGCGATGGACAAGATGGGTCGCATCACCGCCGCAGTGAACTGCGCCGGAATTGCGATTGGAGCTAAGACTGTGGGCAAAGACGGCCCCCACCCTCTGGAGGCGTTCCAGCGTACCATCGACATCAATCTGGTCGGTTCCTTCAACGTCTCGCGTCTTGCTGCCGCAGAGATGGCAAAGAATGACCCCGAACCGGATGGCGCGCGCGGCGTGATTATCAACACCGCCTCGATCGCGGCCTTTGACGGGCAAAAGGGTCAGGCGGCCTATGCAGCCTCGAAAGGCGGCGTGGTCGGCATGACGCTACCCATGGCGCGCGATCTGGCCTCGACTGGTATCCGTGTGATGGCCATCGCACCGGGCATCTTCATGACCCCGATGCTGGCCGGCCTGCCTGAAGAGGTGCAGCAACAGCTTGCGGCGGACGTCCCCAACCCTGCTCGCCTCGGCGACCCGCGCGAATACGGTCGTCTGGCCGGGTTCATCGTCGAGATGGGCTACCTGAACGGAGAGGTCATCCGCATCGACGGTGCCCTGCGGATGCGCTAAGACGGGTTTCATGACCGAGCGGCAGAAAATGGCGGCAGGCGAGTGGTATTGCTGCCTCGACCCCGAACTGGAAGTGCTTCGTATGAAAGCACGCCGCGCGGTCCATGCCCACAACACCTGCCCGCCCGATGACCGAGGGGCTATAGCTCCCGAATTGGCGGCGCTCTTTGCGGGGATCGGGCAAGATTGCTATTTTGAGGCTCCGTTCCACTGCGCTTATGGAATGAACCTGTCGCTGGGCGACCGGGTTTATCTGAATGCGGGCTGTGTCATTCTCGACACCGCGCCTGTTCGCATCGGCAGTGACTCGATGCTCGGCCCCACGGCACAGATCTATTGCGCCCAACACGCCAAAGACCCAGCCCTGCGCGCACAGGGTCTGGAAATCGACCACCCGGTGACAATCGGCGAAAACGTCTGGATCGGCGGCGGCGCGATCATCATGCCCGGCGTCACTATCGGAGACCGCGCCATCGTCGGCGCGGGCAGTGTCGTCACGAAGGACGTCCCCGCCGGAGCAACTGTTGCCGGTAACCCCGCCCGCCCCATTTGAGCACGCGCAAACCGGTGCATAGGTTTGTACAACTCAGACAATCTAGTCGATTGAGGTTGTACAACTCGGACTCAACCGGCTTCGGCCTTCTCTTCCAGCATCAGCCACTCTTCCTCAGCCGCTGACAGTTTTACCTGCCGTTCGACCAGGGCATCGGTTGCCTTCTGGAACTTGATCGGTTCGCGTGTGAACAGCTCAGGATCAGACATCAGATCTTCGAGCTTGGCGATCTCGGCTTCAAGGCGCGCGATCTCTGCTGGTAGCTTCTCAAGTCGGTGTTTCTCCGAAAATGAAAGCCCCGCCTTCTGCTTCGCCTCTTGCTTCACTTTCGGCTTTGAAGGCCTTGGTTTTTCTTCCTTTTTCGCAATCACATCACCTCGCTGAGCGATGTAATCGGACCAACCACCAGCATAGACGGTCGCGCGCCCGTTGCCCTCCATGGCGATGGTTGTGGTCGCAACACGATCCAGAAAATCCCGATCGTGGCTAACGAGCAGCACCGTGCCATCATAGTCGTCCAGCAATTCCTGCAGCAGATCCAGCGTTTCGACATCCAGATCGTTGGTCGGTTCGTCCAGCACCAGCAGGTTAGAGGTTTTTGCCATCAGTTTCGCCAACAGCAACCGGGCTTTTTCCCCTCCGGACAATGACTTAACAGCCGCTCTTGCCTGCGCATCATCAAACAGAAACTCTTTGAGATAGCCCACCACATGCTTGGGCTGCCCGCCGACCATCACCTGATCGGCCTTGCCCGAGACCCGCATCTCGGGATCGCCGGTCAAGCTGTCCCACAGGCTCATTTCCGGGTCCAGCTGTGCCCTCGCCTGATCGAACACGGCGATCTCAAGGTTAGTGCCCAGCACCACCGAACCCTCGTCTGGTTCAACCTGACCTAGCAGCATTTTCAGCAACGTCGTTTTGCCCACACCGTTAGGCCCAACAAAGGCCACACGGTCGCCGCGCTGAACCAGAAGATCGAAATTGCGCACGATCTGCTGAGAGTCAAATGCCTTTGAAACGCCAGTAGCCTCGATGACCTTGCGGCCTGATTTCGGACCGGATTCCAACGTCATGGCAGCCGATCCCTGACGTTTGATCTGCGCTGCACGCTCGGCGCGCAAGGCTTGTAGCGCCCGAACACGACCCTGATTGCGCTTGCGGCGGGCGCTGATACCCTCGACGGCCCATCGCGCCTCGGACTTGATCAAGCGGTTCAGCTTGTGGCGCTGCTGATCCTCCTCTTCCCAGACCTTGTCCCTCCAGCTTTCAAAGGCCGCAAAGCCCTGTTCTTGCCGCCGCACAACTCCGCGATCGATCCACAGCGTCGCACGGGTCAACGCACGCAGGAATGCGCGATCATGCGAGATCAGAACATAGGCTGCACGGGTCGAGCCCAACTCACGCTCCAACCACGCAATCGCCTCGATATCCAGGTGGTTCGTCGGTTCGTCCAGCAACATCAGGTCCGGCGCTTCGGCCATCAGCTTGGCCAAGGCGGCGCGTCGCCTTTCCCCACCCGAAGCGGTTTCGACCGCACGCTCAGGGTCGAATTTCAGCCCTTCGCCCGCGCGTTCGACCTTATACAGCTCACCCGGTTCCAACCCGCTTGAGGCATAGTCTCCAAGCGTCGCGAATCCCTGCATTCCGGGATCCTGCTCCATATAACCGACTGATTTACCAGGAGGGATGACGATTTCACCCTGATCGGCCTCGACCAGCCCGGCCATCACTTTCATCAAGGTGGATTTGCCAGACCCGTTCCGCCCGACCAGCGCGACGCGATCACCGGGTTGAACCACAAGCTCCAGATCGGAAAACACCGGATCACCCCCGAACGTCAGAGAGATACCGGACATCTGCAATAAAGGAATTCTCGCCATACCCGCCAGCTAAACCGGCCAAAGCAAGGCGTCAACGCCCCAACTTCACCTTTTCCCAGATACTCAAATCACCCTGCCACCGCGCGCAGCAACCGTTTACGAGCTGGGGGAATTGCTCCGATTTCAAGGCCGGTGAACACATGCAGGGTGTTCATGTGCCTGTCTACCACCGCATGATCGCTGACCCACCCCCCCATCATCAGATAGGTACGCAACAAGGGCGGCATCCGAAGCATCGCCTGTTTTACATCAGGGCGTCGGCGCAAACGCGCCGCAAAGCGAAACACATCCGGCGCCTTGACTCGTGGCAACCAACGCCTTGGCGCCAGATGTCGGTGTTTGAGCATCGCAAAAGCGTCAAGATATTCGGCAGTTTCTGTTCCAGCGAATGACGAACAACCAAACAGCATTTCGATCCCGTTCTGATCGACATACGCCGTCATTGCGCCCCACGCGACACGCAAGATATCCGGATCATTGTAGTCCGGGTGAATACAGAACCGGCCCATCTCGACCATTGGTCCGGTAAAATCGCGTAGCGCCGACAGGTCATAGAACTGTGCCGAGTAGCTGAGTCCGATTTCAAAGCCGCCCTGCATTGTCAGCATACGGAAACAGCACACCAACGCCCCACCGGCCTGCAGATCTTCGACCAGAACATGGGCGCAGCGTTCGTCAAAAGCATCACAATCCTGACCATCAGTAGCAAAGGTCAGCATCCTCAGCGTCTGCGCCGCCGCCACGTCTTGCTCGGTTTGCGCCAAGCGGGCGCGATATCGGCCCTTGTCCAACAAAACCGCCATGGTCGCATCCTCCTGCGGTTGCTGACCGGTCACATCTGTCTGGTCCTTACTACAGAATGTGTGACTGTCCTGTGACCACTGCAAGAGAATTGGTCGCTTTAGTTGTTTGCGCCAGGAATATTTGCCGGGTTGAAGTTACCGATGTTACCCAGAAGCTGACGCAGGAAGCCTTTGTCTTCCACGTTGGAATCGGTCACGCGACGATCCAGCACGATGACATAGCCGTCTTCCAGGCCGAACCGCTCGATATTGCGAACGACGCCGCGCTGATCAAAGCTGATCGCGACCAGTTCACGTGAAACGACCTCGGGTCGTTTGGGCCCATAATGACGGACGCGCGAGGCGACATAGTAATAGCCCGAATCCCGCACCACGCCCGCCGAGCTGGGCGCGCCGATGGTTTCTTCAACACTATCGCGGGTATCGACGCCGACCTTGATTTTGGCCAGGTCCTCTGGCGGAGGCACGTAGCCGTGATTCTTGAAGATTGGTGAACATGCGCCCGCGACCGCCAGACAGGCCGCAAAGACAAGCGTTTTCGACGCTGGTTTCAACCTGTTCAAACCCTTCAACATGCACATCCTCTTGCCATGGCCCCTTGCGGACCCTATCCGATTACAGAAACCAAGGCTCCGGTTCAACACAGGAAAACCTCACGAATGAGCAACCAGACATCTTTACGCGTCGCAGACCTGCCGCAAAACGCTCCGACCCCGTTTGAGTTGCGCCCGACCGGCGACGCGCTGGAGGCCATAAAACAAGAGCTCGGACTGCTTGGCCTGCGCAAGCTCAGCTTTGTCGGCGAATTGCGCGCGCAGGGCAAACGGGATTGGATGCTTTCTGGCAAGCTGGGCGCAACGGTGATCCAACCTTGTGTCGTGACGCTGGAACCTGTGACCACACGCATCGACACCCCGGTGAGTCGCGTTTTTGTGGCCGATTGGAGCGATCCGGAAGAGCCCGAGTTCGAAATCCCCGAGGATGACGAGACCGAACCGCTTGGCCCCGAGATCGATCCTGCGCTGATCATGGTTGAAGCGCTGTCGCTGGCCCTGCCCCAATATCCACGGAAGGATGGAGTTGAGCTGGGCCAGATAGACTATACCGAACCGGGCAAACAGGCCCTCACAGATGAGGATGTAAAACCCTTCGCTGGTTTGGCGAGGCTGCGGGATGCGATGAAAAAAGACGAGTGACAGGCGAGGGATTTCCTGTCATAGCAGGCCGTCAGAAAAACCGCTTGAACATGACGAGAATCGCAGTATTTTCGCGCGCTCATTGGAATTTGGGTTGGACATTGCGGGGCAAGCCCCTTAAACGCGCGTCAAACCACGAGAAAACAAAGTACGTAACCCGGCTGACAGCGAATCTGTCAGCCCATATCAGACAAAGGTTGAGACCATGGCCGTCCAACAGAACAAAGTTTCCAAGTCGCGTCGCAACAACCGCCGCGCACACGACGCTCTGGTTGCTGCAAACCCGAACGAATGCCCGAACTGCGGCGAGCTGAAGCGCCCACACCACGTTTGCGCATCTTGCGGCCACTATGACGATCGTGAAGTCGTCGCTCAGGCCGACGAAATCGACCTGGACGAAGACGCGGCCTAAGCCTGATTGGACGCAGGCCAAGGCATGACGGATCAGCCCACGCAGACCGGACGGATCATCATCTCGGTTGACGCTATGGGCGGAGATTCGGGCCCTGCCGTCGTTGTGGCGGGCATTGCAAAATCTGCGGACAAGAACCCGAAGATCGGGTTCATCCTGCACGGTCAGGAACAGGAACTACGCAAGCTGGTTGCCAAACGGCGTGTCCTTGATGGGCGCGTCGTTTTTCGTGATTGCCCGGACGTGGTCACGATGGAAGACAAACCAAGCCAGGTTGTCCGCAGCGGCAAGAGCACGTCGATGTGGTCCGCTCTGGAAGCGGTGCGTGCAGGTGAAGCGCACGGCGCAGTGTCCTGCGGCAATACGGGCGCGCTGATGGCCATGTCCATGTTGCGGCTGCGCAAGCTGCCCGGCGTGAACCGCCCTGCCATCGCGATCCTGTGGCCCTCGCGCAATCCGCATGGGTTCAACGTGATGCTGGACGTCGGCGCAGATGTGCGCGCTGATGCCAAGGACCTTTTGCAATACGCGCTGATGGGGGCTTCATACGCGCGCAACGGTATGGCGCTCAGCCGCCCTAGGATCGGGTTGCTGAATGTCGGCACCGAAGAACACAAGGGCCGCGCTGAACTGAAGGAAGCCCACGCGATGATCTCGGACTTTGCCGATCAGGCGAATTTCGAGTTCGTGGGCTTTGTCGAGGGCAGCGATATCCCCGGCGACAAAGCTGACGTGATCGTGACCGACGGCTTCACTGGAAATGTCGCCATTAAAACCGGCGAAGGCACCGCGAACCTTATCCGTGATTTGCTTCGTGAAGCGTTCAAATACTCGCCCCTATCCCGGCTGGCCTCGATCCTGGCAATCACCTCGTTGAATCGTCTGAAAAAGCGGATAGACCCGCGCCGAGTCAATGGCGGCGTGTTCCTGGGACTCAACGGAACCGTGGTGAAATCCCACGGCGGAGCGGACGCAACCGGCGTTTCCGCAGCGGTTAAGCTGGCCTTCACTCTGGCTGAATCCGGTTTCGCCGAAAAATTGGCGGCACGGGTTGCATCAACAGCCGCACTTGCACAAGATGCGGCCCATTCCGTGTCTCAATCGGAATAATAACAAAAAAGGCAGTACCCCAGCATGGCAGGCCGCTCAGTTGTTGTAGGTGTCGGGCATTATTTGCCAGAGCGCGTTGTACCGAACTCTGAGTTCGAGAAAACGCTGGATACAACGGACGAATGGATTCGCACCCGGTCCGGGATCGAGCGGCGACATTTCGCGGCCGAGGACGAAACCACATCCGATCTGGCCACCAAAGCGGCCGAAGCTGCACTGGCTGATGCCGGACTGACGGCGGATGATATCGACGCGATTGTACTGGCAACCTCCACAGCTGATCTGACCTTTCCTTCGGCGGCAACCATGGTACAGGCCCGGTTGGGCATGACCAAAGGTTTTGCCTTCGATGTACAGGCGGTCTGCGCTGGGTTTGTCTTTGCCCTCAGCAACGCCAACGCCCTGATCCTGTCCGGTCAGGCCAAGCGCGTACTGGTGATCGGCGCCGAGACCTTTTCACGAATCATGGACTGGACCGACCGCTCGACCTGCGTGCTGTTTGGCGATGGCGCGGGCGCACTGGTTCTGGAAGAGCAAGAAGGTCAGGGCACTTCGGATGATCGCGGTATTCTTGCGACCGACTTGAATTCGGACGGACGCTACAAAGACCTTCTCTATGTTGATGGCGGGGTTTCGACCCAATCCACCGGCCACTTGCGGATGCAGGGCAATCAGGTCTTCCGTCATGCGGTCGAAAAACTGGCCCGAACCGCAGAAGTCGCGCTGGAGCGTGCAGGTCTGTCCAGCGACGATGTTGACTGGATCGTGCCGCATCAGGCCAATATCCGCATTATTCAGGGCACCGCCAAGAAGATGGGCCTGCCGATGGATAACGTTGTGGTCACCGTTCAGGACCATGGCAACACATCGGCAGCCTCCATCCCTCTGGCCCTGTCGGTGGGCAAGCAAAACGGCCAGATCAAAACCGGCGATCTGATCGTTACAGAGGCGATTGGTGGCGGTCTGGCCTGGGGTGCGGTCGCACTGCGTTGGTGACCGGCACAATCCGGCTTACAGAGCCTCCTGCAATTCATTGATATTGACAGCGAATTTTGCATAGCCATATGCTCAGACATCAACAGGGGAAAAAGCATGGGCGACAAAACACTGACCCGAATGGATCTGAGCGAGGCCGTCTTTCGTGAGGTTGGCCTGTCACGCAATGAAAGCGCACAGCTGGTCGAAAGCGTTCTGAACCACATGTCTGACGCGCTGGTGCGTGGCGAACAGGTCAAGATTTCGTCCTTCGGCACCTTCAGCGTTCGGGACAAAACTGCCCGTATCGGTCGCAACCCTAAAACCGGTGAAGAGGTTCCGATCCAGCCCCGTCGTGTACTGACATTCCGTCCGTCGCACCTGATGAAGGATCGCGTCGCCGCAGGGAACCGCAAGTAAGTTCAGGACATCCAGGTTATGAGTAAGTCCCCCGATGCCTTTCGCACCATAAGTGAAGTTGCGGACTGGCTCGGAGTTCATGCTCATGTGCTGCGTTTCTGGGAAAGCCGGTTTGCCCAAGTCAAACCCGTCAAACGCGCCGGTGGACGGCGATATTATCGCCCCAATGATATGCGTCTGCTGGGCGGTATTAAGAAACTGCTGCACGAGGACGGGATTACCATCAAAGGTGTTCAGCGTATCCTTCGGGAACAGGGCGTTGCGCATGTTGCTTCGCTGTCACCTAGCCTGGATGAAAACGCGCCCGTACCCAGCATCGACGATACTGTGGTTCCGTTTGCTTCAGCGCCGGAACCATCCGCAAACCAGATCGACATGGATTTGGGCGAACCCGCCCATTCCCCTGCCCCGAGGGCTCCGAAACCCGTCGCAACCCCCGAACCCAACCCGATACCGGCTGAGCTGGATGCAGCGCCGCTGATGGGTGGTATTGCCTCGCTGGCATGGAATCGTGACGAGTATGACGATGAGCTGTTGCACCAGATTGCACCCATCGCCAAGGACCTGCGCAGGTGGCTGGATCGCGTCGAACACCACACGGCGGGATAGCAAAAAAGGCGATGATTTCCTCTTGCCCCCGCCGGGAAAGTCTTTATGAACACCTCAACGTCGGGCTATGGCGCAGCCTGGTAGCGCGTCCGTCTGGGGGACGGAAGGTCGCAGGTTCGAGTCCTGCTAGCCCGACCAAATCACACCGACGTTTATGGCACATAGGCCAGATCCCGCTCTGGCAGCAGAGGGGATCGAGATGACAGGTGTTTGCCCAAACCAACAGCTTGAGGTGATGATTGCACGCGCTGAGATCGCCGCAAGCCCGGATATCATCCCTGCACAAGTGCAGCCGGCAAGCCTTGATCTACGTTTGGGCACAGTGGCTTACCGGGTGCGCGCGTCCTTTCTGGCGGGCGAAGGGCGTTCTGTCGCAGACCGGCTGGCCGAGTTTGAGATGCACCGCATCGACATCACTGAAGGCGCTGTTCTGGAAAAGGGCTGTGTCTATCTGGTGCCGCTGATGGAATCACTCGCCCTGCCCGATGACGTCAGTGCGGTGGCCAATGCCAAAAGCTCGACCGGGCGGCTCGACTTGCTCACGCGCACGATCACCGATGGCGGAACCGAGTTTGATCGGGTTCCCGCAGGCTACACAGGTCCGCTTTATGCCGAGATCTGCCCGCGATCGTTCTCGGTTCTGGTGCGCCCCGGAATGCGTCTGAATCAGATCCGTTTCCGCAAAGGTCAGGCGGTACTCAGCGACGCCGAGCTGACCGCGTTGCATGGTCAAACGCCGTTGGTTGATGGGCCAGCCGTCATTCAGGACGGGTTGGGGTTTTCGGTCGATCTGCAACTGCCCGATACCGATCTGGTCGGCTATCGCGCCAAGCCCCATACCGGGGTGATCGATCTGGATCGGATCGGCGAATACGACCCGCAGGAATACTGGGAAGAGGTGCATACCAAGGACGGTCGCATCATCCTCGACCCCGGCGCGTTCTACATTCTCGTCAGCCGCGAAGCGGTGCATATCCCGCCAATGTATGCTGCTGAAATGGCCCCATATCTCGCTATGGTCGGCGAGTTCCGGGTACATTACGCCGGATTCTTTGACCCGGGCTTTGGACATGCCGAAGCAGGCGGTGCCGGATCACGCGGGGTGCTGGAAGTGCGCTGCCACGAAGCGCCATTTGTGTTGGAACACGGACAAGTCGTCGGGCGCCTGGTTTATGAGAAGATGGCCGAAATGCCGACACAGCTATATGGAGCTGGGATTGCCTCGAACTATCAGGGTCAAGGCCTGAAACTGTCCAAGCATTTCAAAGCCGTGGGCTGAGTTTCAGAACTTCATGAACCGACGCATCTGACGCGACACCTGCCGCATCTGCTTTGCGCTTTGATTTTGGCGCTTGGTCGCATCGCGCATCTGGCGATCCGCCTCGGGGCCATTCTCAACATCAGACTGACCCGGTTTGCGGCCCACCTTGCTGGCCATATCAATACCCTTGTCCACACCGTGGTTCACCAGGCGACGCATCACCCGGCGCACGATCATATCGATGATCCGATTGGCATTCATTGGCTCAACTCCGTTATGTGCACCCTAGGATAGGTGCGATCTGCGGCAGTAAAAGGGCCGTCCGATCACTCTTCTTCGAACAGCTCGGTTTGATCTTCGTCCTCGTCATCACCCTGCCCTTCGCCCAGCGGCACAGCACCAGGGGGTGGGCGATTTTCCAACAGTCCGGCTGCGCGCAACTCCTTCAGGCCCGGCAGGTCACGGGCGTTTTCCAGCCCGAAATGATCCAGAAACTCAGGCGTTACGACGAATGTCACCGGACGGCCTGGTGTCATGCGACGGCGGCCCAGTCGGATCCACTCCATCTCAAGCAGTTGATCAATGGTGCCGCGCGAAACGGACACGCCCCGGATTTCCTCAATCTCGGCGCGGGTGCAGGGCTGGTGATAGGCCACGATTGCCAGTGTTTCGATTGCAGCCCGGCTAAGCTTGCGGGTCTCAACCGTTTCCTTCTGCATCAGGAAGCCAAGATCGGGGGCTGTGCGGATCGCCCAAGCCTCACCAACGCGCACCACACGCACCCCGCGCCCTTCGTACCGTTTCTGAAGCGATTCAACAGCTTGCGCGGCATTGCTGCCATGGGGCATCCGCGCTTCAAGATCACCAATCGTCACCGGCTCGGCGCTGGCAAACAGCACGGCCTCGACCATACGTTCCTGTTCCGCCAAGGGTGGCGCTTCGAACAGTGTGCCTGTCTCTTCGTTGGCGTCAGTCACGTGTCTCAGTCCTCTTACGCAGATGGATCGGCGCAAAGGTCTCGCTTTGCTTGATCTCCATATGTCCTTCTTTCACCAGCTCAAGCGAGGCTGCGAAGGTTGCAGCCGTGGCCGAGCGTCGCCGCACCGGATCGGCATCCCAGCCTTCGGGCAGGTAGGTCTCCATATCCGTCCACGCACCGGCAAAGCCTATCAAGGGCCGCATCCGCTCAAGCGCTTGTTCCATGGTGAAAACGGCGTCGCGATCCATGACGAAGGGGCGGAACTCGTCGCGCGTGCGGATACGCGCATAGCCCTGCATCAGGTCCAGCAGTGTGGCGGAATAGGTCACGGTGCGGATACGCGTAACATCCTCACCCTGCCCGCGTTTAAAAAAATCGCGGCCCAATTGATCACGCGCCATCAACCGAGCGGCGGCATCACGCATGGCCTGCAGACGCTCCAATTGGAATGCGAGGTGCGCGGCGAGTTCCTCGCCCGATGGGCCTTCGTCATCCGGGTCCGGAGGCAATAACAGGCGTGATTTGAGGAAGGCCAGCCAGGCCGCCATCACCAAATAATCTGCCGCCAGCTCAATCCGCAACTGCCGCGCTTTTTCGACAAAGGTCAGATACTGTTGCGCCAACGCCAGAACCGAGATTTTGCGCAAGTCCACTTTTTGCGTACGCGAAAGTGTCAAAAGCACATCGAGCGGACCCTCAAACCCATCGACGTCCACAATCAAAGCCTCGGCGGCCAGCCGATCGGCAACCGAGACCGGGTCTTCGCTGAAAAGGTTATCCTGCATATACCTGCCCGCCCATTAGGGCAGATAGTTCCGCCTCGGCGGCTTGGATGTCAAGTTCCTGTGGCGGTTGTCTCCGGGCCAGCGTCCGATCTGCACGGGCTTGTGCCGCATCCGACATCTCACCAGCGGCTTCGAGCACCTTAGCACGCTCTTCAAAGGCCCCGTTGCAGTGCAAAGCAACATCGCATCCAGCGTCCAGTGCCTGTCGGGCCAAGTCGGCGGGCGCGCCGTTCAGGGCTTTCATCGTGATATCGTCGGTCATAATCAGACCGTCGAAACCGATGCACTCCCTAATCAACGTCATCATTCCAGCAGAAATCGTTGCGGGCCGTGGATCGATCTGGTCATAAACCAAATGCGCCGTCATCCCCATCGGCAAGTCGTTCAGCGCGCGGAATGGTGCAAAATCTGCTGCTTCCAGTGCACTTAGAGAAAGATCCACATGCGGCAACTCGTGATGACTGTCGAGCGTCGACAGACCGTGGCCGGGCATGTGCTTTACTACCGGCAACACTCCGCCATCAAAGTGTCCGTTGGCAACGGCTCGACCAATCGCGGAAACCTTTTCGGGATCGGACCCATAGCAGCGGTTCTTCAGGAACGCATGAGTACCCTCGCGGGCCAGATCGACCATCGGCGCACAATTGCTGTCGATGCCCAATCCCAGCAGTTCATGCGCGATCAGACGATAGCGCAGATACATCGCGCGCTCGGCCTGATCTCCGGCATGCGCGACATGATCCAAAGGGGGCAACCATTCACGGGCTAAAGGTGCGCGCAGACGTTGTACGCGGCCCCCCTCCTGATCGACGGTGATTAGGCAATTTCGGCCAACCGCCTCGCGGAATTCCTCGCACAAGGCGCGGGTCTGATCAGCGGATTCGATGTTGCGGGCAAACAGAATGAACCCGAACGGGTTCATCTCTTTGAACAGAGCTTTCTCATCCGGCGTCAGGCGCAGCCCTTCGGCATCGGTGATAACCGCGCCAAATCTCACCGGACGGCGACCGGGATACAGTCTGCACCCTGCGCGACTAGGGCCGCGCAAAACTGGCGCGATTCGCTCAGATCATCAAACCCCATGACACGCAGGCGATAGAAGGTTCGCCCTCCGCTTGAGGTCTTCTGGATAACACGCTGTTTTCCATCCATATATTCTCCAAATCGACCATTCAAACGTGCCCATTCGGCCTGCGCCACATCGGCGCTTTCGTATGCCCCAAGCTGAGCAAGTCGCGTGCCTTTGGTCAATGTATCGGGATCAACATCCAGACCAACAGCAGCCTTTACTGCAGCATTGATCGCAGCTTCCGTAGCGCTGTTGGACGAAATAGAACTTGGCGTAGCGCGGGCTGGACGCACATGCGGACGCAGCGACCGGCGTACACCAGGCAGTGCAGCAATCTTAGGGTCGGGCTGTTGCGCTGCGTAATCAGCCGGATCAATCGCGGGCTCTTCTTCGGGCGTGACCAGGGAAGCCAATTGCACGCCCTGCTCAGGCGTCTGTTCGAGCTGAGGTTCGGCGGCGAGCCCTTCGGCCAGAGCGTTCACGATCGCCTGATCAGTGGCGGGTTCCTCAATCACTTGCACTGCATTTGTGGCCTCAAGCGCGGTCATGGGCGTGTCTTCATCAGTCAGAGACACGGGGCGCGGTGCAAGGATCAGACGATCTGCCGGCGGTGCAGCAGTCCCGATAGCGGCAACTGCATTCACCGCTAGGCCCTGATGATCAGCAGGCGTCCCGCCGGGATTTTCGGGCTGCACGCGCATGGGTCCTTCGGCGGCACGCACGACCGGTACCCCGCTGACGTCGCGCATGATCAGTTGGTAGCCCCAAACGCCGACTCCGGCGACCAGCGCCAAAGACGCAACCGCCCCAAGCACGTTGACAATGCGGCCCAGCCCAGCGCCTGCGCGCGGGGCGTCATCATAGCTATAGCTTTCATCTGGATAATCATACGCATCTTCAGGATGCGATTGATTCGAGTAATGCATCTGCTCGGGGCTATGCTGCCCCGAGTAATCGTAACGTGCCATTTCCGCCTCACCGCCCGATTGCGCCGTAAAAAGTGGCGCGCGGGTCATTTCTTGTCTGCCTCAGACCGGCGGTTCGGGCGATATTTGTTATCGCATCTCCTGCGCCGGAGTAACGCCAAGAATACCCAAGCCCGCTGAAATCACAACAGAAACAGCCCGGGCCAGTGCGATTTTCGATTGGCTTGTGGCAACATCGCCATCCTGAATGAAGCGCAACTGGGTTTCGTCATTGCCCTTGTTCCACAGCGCGTGGAAATCTCCTGCTAATTCATAGAGATAGAAGGCAACCCGGTGCGGTTCATTTGTGCGAGCGGTGATTTCAACCAGACGTGGCCATTCTGCCAGCTTCTTGGCAACGGTCAGCTCAGAGGCGTGGTCGATCTTGCCCAGATCTGCCCCAGATAGCGTAGCATCATCGGCAGAAATCCCGGCCTCAGCGGCGCGGCGCAGCACACTCATGACGCGGGCATGGGCGTATTGGACGTAGAACACCGGGTTTTCGCGGCTTTGTTCCAACACCTTGTCGAAATCGAAATCCAGCGGTGCGTCGTTCTTGCGGGTCAGCATCACGAAACGGGTTACATCAGGCCCGACCTGATCGACTACATCGCGCAACGTGACAAAGTTCCCTGCCCGCTTGGACATCTTGAACGGCTCGCCATTCTTCCACAGCTTCACCAATTGGGTCAGCTTGATATCCAGCGGCACCTTACCATCGGAAAGGGCCGAAACGGCCGCCTTCATCCGTTTGACATAGCCGCCATGGTCCGCACCGAATACGTCGATCAGCGCGTCAAACCCACGGCTCACCTTGTCATAATGATAAGCGATATCCGGGGCAAAATAGGTCCAGCTGCCGTCCGATTTCTTGACCGGGCGGTCGACGTCATCCCCGTGTTCGGTCGACTTGAACAAGGTCTGCTCGCGCGGTTCCCAATCCTCGGGTTTCTTACCCTTGGGCGGCTCAAGAACGCCTTCGTAGATCAGGCCCTTGTCGGTTAGCGACTGAAGCGCAGCCTCGATCCGCCCTGTGCCGTAGAGCGACTTCTCTGAGAAGAACACATCCATCTCAACACCCAGCGCCTTCAGGTCGGCGCGGATCAGGTCCATCATAGCGCCGGTCGAGAACTCGCGCAGCTCTTCCAGCCATACGCTTTCAGGCTTGTCGATCAGGCTGTCGCCGTATTTCTCTTTCAGCGCCTGACCGATCGGGATCAGGTAATCGCCGGGATAGAGACCTTCTGCGATCTCGGGGCTCAGCCCGTTAGCCTCGCGATACCGTTCATATGCCGACCGCGCCAGCACATCCACCTGCGCGCCGCCATCGTTGATGTAGTATTCGCGGGTCACCTCATGGCCCGAATAGGCCAGCAAGCTTGCTAGCGCATCACCGAACACAGCCCCCCGCGTGTGGCCCACATGCAGCGGGCCGGTCGGGTTGGCCGAGACATACTCCACGTTCACCTTCTGACCATGTCCCATGGTCGAACGGCCATAATCGGTGCCCTTTTCCAGCACCGCAGCCAACACTCCCTGCCAAACCGAAGGCGCAAGCCGCAGGTTTAGAAAGCCCGGACCTGCCACCTCGGCGCTGGTGATCCGACCGTCCGCAGACAGCTTGCCTGCCAGCACATCCGCAATGTCCCGCGGCTTCATCTTCGCTGGTTTCGCCAGTACCATCGCCGCATTGGTCGCCATATCGCCATGCGCCGCATCGCGCGGAGGCTCAACCGCCACGTTGTCAAAGCTCAGCCCCTCAGGCAGCGCGCCTTCGGACTGCATCTGCGCCAGCGCGTCCAGTACCAGGCCGCGGATCTCGGAAAACAGGTTCATTTCGGATGTCCTTTTGCTTGCCGCGGGGTTTACCACGCAAAGCGCCAAGGTCAATGGACGCCTAAATTTTGCGCTTGGATTAACCGCTATCAGGGCTAAGGTCGGGGAAAACCGTGACCGGAGCCCCTGAATGCGCCTTACCCTGCCCTTCGCCTTGCTGCTGACCACCGCCCTGCCCACATGGGCCGAGATGCCCTCACCTCAAGGCCACGTATTGCTGACGCTCGGTGGCGCCATCACCGAAACCAATCTGCCCGCGCGCGCTGAGAATGACGGTGGGCTGTTGGGTTTTCTCGAAGTCACACATGACGGTGCAGCAGGCTTTGACGCTGCCATGCTGGACGGGTTGGATCAGATCGAAATAACCATCCGCTATGGCCCGCCAGAGAACCAGCGCGACTATACCTTCGCTGGTCCGCTGTTATCTGACGTGATGACGATGGCAGGTGCGAGGGGCAAATCTGCTCTGCCCATGGCTATGGATGGCTATCAGGCTGAAATTCCATGGGAAAGCATCGAGACACATCAACCCATCGTGGCCACCCACGCGGATGGCGTGCCGATGGGCATTGGTAGTTACGGCCCCACGATGATCGTTTTCCCGCCCACGGATGATGCTGAACTGGCTCAAACACAAGCCAGCCAACAGGTCTGGGCCATCGCCTATATTGCGATCGAGTGATCTCCGGTCAGCCGGGCATGGTCTTGCAGCGCAAACCTGTCGGTCATGCCCGCAATATAATCCGAGACGATGCGGGCCAGCGCGGTTTCATCCGTTGCCGCCTTGATATCGCTGTGCCAATGGCGCGGCATCTGTTTGGGATCGGACAGGTAAATCGGAAACAGTTCCTCAACCACCTTGCTGACACTGACGCGCACTTCCATCACGCTCGGTGCGCGATACATGCGCGAAAACAGGAAGGCGCGGATCTGTTTGAGCTTCGCCCAAAGATCATCCGAGAATTGAATGACCGGATAACCCAGATGGCGGATATCCTCGACCGACTGCGCCCCCGAGACCGCTATCAACGCGCGTGAGGTGTCGATAACATCCGAAACCATGACGCCAAATACCCGTCTGAGCGCCTCGTGCCGACGGCGATAAGGGTCAAGACTCGGAAATTTGGCATCCACTTCGGCGAAACAGGCATCAATTATGGGAAGCTGCTGAATGTCTTCATCTCTGAACAATCCCGCCCGCAATCCGTCAAACAGATCGTGGTTGTTGTAGGCAATGTCGTCTGACAACGCCGCGACTTGCGCCTCGGCGCTCGCATGGGTGTGAAGTTCGAGGTCAAAGCCCCGATTACACTCGGCCAATGCCCAAGGCAATGCACCAGTGACCGGCCCGTTGTGCTTGGCTATCCCTTCCAGACATTCCCAGGTCAGGTTGCACCCATCGAACTCGGCGTAGTGACGCTCAAGTTTGGTTACGATCCGAATGGCCTGCGCGTTGTGATCGAAGCCACCATATGGCTCCATCAACGCATGCAGAGCGTCCTCGCCCGTGTGACCAAACGGTGTATGCCCGAGGTCATGCGCCAACGCGACCGCTTCGGTCAATTCGCCGTTCAGGCCTAAGGCCCCGGCAATCGTTCGGGCCACCTGAGCCACTTCTATGGAATGCGTCAGGCGGGTTCGATAACTGTCACCCTCATGCTCAACAAACACTTGGGTTTTGTGTTTGAGCCGCCGAAATGCGCTAGCGTGAATAATCCTGTCCCGGTCGCGCTGAAAGCATGACCGAAAACTGCTTTCCTCCTCAGGTACAAGCCGCCCCCTTGCGCGGCCTGGGTCCGAGGCAAAACCCGCTCTGTCCAAAGGTCTTGTCCTTGTCGCCTGTCGTTAGGTTCCATATATTGTACGATGCTAAGGAAATAAACCTTTGGAGACCGGCATGAATCTGCCCCCAACAGTCACAGAACGCGCCTTTGAACGCCTGGCCGAAATCGGTGCCGCAGATCAGGGCCAGGCCCTGCGTGTCGCTGTGGAGGGTGGCGGATGTTCCGGTTTTCAATACGAGATCGCCCTGGATGAGCCGAAAGAGGACGATTTGGTGCTAGAGGGCAAAGGCCAAAAGGTCATCGTCGACTCGATCTCTCTGCCGTTTCTGGAGAACGCGGTAATTGATTTCACACAGGAACTCATCGGCGCGCGCTTCGTGATTGAGAACCCCAACGCCACGTCTTCCTGCGGCTGCGGCACATCGTTCTCGATGTAGCGCCAAGTGGGGGCTTTGCCCCCACACCCCCAAGGTATTTTTAGCCAGATGAAGAGGGATCCGCTCTCTGACAGTCAAAGTCAGAGAACTTCACCTGGCGCGGTCATCGGCGCCTCCGCCTGTACCGCATACTCAGTTTTGACGAATATGGTTAAGAATCCGTTTCTTCATCTGGCCCAAAATACCTCGGAGCGCGAGGCAGAGCCTCGCTTACTTGTTCGGCAACTTGCCGTAGCGTGTATTCTGCGCGATAGGTTGCCAATGGCACCGGAGGATCACGCATGAAAATCGCCACATTCAACATCAACGGTATCAAGGCACGGGCCGAGGCGTTACCTCGCTGGTTGGATGAGGCGCAGCCCGATGTTGTGTTGCTGCAGGAAATCAAATCTATTGATGAGAATTTCCCCCGCGAGATTTTCGAGGAGCGCGGATATAACGTTGAAACCCACGGGCAAAAGAGCTTCAACGGCGTTGCAATCCTTTCGAAATTGCCGCTTGAGGATGTCTCCCGTGGGTTGCCCGGTGATGAAAGTGATGAGCAGGCGCGCTGGATCGAAGCTACTGTCATAGGAAAGAGAGCACTGCGCATCTGCGGATTGTATCTGCCAAATGGCAATCCGGTGCCGGGGCCGAAATATGACTACAAGCTTGAGTGGATGGAGCGCCTCTATGATCGTGCCCGCGATTTGATGGCATCAGAGGAACCCGCGTTGATGGCCGGGGATTACAATATCATCCCGCAGGCCGAAGATGCCAAGCGCCCCGACGCCTGGCGCGAGGATGCGCTATTTCGACCCGAAAGTCGCGCTGCATTCCGTAAGGTATTGAATCTGGGCTTCACCGAAGCCTTTCGCGCACGAACGCAAGGCCCCGGTCATTACTCATTCTGGGATTATCAAGCCGGCGCGTGGAACAGAAACGACGGGATTCGCATCGATCACTTTCTTCTGACGCCGCAAGCTGCAGATTTGATGCGTGATTGCAGGATCGATGCCGAAGTGAGGGGGCACGAAAAACCTTCGGACCATGTGCCGGTCTGGGTTGATCTCGACCTGTGAACGCTTACGCGGTCGCGTCGTAGCTATAGATCCACTCGTAGCGCCGTGCCAAGCGTGGACCAACCGCCATTAAGGCGGCCTGCGCGGCCAGCCTCATTGGCCCACGAAGGTGGAAATTACGCGCATTTGCGCCTGCGGCGCCAACCACTTGCCTGGCACGCGGTCGTCGAGTGGCTTCATAGGTAGCCAATGCGCGGGCGACGCCTGAGTTGTCCTGGAACGCGCGTGTCAGGACCCAGGCATCTTCCAGTGCCAGGCAAGCTCCTTGGGCCATAAAAGGCAACGTCGGGTGCGCCGCATCCCCAAGTAAGGCCAATCGCCCATTCTGCCAGATTTGCGCCACGGGGCGCAGAAACAGAGCCCAAAGGTGAACCTCGTCAATCTTTGACAATATGTCACCAACCGGTCCGCCAAAATCGGCGAACCGGGTTCGCAGGTCGTCGGGATCACCCTGACGTCGCCAGCCTTCCTCTTGCCAGTCGGAACGCTCTTCTATGGCCACGATGTTCACGAGGCGTTGATCGCGCAGCGGGTAGGTTACCACGTGCCGGCCTGGCCCCATCGTCAAGGACGCGCATGGCAGTTCTTCTGGCTGGGTCCAGGGGATCGTTGCTCGCCAGGCAACCTGATGGGTGAACACCGGGACCTCGGGGCCATTCAAGATCGGGCGGATAGCGCTGCGCCCACCGTCTGCGGCGATCGCGCATTCCGCACGCAGCCTTTCGCCGCTTTCCAGAACGATCTCGGCTTCGCTTGGGTGTTTATGAACCTTCGCGACAGGTGCATCCAGCCGAATATCCACCCCAGAGCGCAAGGCGGCTTTGTGTAACAGGTCCAGCAGATCTGCCCGGTGATAATAGTAAGTCGACCCAGCGGCAGGGACCGGGACCCGACTGATCACGCGCCCATTACGGTAATCGCGCAGAACGGTCCCACCCGAGATTTGTCCAGCTTCCGGGACCTTACCAGCAACGCCTAGCGCACGCAGTACCGCCATCCCGTTCGCACTGATTTGCAATCCAGCACCAACTTCGGTCAGTTCTGGGGCCTGCTCCAGAACCGTCACCTGAGCACCCTGACTTCGCAGTGCGAGGGCCGCCGCCATGCCCCCAATGCCGCCGCCAATGACGCAGAAATTCAGACCATTGATATTCATGGACCTGCCATAACGCAAAAACGCCGAGGCGACAGGCCCCGGCGCAGTTGTTTTGTTGCAATTTCCCAGCGATCAATCGTCGCGGTGGACCTTTTCGCGGCGCTCGTGACGCTCTTGCGCCTCAAGCGTCATAGTCGCGATAGGACGCGCATCTAGGCGCTTGAGCGAGATCGGATCACCGGTCTTCTCGCAATATCCATACTCCCCTTCTTCGATCCGGCGTAGGGCCGAGTCGATTTTTGCCACCAGCTTACGCTGACGATCCCGGGTGCGCAGTTCCAGCGCACGGTCGGTCTCTTCGCTTGCGCGGTCAGCGACATCGGGAATGTTTCGGGTGTTGTCCTGCAGACCTTCGATCGTATCACGGCTGCCTGCGAGTAGTTCTGTCTTCCAATCCATCAGCTTGCGGCGAAAATACTCAAGCTGGCGATCATTCATGAAAGGTTCATCTTCAGCCGGACGGTAATCTTCCGGCAGAAAAACTTCCTGCTTCATATTTGCTCCCTCGGTATGGCCTGAAACGTCGGTTGCGATTGTATTACCTGACATTCGGCACCCCCTTCTGCGGAGCGTTTATCCGACGGGGCAGAGATTGTCACTACACAAACGTATGCCTCGCCGCCGCGTCACTCCGACTGCTCTAATATTGAGACTTGTAACAACAAAACCTTGTTTTTCTGTGGTTCTCGCAAGGCGTTTTTCAGGCAGCTTCAACCCCTGCGATACCCCGCCCCGAACGAATCGCCCAAAACAGATTGGACTTACAGCCCATCCCATCCTTTCGCGACGCTGCGGCCCGGCTTGTAAATAACCTTGCCGCTCTGTAACCCGAGCAGAGCAAACCCAGCCCGCATTCCGCGGAAACCACATGAGGGGTCCCATGACCGCACGTTTTCAAGGCACCGCAGAATATGTTGCCACCGACGATCTGAACATTGCCGTGAACGCTGCCGTCACGCTGGAACGCCCGCTGCTTGTCAAGGGCGAACCCGGTACCGGCAAAACCGAGCTGGCGAAACAGGTCGCAGGCGCGCTGGGGCTGACGATGATTGAGTGGAACGTGAAATCCACAACGCGCGCGCAGCAGGGACTGTATGAATACGATGCGGTCAGCCGTTTGCGTGACAGTCAGCTAGGTGATGAACGCGTGCACGATGTCTCGAATTATATTCGCAAGGGGAAGCTATGGCAGGCATTCGATGCGGATGAAAAGGTTGTGCTACTGATCGACGAGATTGACAAGGCTGATATCGAATTTCCCAACGATTTATTGCAAGAACTCGATAAGATGGAGTTCCACGTCTACGAGACCGGCGAGACGATCCGTGCTAAGAACCGCCCGATCGTCATAATCACGTCGAACAACGAAAAGGAACTACCTGACGCATTCCTGCGCCGCTGCTTCTTTCACTACATCCGCTTTCCAGACGAAGCCACGATGCGCCGTATCGTCGAAGTCCATCACCCCGGCATCAAAGATGCGCTGCTGACCACCGCGCTGACCCAGTTCTACGAAATCCGCGAAACGCAGGGTTTGAAGAAAAAGCCCTCGACCTCGGAAGTGCTGGACTGGCTGAAACTGCTCTTGGCTGAGGACTTGAGCGCTGAGGACCTTAAACGCGACGGTGTGAATGCACTGCCCAAGCTGCATGGTGCGCTTCTAAAAAATGAGCAGGACGTACACCTGTTTGAACGGCTGGCCTTTATGGCGCGTAGCAAGCGGTGATCACAGCTTGTCATCGGTACGGTCGGGTGTCAGCATTACATCAACGAAAGACCCCGCGCCAATCGGGCCTCCAGAGCAGGAAATAATAAAATGACTAACGCCCTCACAATTCGCCCCTTGCGACCAGAAGACCAGGATCAATGGGCCGAAATGTGGCGTGACTACCTGGCATTTTATGAAACCGAAGTGCCGGATTCGACTTTCCAAAGCACCTTTGCGCGGCTCTTAGGTGATGATCCGAATGACTTTTCCTGTATAGTCGCGGATTTGGATGGGCAACTGCTTGGACTGACCCACTACCTGTTTCATCGCCACGCCTGGAAGGAAGAAAGTGTCTGCTATCTGCAGGATCTCTATGCCCGCCCAGAAGCGCGAGGCACCGGAGTTGGACGCGCCCTGATTGAGGCCGTCTATGAAGAAGCGGACAGGCAGAAAGCCCCCTCAGTCTATTGGCTGACGCAGGAAAACAACCATACCGCACGCAAACTCTATGACCGCATCGGCAAGTTGTCGCCGTTCCTGAAGTATCAGCGACCATGAGGCTTTTAGGCGCAACCCTACTTCTGGCGGCGCTGTCTGCCTGCACCACGGTCGACCGGATCGAGACGCCGACCCGTACCCAGGTGATTGAAGCTTCGCTGCCGCCGTCTAAATCCTTCGGCGCTGCTCGTCCAAGCCCGCCTGCCCGTTCGAACAAGAATATCGCTGCCGACTTCCTCTCACTGCATTTCGCGCTTGAAAGCGGCGCGGAACTGCCGGTCTTCACCCGGTTTGATGGACCGATCACGGTGCGTCTGACTGGGACACCGCCACCAACGATGCAGACCGACCTGAGTCGGCTACTGACCCGGTTGCAACGTGAGGCGAAGATCGACATCCGGCAGATTCCAGAGGGTCAGGCGAACATCACGATCGAGGCTGTAAGCCAGAAACAGATCCGCCGCATCCTGCCGCAGGCCGCCTGTTTCGTCGTGCCCAACTCTTCAAGTCTGGAAGAATACCGCCGTGACAGGCGCAAAAGCAAAAGCAACTGGACCGAACTGCGAAAACGTGAACGGATCGGGATATTCATCCCCTACGATGCCAGCCCACAGGAAATTCGGGACTGCCTGCATGAAGAATTGGCTCAGGCACTTGGACCTCTGAACGACCTCTATCGCCTAACCGATTCAGTATTCAACGACGACAATTTCCACACGGTTCTGACCGGATTCGACATGTTGATCCTGCGCGCAGCCTATGCGCCTGAGCTGCAAAATGGCATGACACGCGAACAGGTGGCAGCGGTTCTGCCCGGCGTACTCAGCCGGCTGAACCCCAGAGGGGATCGGGTTGCGCCACAACAGGTTACTGAGACACCTCGGGCCTGGATTAACGCAGTTCAACGCGCTTTGGGGGCTGGCGCTGGTACGGCCAAACGCGTCAACGCTGCGAACGAGGCAGCGCGAATTGGTCAACAGCAAGGCTGGACCGACCACCGCCGCGCCTATCCGCATTATCTGCTAGGGCGCATGGGGCAATTCGACGACCCCGAGGCGGCGCAGCAGCAATATGAAATTGCCCTGAAATACCTGAACGCCACCCCGGGAACGGAAATTCAGCGCGCTCATATCACGGCACAAACCGCAGCCTTTGCTTTGGCACAGGGTCAGGGCACCGAGGCCCTGCCCGAATTGAACAAAGCAATCAATGTCATGACCAAGGCCGAGAACGCCGCCCTTCTGGCCACCCTGCTGCTGCTCAAATCCGAGGCACTGCGGCAGTCCGGTCGACTAGATCAGGCACGTCGCGTTCGGCTGGACAGTATCGGATGGGCACGTTACGGCTTCGGCTCGGATTTGGTGGTGCGCTCGGTCACACAAGACATCGCGCAGTCAGCCGCCACAAGCACGGGTGGATAACGTCACATGATAGTGGTTCTGGGCATGGCTATTCTGGGCGCGATTCTGGGCGCGTTGACAGCACGCAAACGTAACGGAAGCGGTGCGGATATGGCTCAATACGCTGCAGGTTACGGCATTGCCTTTGCGTTGGTCGGGCTGGTGATTTCACTGGTCATTGTCCGTCTGGTATAGAACGATGTTCCTGCCCTTCTTCGAAAACCTCCGAAACGCTGGCATTCCCGTATCTCTGCGCGAGTACCTGACGTTTCTGGAAGGGATGAAAAAGGGCTTGGCGACATACGATGTCGAGGCGTTTTACTATCTCGCGCGCGTTTCGATGGTGAAAGACGAGCGCAACATCGACAAGTTCGACCGTGCCTTTGCCGCCAGTTTCGAAGGGTTGGGTGAAATCAGTTTCGATCAAGTACTCGAGGCGGTCGATATTCCTGCCGAGTGGCTTGCAAAGATGGCCGAAAAGCACCTGTCGGATGAAGAAAAAGCCGAGATCGAGGCGCTTGGTGGCTTTGAGAAGCTGATGGAGACGCTACGCGAGCGCCTCAAGGACCAACAGGGTCGCCATCAGGGCGGTAACAAGTGGATCGGCACCGCGGGCACCTCACCTTTCGGTGCCTATGGCTACAACCCCGAAGGCGTGCGCATCGGCCAGAAAGAAAGCCGCTATCAGCGTGCCGTAAAGGTCTGGGACAAGCGCGAATTCAAAAACTTAGATGACACTGTTGAACTGGGCACCCGGAACATCAAGGTTGCCTTGAAACGCCTGCGCCGCTGGGCGCGTGAAGGTGCAGCGGAAGAGCTTGATCTGGATGGAACGATCAGGGCTACGGCTGAACACGGATATCTGGATGTCAAAACCCGACCCGAACGACACAACGCCGTCAAAGTGCTTTTGTTTCTGGACGTGGGCGGATCGATGGACCCGCATATCAAGGTTGTCGAAGAACTGTTCTCAGCGGCCCGAACCGAATTCAAGCATCTGGAATACTACTACTTCCACAATTGCCTCTATGAAGGCGTCTGGCGCGACAATCGCCGCCGCTGGGATCAGCAAACTCCGACGCACGAGGTCTTGCGCACATACGGGCCGGACTACAAATGCATCTTTGTCGGCGATGCCTCGATGAGTCCTTACGAGATCGCTTATCCCGGTGGTGCAAATGAGCATTGGAATCAGGAATCTGGCCAAGTCTGGCTGGGCCGTGCACGCGAACAGTGGACATCGAACCTGTGGATCAATCCAGTGCCAGAGAAGTATTGGGAATACACCCATTCGATCGGCATGATCCGTGAGATATTCGAAGATCGCATGGTACCCATGACGCTGGCGGGTTTAGAACAAGGTATGCGGGAACTGACGCGATAGTCACCGTCGGAGTCCTTGTTTTTTCAGAAACCGGAAACAATAGGCCCATTTTTCAGAGATATTCGCGTCAAAAGAACCACCAAAGAAACAATCTCGGCAAAATTCCCTGCCTCTCTCGAATTCGTGATATACGACAAAGGGATTGAAGCTGGGGGGCTGAGATGACCATTTCAAAACTACGAAATATCCTGACATCTGTTTTGACCATTACAGCGTTCGCAATTGCATCGGGTGCGACCGTGACATTGGTACTTTCCCCTGACGCCGCTTATGCCAAGAATGATAATGGCAATGGAAAGGGCCGCGGCGGCGGCAAAGGTAATTCTGGAAAAAGCAACGATGGTAACAAAGGCAAGGGTAAGTCCGGAAAAGGCAACGACGGCAACAAAAGTGGCGAAAAGGGAAAATCCGGCAAAGCTAAGGGTTCCAAAAGCGCGGGTAAAGATGCCGGCAAGGCCAACTCCAAAACGCACCGCGTGGAAAAGGCTTTCGGGTTTAACAAGAAGCAAAAGGCAAAACACCACCGGTCAGCCAAAGCCTCTGCTAAAGCTAAGGGACGGAACGGCAAGGTACAAAAGACCACACTGGCGGGCTTTGGAAGAGAGTTTAAACGCGATGTCGAGCAACTATTTGGCAAGCGTTCGCCGGTAAAAACCAAGTCAAGCGCGAACCGCGTAACGAAAACGTATCGCAAGGCGTCGGTTGCTCCTGTTGAGTATTCCCCGCGACCTGTTGCTCGCACAGATTATAAATCCAAGCACTATGACAGTAAGAAGCCCAGCAAGCGTCGCTATCGCGACCCGCTTGTTGCAGCGATCACCGATCCCGATGGCGCGGACAAGCTGCGTAACCTGAATGCGTCTAAGGCAGCAGCCCCGGCGTTCCGCAATGCTTCACCCAACAGCAATGTCGGCAAAATCGCGACCTACCAGGCGGCGGCGGAAACCTATTACGACTTACGCG